>NZ_JBQKLF010000005.1:0-177967 GCF_052116365.1 Fundicoccus sp. Sow4_D5 | reverse complement strand
TGGTCATCCAGTGTCTCGAAATTTATTCGGTTGTGTTTATCAGCCGTAGCCAATAAACTCTTACACATCTTGGTGTTTATCTTTGTTTAGTTTTCAATGAGCTTTGTGTCACTTTGGAAACGCTTCGTTCCTTACCGCGACAACTTCTATATGATAACACGAATCCCTTTATGTTGTCAACACTTTTTAAAAAAATGTTTTCGTCTTAATGTTTCATGTTTTTTGTTTACTTGTTGTGTTGCTTCTTCAACAAGGTCTTAATCTTAACATTTACTTAACATTTAAGTCAAGTCTTTTTTAAAATTATTTTTCGTCGTGAGTTGCTTTGTTTTTCTATGTCCTCGTGACGACAAGGAATAATATAACATGGGATTGTTCCTTCTGTCAAACATATTTTTGATATTTTATTAATATTATTATTGCTTTGGAGGCAAAGCTACTATAATCAAGCTTTCCTATAACATTTCTTTAGTAAATTCATTATTAAAATGGTTTGTTTGTTCTCTATTATCAGTTATACTATGAATCAGTAATAATATCTCACCATGAAGCAACAATTCATGCGTGTAGTTGGAGGCATTTATGGAACTTAATCACCCAATGTTTCAACTAAAAGATTTAAGTAGTCTATGGCAAAGTACAATTGGCTTAGAGAAAGAATCATTACGTTTGAAACAAGATGGCAACTTATCCGATTACCCACATTCTGCTGAGTGGGGTACTCGCACGCAACAACCTTATATTCAAACTGATTTCGCTGATAGTCAATTAGAGTTAATTACTCCCCCAGTGAAGACAGCAAAAGAAGCAATCAAATGGCTAGCAGCAAGTCATCAAATTGTGCAGACTACTATGACAGAACAGCACGACGATGAACTACTCTGGCCTTTCAGTGGTCCTGGTCTTTTACCTGATGACCCAGACGTCATCAAAATTGCTCAGTTAGAAAATCCAGATGAGTATAAGTATCGTGCTTATCTTGCAGAAGTATATGGTAAGCCAGTGCAACTTTTATGCGGCATCCACTATAATTTCCAGATTAACCCCGCTCTTATAGAAGCAAAAGTTTCTGAATTGAATCAAAACTTGTCTATTAAAGAAGTTACGAACGACCTTTACTTAACTTTAGGACGCAACTACTTACGTTATCGTTGGTTACTGACTTACTTCTTGGGGGCTACACCATATTTGGCAGATAACTATTCAACCAATTTATTCGGAGCACCAAAAGAATCAACCATGCGTTCATTCAGACAGAGTCAATACGGCTACCAAAATGATCCCGATTTATCTATTTCATATGCTTCATTAGAAGCATTTGTAACAGATGTAGAAAAAGCTGTAACAAGCGGACAACTCTCTTTAGAAAAAGAACTATACCGTGATGTACGTTTTAGAGGTCAAGAACAATACCGTAAGTTAATTACAGATGGTATTAAGTACATCGAGTTTCGTAACTTTGATTTAAACCCACTTGACCCTTATGGAATAACACGTGAGGATATTATCTTTACCAAACTATTTATCCTTACAATGTTGTATATTCCACAGATTGAGCGAGATGAAGAGGTTGAATTAGGCAACATAATGAATCATGTCGTCGCCGCTACAGACTCTTTGGCACCTTTGGCATATAAAGAAGAAGGTCTAGAATTATTAACTGCAATGCAAACGATCGCTCGCACATTAGATGAACAACAATTGACTGACGGCTTCTTCGAAAAGATTGTAGCTGATAGAATCCCATTACTTGAAACACCAGAATTAACTCTTGGTGGTAAAATCATCTTAGAGATAGAAGAAAAAGCGAAAGCTAAAGGCGTCAAAGCGCAAGATTACTTCTTAGAGTACGGCTTAGACTTAGCCCGTCAACATAAAAAATCTTATCTAGATCGACCATACAATTTACACGGTTTCGAAAATTATGAAATTTCGACACAACATCTTTTAACTTATGCCATGAAAGCAGGTATCGAAATTGAAGAATTAGATGCGTCTGAAAACTTAGTCAGATTATCGTATAACGGTCATTCTGAATTAGTCAAGAATGCTAACATGACGTCCTTCGATACACAAATCAGTTATTTCGTTATGGAGAACAAAGTCGCTACTAAGAAAATCTTATCAGAAAACGGGATTCATGTCCCTGCTGGGGATAGCTTCACGAGCTTTGAAGAAGCTTCTCAATATTTTCCATTGATAGGTTTTGAACAATTTGTTGTGAAACCTAAGAATACGAATTATGGTATTGGTATCAGCATTTTCAAAGCTCATCCTAGTCGTGAAAACTATGAGGAAGCATTACAAATTGCATTCGCTGAAGATAAGACTGTTCTTATAGAAGCATTTGTCCCTGGAACCGAACTTCGCTTCTATGTCCAAAACGGCGAAGTCCATGCAATTTGCGAACGCCAACCCGCTCAAGTCAAAGGAGACGGCCACTCGAGCGTTTCAGAATTAATCGACCGTGTGAACGCCGATCCACTACGTGGTTCGAATCACCGTGCGCCTTTAGTAGAAATTGGCAAAGGCCGTTTGGAGCAATTACAATTAAAAGCTCAGCAGTTATCGCTTGATTCGATTCCTGACAAAGATCAAGTCGTTTACTTACGTGAGAATAGTAATATTTCAACAGGCGGACTTGCCATTGATCGTACTGATGAAGTTCATCAAGATTACAAAGACCTAGCAATCAAAAGTGCCAAGGCATTAGGCGCTAACTTCTGCGGGATCGACTTAATCATCAAGGACTTCTCACACCCTATTCAATCGGAGAATGACTACGCGGCTATTGAAGCCAACTTTAACCCAGCAATCATGATTCATTTATTCCCAGAACAAGGCAAACCACGTTTGTTAGGAATCCCAGTTTTACAACAACTGTTTCCTGAAGCACCTGTTAGATAAATCACCTCCTAACTTTCTTGATGTATTATAGAAGGAAAGTCTAACTATCTAGTATATACAAAAAGCTGTGACTCAAATTGAGCCACAGCTTTTTGTATATACTAGAAGATTAAATCGACCAATTCATCTTGAGTCACATTACCGAAATATTTATTAATATCAATTCCATTGAACACTTCGTTAACAGATGCTCGGTCATACTTAGTGTCTACTAACACCTTCTCAACGTCAGCAATATCTCCTAAACCGAAAAAGTCTCCGAAAATTTTAGCTTCAGTGATCTTACCTGCTTTAACATTAAAGCGGAAATCAACTAAACCAAATGGAAACTTATGACTTTTCTGGATATCGAAACTTGGTGATTGTCCATAGTTCCAATCCCAGTTACCAAAGCGTTCTTCCCGAATTTCATAGATTTTCTTCCAGTCTTCTTCCGTTAAATGGTATTCTTTCACGTCTTCACGTTTCTCAACACCAAAGATTTCTAATAAAATAATGTCTCTGAAAGCTTCAGTCGATAGTTCTTTATACTGCTCATCGACATATGGCAGTATATTCGTCACACGAGAACGAACGGACTTAATGCCTTTAGATTCAATCTTTGCTTTGTTAGGTTTCAAGGCATTATTCACTTCATCTAGTTCTGACTTGAACATAACCGTTCCATGCGCAGTCATACGGCCATTCTTGGCATACATCGCATTTCCTGAGAATTTACGTCCATCAACTAACAAATCATTACGCCCTTTTAATTCGGCACTTGTCGCTCCCATCTTACGAAGGGCTTCGATCATTGGTTGAGTAAAACTTGCGAAGTCTCTAAAGGAGCCATCGTCATCTTTAATTAAACAAAAACAAAAGTTTCCTAAATCGTGATAGACTGCTCCTCCCCCTGACATGCGGCGAACAACCGTAATATCATTGGCTTCAACATAAGATTGATTAACTTCTTCAATGGTATTCTGGTTGCGGCCGATAATAATTGATGGGGCATTAATATAAAACAACAGAATCGGCTCATCCACTAAACGGTTCTCTACTAAATAGGTTTCAATTGCGATGTTGACACTCGCATCATAATTATTCTGATTATCTACAAAATACATCTATTCCAATCCTCTCCGTTGACTACTTCTAGCCTCTGTCCAAAAAAATGGTTTTGCTTTCTATCCGAAAGTCGCGCTTACACTTCGTATAAAGCGCCTGGATAAGCTTCTAAAAGTGAAATGTTAGCGTTCAAATCCTCCATTACTTGACCAATAATTAAACCTTTATCAGCCTGTGGTGGTAAATGAGTGGGAACTAGCGCTTTAACTTTCGCTTCATTAGCCAGTCGAGCTACTTCCTCCGCAGTAAAGTGTTTATCGTTTTGGCCGACTTCATTTGAGAAGTTGCAATCAGCCACTAACAAATCTGCTTCATTCGCAAAAGCGATCATTGCTTCTAACCAACCACTATCTGCCGTATAGACAATGACTTTACCCGTTTCTCTTTCTAATATTCTCATCGCATAACATTCCAAGGGATGAACCGTCTTAATGAAAGTGAAATCAAAGGGTCCTAATTTCAAGACACCATTTGGTTGATAAGGTTTCGCTAAACTTGAGCCATCATCAACTAATAATGGGGCAAATGTTGACTCCGGGAAATGATAAATGGGAATAGGTGTCGTTTGAGGGGCGGGTTTTTTCAATAAAAATAAATGTTGAAAAATCCCGACGTCTGCCACATGATCCGGATGATCATGTGAAAGCACAACTGCGTCTAGGCTATTAACATCGAGGTATTTTTCAATTGCTAAAGCAGAGCCGCTTCCGGCGTCTAATAAGACGTGATAATCTCCTTCGCTCGAGCTGAGCAAATAAGAAGACGTCCCATTTTCTCCTAATGGGTAACCACCGGCACAACCGATTATTCGTAGTTTCATTCAATTCGCTCCTTTTGAAATATTCGTCTAATCTGACGTATGACTTGATGTATCAGAGACGGCTGTTTAAACATTCTCACGAATTTGCTTTAATGCCTGCTTGTTCATTTTACGAACAATCGCATTCACTAATTTCACAGTGTTTTTAAAGTCATCTTCATGAATAACAGAGGTATGTGAATGTAAGTAACGCACAGGCACCGTAATCGCAATTGATGGAATACCGCTTAACGCTTGATGTTGTGCTCCAGCATCTGTTCCACCGCCAGGAATGAATGTATATTGGAATGGAATGCCTTCTGCTTCAGCCACATCTACCACAAATTCACGAAAACCTTTGTGACCAATCATTGACGCATCATAAACAATCACTTGTGGGCCTTTACCTAAAACCGAGTCAGCTTCTTTAGCTGTCATCCCTGGTGTATCACCTGCCGTACCTGTATCTAATGCAATGGTTAGATCTGGTTCGATTAAATAAGTCGCCCCTTTAGCGCCACGTAGACCAACTTCTTCTTGAACGTTTGCGCCTGAATAAAGTACCGTCTCATGACCATTAATTGCTGCTTCTTTTAAAACTTCTAAAGCGACAGCGACACCAATACGGTTGTCCCATGCTTTAGATAATAAGAAGGGGGTCTCGTTTAAACGAGTGTATTCAATATAAGGGGTAATCATATCCCCAGGACGAATGCCCCAGCTTTCAACTTCTTCTTTTGAGCTTGCTCCTAAGTCGATGAAAACATCTTTGATATCAATTGGTTTTTGACGCGCTTCTGCTGTTAGAACGTGCGGTGGTTTTGAACCTGTAATCCCACGGAATTCTTTTCCTTCGCGAGTAGTTAGTGTCACTTGTTGCGCGAGTACTACTTGACTCCACCAACCACCAATGGTTACGAAATGTATAAAACCTTTGTCTGTGATTTGGCTGACCATAAAACCAACTTCATCCATATGGGCCGCTAACATTAAGCGTGGACCGTCCGCATTTCCTGTATGCTTTGCAAAGATACCTCCTAAACCATCTTGAACAAATTCTTGCGCATGGTCGCTTGCTTCTTTTTTGAATAGTGCTCTTACTTTACCTTCGTTACCAGCGATACCGTTAACTTCAGTTAGTTCTTTTAATAATGTCTCGTTAATTTCCATTAAAAATACTCCTCACATTGATACAGTTTTAAATCATTTATTAAGACAGACTAAATAGATTGAGTCTGAATCTTTCATAGTACCAATATAACAGTTCAATTCGCATAATTCAATTTACAAAAACGTGTCTGAAGTGATTTCAGCGTTTGGATATTAGTCATTTTTTGTCTAAAAGAATTCACTAACGTTTATTTATAGGTTTCGCCTGAGCTTTGGCGCCATAAGATGACTTCATCCCGCCAAAGGCTACTTTTAACATCAATAATTCTCTGATTTGAACTTCCTCGAAATTGTAAGCTTAAATCCTTCTTACTTAATTCAAACCGCCCATCGACTAACACATCAATTAAACTGAGCAATTCCAGCTTATCTGGTGATTCTTGCATCATCTCTTCCCAATAATAACCCGTCCAAGACCAAATATCTTTACTGTTTCCAAATTCCTGACGAATCGCTCGACATAAAGGAATAAGTATTTGAGTATTCAAAAAAGGTTCGCCCCCCAACAGTGTCAAGCCTTGACAATAAGGTGCTGCCAAATCTTTTAGTATTTGCTGTTCTAAAGCTTCAGTATAGACCGTGCCATAGTTAAAATTTTGCGCTACTCGGTTATAACACCCTTCACATGCAAATAAACAGCCACTGACATAGAGACTACATCTCACACCTTCTCCGTCTACAAAATTATAAGGCTTATAGTCCGCTATTTTACCTTGACTCCACTCTTGCGCTAACCATTCTTGCGCCTTAGGATGCCTCATGTCTGTCTCTCCTTTTTTTGACTAAATATGTTTCTTGCGAGCACTAATTTCTTTATGACGTCCATGGACCATAGGTCTTTGTTGAGGATTGCCTAAATAACCACAGGTCCTTTTAACAACATCGCATGTTGCTGGATTGCGATTGCCACACTGCGGACATTGGAAGCCTCGAGCTGTTGCTTCAAAATCACCATCATAGTCACATTCATAACAATGGTCAATTGGCGTATTCGTTCCTAAGTAACCAATTCGATCATAAGCATAGTCCCAAACGGCTTCTAAGGCCTTAGGATTTTGTCGCATATTTGGATACTCACAGTAGTGAATGAAGCCACCACTACAATATTGAGGATAGTCTTTTTCAAAAGATATTTTCTCAAAGGGTGTGGGAGTCTTGCGAACATCATAATGGAAGGAATTCGTATAATACTCTTTATCTGTAATGTCCTCTACCACACCAAATAACTCTCGGTCCATTTGGCAAAATCGATCAGTTAAACTTTCTGATGGCGTACTGTACACGCTAAAATGATAGCCATGTCGTTCACTTAAGACATCAACTTTTGCTTTTAACGTCTTCAAAATATCAATCGTAAAGTTTTTGGCAATCGAATTTTCTTCCCAAGCTGCTCCATAGAAACAAGTGGCGACTTCATACAAGCCAATATAACCCAAAGATACCGTTGCTCGTTTATTCTTAAACAGGTCATCCACCGCTTGATTTGGCTTAAGCCTCTCTCCAAACGCTCCATGCATATATAAGATAGGTGCATTTTCTGGCTTTGCTTCCTTCACCCGGTTCACACGGTAAACTAAGGCATCCTCTACAATTTCAAGACGTTCATTTAATAGTTGCCAAAATGTTTCTTGATTACCATTAGCCTCTAAGGCCAGTCTAGGTAAATTCAAGGTCACCACTCCGAGGTTCATACGCCCATCATTAACTTCTTGCCCATCTTCATTTCGCCAGCCTTGTAAAAAAGAACGACAGCCCATCGGCACTTTAAAACTTCCCGTCAATTCAACAATTTTATCGTACATTAAAACATCCGGGTACATTCTTTTGGTTGCACACTCAATCGCTAATTGTTTGATGTCGTAATTGGGATCAACTTGCTGCAAATTCACACCACGTTTTATAGTAAAAACCAATTTGGGAAAAATAGCTGTTCTGTTCTCTGTCCCTAATCCTGTTATTCTAACTCTTAAAATTGCTTTTTGAATTTCGCGTTCAATCCAATTTGTTCCTAACCCAAAGCCCAATGTTGTAAAAGGCGTTTGTCCTTGAGAGGTATACAAAGTATTAATTTCATATTCTAAACTTTGCATTGCGTCATAGATATCTTTCTTCGTTCGCTCTACTGCATAGGCCATTTGTTTTTTTGAATCTTCCATCCAGTGACTTGCTATTTCCAAGTGCTTTTGTAAATTAAGTTCTGCATAAGGGGCTAACACTTCATCCACTCGATTCGCACTAGTACCGCCATATTGGCTACTTGCAACATTGGCAATAATTTGTGCCATTTGCGCTGCGGCCGTTTGAATTGATTTAGGCGATTCAACCTCGGCATTGCCTATTTTGAATCCCTTTTCGAACATTGATTTGAAATCAATTAAACTACAATTGCTCATTGGCGCATAAGGATGATAGTCTAAATCATGATAATGTAGTTGACCTTTTTGGTGTGCATTGGCTACATGTGGCGGTAGCATAGTCAGTCCTATAGATTTTGCGACTATTCCGGCTGTTAAATCTCTTTGAGTATTGAACACGCGACTATCCTTATTCGCATTTTCGTTCACAACCTTTTGTTCATTCGCTTGAAGCGCTTGAATGCGAACATTTATATTGGAAGCTTCTGCTCTTTCTAAGTCACGTTCTGTACGATAACGAATATAGGCCTTGGCTACCTCAATGAGTCCACTTTCTAATAAGTGATGTTCAACAATGCTTTGAATTTCATAAATTTTTATATCCCTTGTATAACGGCTAGCGATATCTTGTTGGATTTGTTTCGTCATTGCGGTCAAAAGCTCTTCATGTTCTTCTGTCACTGTTGAATAAACCTCAACCACTGCATTCATCATCGCTCGCTTTATTTTATCTTGATTAAATAGCACACGACGCCCATCTCTTTTGATCACCTGAATACTTAGTTCTTGCGAAATACTCGCTTTATTCTCTTTAATTAAACTTGACATTGAGTCATCCACCTTTCTCACAACACAACATATAGTGTCATGACACCTTTATATTAGCATACATATTGTGTGTTAAACAGATTTTTTCTCAAGCTATTCTAAAGTATCATTCAATAATTTTATAATGACAGCTTTGAATAATTGCGTCAGCGTCTTTATGAGCAAACTTTAAATTGATATTTTTTATAAAGTGTTTATTCTGAATATATTACACAGCAGTAAATTTTAGAACGATAATTTCCCTACCAAGCCTCTCGACAGAATAGCTCTTTGAGCAGTTCGCTGTCGGAATTTGTATTGACTATCGATAGCCAATTTGTTTGTTCTGGAAGATCCACTGCTTGTTTAAAATGCGAACCCGTTCTTATGTGCTAATTACGAGGTTTGGGAAAAGATGAAAGGGTCAGTCACTACGTTTTTAACGGTTATTTAAGACTATCAGCTGGCTTTAATCGGGGCAGTGTCGTGACGAAGGACACCATTTTCTTTTAAGATTTTATATTGAAGGAATATCTTTGACTAGACTTTGGTGCACGAGTCGTGTGATGACACGCCGTTTAAGGTGGTGGAAAGCACGTGTCATGTGGTGACACGCCGTTAAAGGTAGTGGAAAGCACGTGTCGTATAGGTGACACGGCGACTTTGGATAATTAAGCTTAATTTAGCAGTTATTTCTGCCTGAAATGTTATAAAACTACTCAGGATACGTAGAATAATAGTAAAATAGCACGTGTCATGTGGTGACACGCCGTTTAAGGTAATGGAAAGCACGTGTCGTATAGGTGACACGGCGACTTTGGATAATTAGTCTTAATTTAGCAGTTATTTCTGCCTGAAATGTTATAAAACTACTCAGGATACGTAGAATAATAGTATAAGAGCACGTGTCATGTGGTGACACGCCGTTTAAGGTAATGGAAAGCACGTGTCGTATAGGTGACACGGCGACTTTGCCTTGTATTGCTTGTAGACTCTAAACTCCTTTGTGATGCTCGGATTTCTTATAATTTTAGTCCCAACCATGACAAGTAATCTGAAGCATGATAAATCAAACTTCCGTCCATTAATCCTTATAATATAAAAAAAGCGACTCACATGACGTGAGCCGCTTTTATGAATTTAAATGCTGTAAAATTACTCAGCACTTTCCTCTTCAGTTGTTTCTTCTTCAGTTGTCTCTTCAGTTGTTTCCTCTTCAGTTGTTTCCTCTTCAGTTGTTTCTTCTTCAGCTGGTACTTCATCGCTTGTTTCTTCAGTTGTTTCTTCTTCAGCTGGTGCTTCTTCTTCCGAGAAGCCAAAGAAGTTACTGAATAAGTTTAACATGGTTGTTTGAGGACTTTCGATTGCTTCCTCAATACCTAATGGGTAGCTGTCATAAACAGCGTCTTCAGAAATAATCATGTAGTCACCAAAGATTTCATCTTCACCACTGATTGTTGGTAAGAAGACCATGTGGTAAGTCACACCTTCGTAAACCATTTCAGACAATCCCATGATACGTGTTTGTCTATCCGCAACGGTTTGAACATTTACTTGATCAGCAATCCATGTTTCAATTTCATCTTCAGCTAAAACATCTTCTGGATAGATTTCCATATCTAATGTCGCGATACCAATATACATTAAGGTGTCATTGCTAAAGTATAAGATTAACTCTGAGGCCTTGTTTTCGCCTGTCGCCTCACTTACTTCATCAATCTCAAATGTATAACTTAAATACTTTTCAGTTTCACTTAATTCAAACTCTTCCCCTTCAACGCTTGTTTCAAAACTGTCGACTACTTCTTGGTAAGAAGTGCCGTTCACATCACCAACAGCGACATCTTGAACTGTAAATTGGCTTAAAGCTTGTTGGTAAGCATCATATGCATCTAATAAAGCTAAGTTTTCTGCCGAGGCTTCTGTTAATACGCCTGCTAAGGGATGCCCAGCTTCTGCTTGTGCATCTTCCGTCGTTTCTTCGGAAACCTCTTCCGTCGTCTCCTCTGCATCTTGTGCCCAAACTGAAGCAACTGGTAAAGCGACAAGTGCCATATTGGTTGCTAATGCAGTCACTACTAATTTTTTCAATGTCTTTTTCATAAATGATTCTCCTTTAAATTAAGCTTTTTATGCCTCTATGTCTAACTTACTAATTCAATTATAAAGGACAATTGTGGATAGTTACACCAAAACGATTGAATGAAAATAATAGACAAGTTTGTGATTACGATGATAACACCAATTCAAAGCCCGTTTTTTCATAAAAAAGCCCCTGCATTTCTGCTACTTTTTTCTCACACATGTAAGGTAATTTGGCTAATAACCACCAATCGAACAGTTCCAATTCCTCATAAAAATATACCTGTTGATTGAGTAAAAATTGTTGGCAGTCAGCATTCAAGCGAAAGCCCGCATAATAACCAGATAATTGATGAGAATTGACTATTGGTGCAGAACTTAAATAAGTCAATGACGTTACGCGCGTCAACCAATTGATTTGTTCTTTAAACTCCCTGAAGCTGATTCCAACTAAAAACTGGTGGATACATTGTAAAGGCATTAACGAAAAAAAGTCATTACTGCGCTCTTCGACTAGGCGCCGAACAGGCGAGCGCTTCGGAATGTAATCAACCAGTAGCTGACTTATCGTCTGGCTATTATCATTATCTGCTTCGATATACAGCCAATGATCTATCACCGCCAAGTCAGCTTTTAAAACTAGGCAACCTCGCATTCGCAACTCATAATACTCTGGCTTGGAATAGATCGTAAAATTTCTAAACGCTTTTTGATAATACAAGGGATGTTCCTCAAGATAGAAACACTTCTCCAAGGTGGCAAAGGACCTTAAACATGTTGACTGATGATATTGATTAGGAATCAACAACTGATAACCGTGAAATTTCTGAAGCAATAACATACAAGGCTCCTTAAATCATATTTTGTCCATATAATACGATTTTTGAATGAAGCCAACTATCTATTTAATATTAACACTAGATGAATAGTTTGTTACATAATGAGCATTAAACCGCAATGGCTCCATAAAAACCACTCCGAAAGGCCGTTGAAATCGACTTTATCCCACTTTCGATAATTACTCATTAAGAAGTCCAGTCAATTCAACAAAGAGATCTTTCATCGCACCTTGAGGAGAATCGAGTATCTCTTCTAACTCAATTTGATAACCGAAAATCGCATGATCTTGGTAAATATATATAAATTGTGCATACATCTGTTCTGTCGTTTCACCTTGCGGTAGCAAGACTTGATAGTAGTCCTCGCCTTGATAAACCATTTGAGATAAGCCAAACACGCGTGGACCAAACTCAACCATTAGATGATAAGAGTTTTTCGTATCCAACCACTCTTGGTCTAATCCCATCGGCAACAACTGATCATTGTTAATCACTAAATCTAGGGAGCCAATGCCTGTATAGTATAATTCTTCATCAATAAAATAAAATAACAACTCACCCAACACTGGTTGATCGTCGTTGGGATTATTTGTCGTTTCACTCTCATACATATAACTTAAGTAACTTTCCGTTTCGCTCAGATGATGAAAAGTAGGTTCAACGGCTGCCTCAAATTCTTCTACTTCACTTAAAGAGGTACCCGTCACTTCCTCTGATGCCATATCGTGCAAGTTAAATTGCTCAATTCCTCGTTTATAATCTTGATAAGCAGCCCAAATCGCATCATTTTCTATTGTTTCCTCTGTGATTAGCGGATCCAGATAATGCTCTGTTTCAGCAGCCACGATTGGCGCTGTATGTCCCAAGACTAATAAACCAACTAACACAGACTGACTAATTAACGGTCTCAATCTTTTGTTCATTTTATTGCCTCCTTATGAATGTGTTGAGGGGCGGACGACTATAGCTTTCAATATTTTCACTTTGTTCCGTGCTCAAAGGTAGACAAATTTAGCAGAAACTTCCTTCACAGCTCTCGCTACTTGTTAGTTATAGTATATCAATTGCTTTCAATCAACTCACTTAAATGCACTTATCGCTTTGAATTACCTTGTAAGGATGCCTTTTCTTTTGTGAAGTTTTCGGCTTGCAAAGGCGCCTAACAGGCCATAGTGGCTTAGCCGACGAGCTTGCCCCACCGAAGTCGCCCCTTCAAAAGACCAGTCTTTCGCTTATTCGACCAAACAAAAAAAACACTTTCTCCTTCGCTGCTGGGCGTGGGTGGAAAGTGCAAGCAATCTGTCGTAGTTATTCTAAATAAATTAGTGTTTGTTGTTTTGTTTTCGGTCCCAGAGCGGGATGTAAAAGTAAGTCAATAAAGCGGCGGTCGCTAACCACGTGCCGGCGACCAGTAACCACGTGAAGTTAAAGCCTTGGATGAAACTCCAGACCAGGGCATAGAAGGCGGTTTGAATGATAAATATGATCATCATCGTTGGCTGGAAGGCTTGATACTGCTTGGCGATTTGTACTGGGTATAGTTGTTGGAATGGGTGTGCGTCATAGTAGTGAATCAGCGGCACCAATTGGACGACGGTTAGTAAGTGGCCGATTGCTCCTAAAATCATGGCCATGTATAATTGGTCGACTAAAAGGAGCATAACAGCGATAAATAACATCACACGTAGCCAAACGCCGCTATAGGCATTGTTGCGAAACAGCATACGTAAGTACATATAACTGCCTCGGTTGGCTAGGCGTTTGCTTAGGTTCTCCAATAGGCCGTCGAGAAAGGCGCGTCGTTTGACAGAGGGGACCAAATGTGGCACGTCTGCAAAAATGGCGATCCATTTGTAGAAGGTCGATTCGCGGGCCGTTTCTTGTTCGATGACATATTCAAATTGGATTAAACGTTGCTCACGCTGAGTCAACGCCCACAAAACGTAAGCGCTTAGGCCAATTAGCACGATACCAAACATTAAGATATGCCAAGGTCCTGATGGTAATAAAAAGCTACTTGTCAAGACTAGCACAAAAGCCAAGCTGTGGTGCCATTGGTTCAAGGGTTGTTGGATTTTCCCTAGGCCTAAGGTAAAGATATTTAAGTAAATTAACACAAAGCTGAGAACTTTAGCCAGCGCTAAGTAAACGCATAGAAGTAACAATTGCTCGCTAGACCACGAGGTCACCAAACTGATAAATGGTGACAGTAATACGACTGCTGCCAGTAAAATAATGACAGGCAGAATAACTGCCAAGAGTGTGCCCTTCAGCCAATAGGCATGCCACTCTTTGCCGCGAGCAAATAAGTAACTTTTATCCGAGTCCTTCGTTAGCCACATCGGTTTACCTAATTGAAAACAGACGGCCAAAATGATGACGGCAATCACAATAATCGGCAAACGAATACTTCCTGTGTCCATGGCTTGCAAACGAACGAGTTGTTCGCGGTAAAAGAATGCACCAAAGCCTAATATGACAAACAGTATAATTGAGAAATGATCGTTAAAAATTAAGCGGCCGTATTTGCCTAACTCTTTGGCAAACTGCGCGAAACGCTTTTGCCAAAGTTGCGCTAAACTTGTCATACGCTGCCACCCGCCTCAGCCGCTAAGCCCTCTTCAGCAATCATGACATACAATTCGTCTAAGCTAGCATCTGGTCGTTTAAGTTGCGCCTGCATCTGTGTGAGGTCACCGCTGGCAATTAACTCGCCTGCTTGCAACATTAGAAAATGGTCGCATAAAGATTCCGCAATACTTAGGACGTGGGTTGTAAATAGAATCGCGCTGCCAGCTTCGGCCCGCTCTTTTAATAATTGCGTGAAATGTTTGATCGCTAATGGATCGAGTCCTAAGAAAGGTTCGTCGATAATCAAAACGCGTGCGTCCGTCACTAAGGCACAAATAACCATCACTTTCTGCTTCATCCCTTTAGAAAAATATGCCGGGAACCAGCTCAAATGTTTATCTAAACGAAATAATGTTAACAAAGGCTCGGCCCTTTCCATCACTGTCTCTATCGGTATGCCGTACCCTAAAGCAGTCATTTCTAAATGTTCTTTTAGAGTCAACGCTTCATATAAGATAGGTGTTTCTGGGATATAGGCCAACTGTTTGGCATAAGCCGCATGATCCGCTTGTAAGCTCTTGCCGTCAATCGAGACCGAGCCTTTTTGTGGTGTCAATAAACCTAAAATTGTTTTTAAAAGAGTTGATTTTCCGGCACCGTTCAAACCAATTAGTCCAACGATTTCGCCAAATTCAATGTCAAAATCTACATTTTTCAAGACGGGTACCTGACGGTAACCACTAGATAGCTCTGTAACTTTCAGCGTCATAACTTCCTCCTGTGTTCAGTGCGTTTGCCACAAGATCTTGGCACGTTCACTTTTTCAATAGTCACATTATATCACAGAAAGCCGTTGCAAGAACTCCATATGATTATTTTTTGCTTAGGAAGTCAAGCACTTGATCAAATCCGCGATTTGCCAAGGACTCAAACCATCCGTTTCAATCTTCACATCAGCCACTTCCTCGTATAACACCAGCCGCTGCTGATATAAAGCCTCTAACTCCTGGCGACTTTTCTGCTTAACAATCGGCCGACACACCAATGGATCATTGACGATGCGTCCGTACAACAAGTCAAAACTACTAGCCAAATACACAACATTCGCCTGCTCTTTCAACAAAGCACGCACCAACTCAGTCTCCACACAGCCACCACCTGTCGACAGAACGCCTGCCTGGCCCAAATGCTTCTGCAAAATTTCCAATTCCAACTGACGAAAACCGGCTTCGCCCCTTTCTTTGAAAAGATTTGGAATAGTCATCTCGGCTTCGTCAGAGATTGCCGAATCCAAATCAAGAAAGGCTAATCCTAGCTTCTTCCCCAGTAAGCGTCCAATGGTCGTCTTACCGGCACCCATAAAGCCAACTAAAATCATTTGCTCCTTCTCCTTTCTAGTGTTTGCTTATGAAGCGGTCTTTAGAATTTGTTGGAACAGGGCCGCTTCATTAATTGCCTGTGCTGCGTGCGAAATTCTACTATTTCTCTGTCGTATGAATAAATCACACATCAATGGAACTCTTACGTAAGGGTGGTTCTAGTCCACCTTCGCAGTCTTTTACTTTATCCCCTCGCTCGGCTTCTCCAGACTTTCAATCGTGTCAAAAAAACTAGGATAGCTAATGTTGACGCAAGAAGCATCTGCTAGATGAACCGTTCCTTCCTTAACTAAAAGAGCCGCAATTTGTAACATCATGCCGATACGGTGATCGCCAAAACTGTTCACATCTGCCGCTTGCAAGTCAGTCTGACCGCGAATTAACCAACCATCTTCGGTAGGTATAATGTTGGCCCCCATCGCATTCAGTTGAGAAGCAACTGCTTGAATGCGGTCCGTCTCTTTGACCTTCAACTCTTCGGCATCACGAATCATCGTGACACCATTGGCTTGGGTCGCCATTAAAGCAATCACTGGCAATTCATCAATCAAGCGTGGAATGATGCTGCCTTCAATCACCGTGTTCTTCAATGGGCTACTGCGAACGGTTAAGTCAGCACTAATGCCATTATCACGCGGCTCAATTTTCAAATCGCCTCCCATCGCCTGTATGACGTCCAATATACCCGAGCGCGTCTCATTGAAGCCGACATTTTCAATCTTAATTTCCGTCTCTGGAAGCAACAAGCCTAAAGCTAAAAAGTAAGCAGCTGACGAAATATCTCCCGGCACCTCAACCCTTTGCCCGGTGAGTTTCTGACCGCCACGAATGCGAATCGCTTTACGCTTAACCTCCACATCGACTCCAAATAAACGCAACATTTCTTCCGTATGATTACGGGATAAAACTTTCTCGATAATGGTCGTTTCGCCTTCTGCTTGCAAAGCGCCTAACATGATGGCTGACTTCACTTGGGCGCTCGCGACCGTCATTTCATAGTCAATCGCCGTCAACTTGTCGACCGGCTGAATTACTAAAGGCGGTAGCTCGGTTTCAAGATAACCCGATAGTGAAGCACCCATTGCTCCTAAAGGCTCCATCACGCGTCCCATCGGTCGTTGATTCAAGGAGGCGTCTCCAATTAATTGACTTTCAAAAGGTTGCCCAGCCAAAAGGCCCGTTAATAAACGCATGGTCGTACCGGAATTACCACAATCTAATGGCTGCTTGGAGGCTGTCAAACCAGACCAACCACGCCCTTCAATCACAATCTCATCACTTTCAAGTTCTTCGTTTATCTCCACTCCCAATTGGCGCATAACCGCAATCGTTGCCAGACAATCTTCCGCTTTTAAAAAACCTGTCACACGTGTTTGCCCTTCAGCTATTGAACCTAATATAATACTGCGATGTGAAATTGATTTATCGCCTGGTACCGTCAAACGGGTTTGGATACCTGCCAAATGTGTTCTTAATTTTCTACCCTTTGTATTGGGGGCATCCATCGTAATCGAAGTCTTAGTGAGATTGACTCGTTTACCCGTTTTTCCAGAAGCGCCACTACTTGCTTGATTAGTTTCCTGCCTGGTAGTCGATCCATTCCCCATATTTTCTAGTTTTCTTGTCATCGCTCAAGACTCCTTGTCTTCAGTGTTTTCCTCTAATACCATTTGACTAGTTTCAGCTTTGTTTGCTGGCTTCGCTTGGCTTTGCGCCTGGGTTTTATTGTGAACCTTGGCACTTCTTGTGGCACGCTGAGTTTCTTTATCAGCCTTGGCATCTGCGTGAGCGGCCCAATCCGTATTTACTACATCCCCTTCACCAATTTGTTGCCACATATCCGGATTCTTGCTGTATGCTCGGTGAGCTGCCACCGCGCGTTTCAACTCCCCATAGCTATCATGTGGAAATTTCTCCAGTACTGCTTGGGCGAGCTCTAGCGCCACCACTGCTTCAGCCACCACACTGGCTGCAGGAACCGCCGTCGTATCACTACGCTCAATACTCGCGTCATAAGTTTCTTTCGTATAAATATCCACACTTTGCAGCGGACGATATAAAGTCGGAATCGGCTTCTTGACACCACGCACAATCACCGGCATGCCATTCGTCATTCCGCCCTCAATCCCACCTAAGTGGTTACTCAAACGATAAAAACCTCGCTCTGGACTATAAGCAATCTCATCCATCACTTCACTACCAAAACGACGGGCTAACTCAAAACCATCGCCAATCTCAGCCCCCTTAAAGGCATTAATACTGACCATCGCTTGGACTAAACGACCGTCCAACTTCTTATCCCATTGTGTATAGCTTCCTAACCCAACCGGAAGTCCCGTCGCAATCACTTCCACAACACCGCCCAGTGTATTACCCGCTTTCTTGGTCTCATCAATCTTCGCCATCACTGCCGCTTCTTGAGCCGAATCCACCATCATCACAGGTGATTTCGATACACGTTCACGCAAGTCAATCAAACTCAACTCAGCCACATCCGCCTCGCAGACGATGCCACCAAGCTCACGTACATAAGCTGCCACTTCAACGCCCAAGCCTTCCAACAATTGACTTGCTACCGAGCCTAATGCCACCCGCATCGCCGTCTCGCGTGCAGACGAACGTTCCAAGACATTCCGTAAATCCGCATGGTGGTACTTTATCCCACCCACTAAATCCGCATGTCCCGGACGCGGACGATGAACCGCTCGACGTAACTTCGCACGTGGATCCTCTAAAGGTTCAATCCCCATCACACTCTGCCAATTCTTAAAATCTTTATTGGGTAAACTCATCGTCACCGGAGAGCCTAAAGTCAAACCATGACGCACACCAGACGTAATCTGAATTCGATCTGTCTCAATCTTCATACGATTGCCACGCCCATAACCACCCTGGCGACGCGCCATTGCCACATTAATCTTCTCCACACTGATTGGTAACCCCGCAGGTAAACCCTCGATAATCGTTGTCAACACAGGGCCATGAGACTCACCCGCTGTAATAAAACGTAACATACTACTCCCCCTAATCTAAAAGTTCACCCAGCACCCACTCAACATCCAACTCTCCAGACGTGAATAAAGCATAATTCACCGCCGCCTGTCCCACCAACATATGTAAACCATGCAAAGTCACACAGCCTTGCTCTTGGGCCACACGCAAAAACTCCGTCTGCAAAGGATTATAAACAATGTCACACACCAAAGCCCCTTTTTTAAACAACAGACCTTTAGGTAGAATAGTCTGCTGGCAATTTGGCGCCATACCAACACTCGTAGCCTGTACCACAATATCACTAGCTAAAAGCACCCTCTCAAGAAAGTGCCGGTTCGATAAATCAACCAGCTTTATTTGCACACCGTAATCTTTCACCAATCTATTTATCAGCTCTTTAATTACCAATGGCCGTTCCAGATCACGGCCAACAATTACCAATTCTTGAACCCCTTCTAGAACTGCCTGCACCATCAGAACGCCTGCCGTATTACCTGAACCAAAAATCAACACCTTTTCTTTAACTAACTGATAACCTTTCGCTTTGACTGCCGACCAAAAGCCAATCCCATCCGTGTTATAACCTTTCCAACGCCCATTTTCTAAAACCAGCGTATTGACCGCTTGAACATAATTGGCCGCTTCATCCAATTCATCCGCACAGGCTAAGGCTTCATTTTTACAGGGCATTGTGATATTCAAGCCCTTAACGCCTAACTGTTTAAGCGAAGCTATACTGGCTTGTGTGTCTTCTTTAGTCACTTCAAAAGCGAGATAGACACTATTGATTTTAAAGCGACTAAAGGCCTGATTGTATATCGAAGGGGACTGAGAATGCTTAATCGGTGAGCCGATTACCGCATAGAGGCTCGTTTCACCATTAATTCTTTGTTGACACATCCGCATTCCACTCCTTTTCAAACCACTGACTAAATTCCACAACTGGCAACTCGATCAATTCACAGCGCCCAAATTCGCTTGGTAAGACTATTGTCATTGTATGCCTGCGCCTTTTTTTATCATTCAACATGGCTTGATTTAAGTCTTTTGCCGAATAAACATACGGCCCTTCCAATAAATGATAATCATCTAGTAACTGTGTGAAGTTAGTCAAGTAATCCGGTGGCAATTCTCTTCTTTGCATCGCCATTTGCAAAAACAGCTGCATGCCCGTCGCAATTGCTCGCCCATGACTAATTTCATACTGGCTAACTTGTTCCAATGCATGACCTAGAGTATGACCGTAATTTAATAATTGCCTTAAGCCTTGATCAAATTCATCTTCTACAACGACAGAGCTTTTCATTTCAACACAAGTTTTTACTAAGCGCACTAGTTCTGGATCTTGTGCTGTCAGTGGTTGCTCTCTAGACATCAGCTCTTGTAATAAACTTGGCTTCATAATCATTCCATATTTAATCAGTTCGCTACAACCCTCTTCAAAAATTGCTGCAGGCAAGGTTTCAAACGTAGCAACATCACATAAAACAACACTTGGGTGATGAAAGGCCCCTACCAAGTTTTTACCTTGCGGTAAATCGACGGCCGTTTTACCGCCAACAGACGAATCAATCGCCGCTAATAAAGTCGTAGGTATTTGTATAAAATCAATGCCACGCAAATAGATACTTGCGACAAACCCAACTAAATCTCCAATCACACCACCGCCTAAGGCTATCAGACAATCTTGCCTTGAAAAGTTTAAGCTAGCCAACATCTCCACTAATTCTTCTACATTCGACAGCGACTTTTGCTTTTCTCCAGGAGGGATGACTTTAACGTGAATAACCTCAGCCACACTTTTGATAGCATGAGTGACTCTGGATGCATAGCCTTGTTCAGCTACATGCTCATCTGTCACGAGCAATACTTTTCGATCTTGCACTTGGTTTTTAATTAAGTCCCCCGCTCTATCTAGTAAGCCGTGACCAATTAAGACGTCATAACCTTGTTCAATCGGGATACGAATTTTCTCCACGGTGTGACCCTCCTTCATTTTTGGGCCAATCATCGATTGGCTATCCTCGTCTTATAAAGTCTTCATGAATTGATGTAACTTCCAAACCTTTTCAGTCAAGGCGGTAAATTGGTCTGGGTACAATGACTGTTCCCCATCCGACACAGCCTCTTCGGGATGTGGATGAGTTTCAATAATTAAACCATCTGCACCTGCTGCTACCGCTGCTAAGGCAAGTGACTCAATCATATCGCGTTTACCAGCCGCATGACTTGGGTCAATCACAATTGGTAGATGACTTAACTTCTTAATCGCTGCAATGGCTGATATATCTTGAGTGTTACGAGTCATCGTTTCAAACGTTCGAATCCCCCGCTCACATAAAATCACATGTTCATTTCCTTCGGACATGATGTATTCGGCACTCATTAACCACTCTTGAATGGTTGCTGACAAACCACGTTTCAGCAGTATAGGCTTACTTGTTTTTCCTAACTCTTTTAATAAGTCGAAGTTTTGCATATTACGTGCCCCTACTTGAAACATATCGACATTGTCGAACAGATCAATTTGATCAATCGACATCACTTCCGATACCACTGGCATTCCTAAATCCTCGCCAACTTCACTCAATAACTCTAAACCAGATTGACCCATTCCTTGAAAAGAGTAGGGCGATGTTCTCGGTTTGAAGGCTCCGCCTCGAATCATGTTGGCTCCGGCTGCATGTACATAATTAGCCGTTTCTTGTAACTGCATTGGACTCTCGATTGAACAAGGCCCACCAATCATGGCGAAATGTCCACCCCCAACTTTCACATTCCCAACTTGGATAATGCTCGCTTCAGGATGCAACTGTTTACTCGCACGATGGTAAGGCATTTGAATGTTTTCTGTGCGAACCACTCTTGGCAAGCGTCGAATAATTTCTAACTTGTCTTCCGTAATCACACCATACAACAATAAAGAAATATCCGGACGGTGCGGTAATTCATTGACCTCGATTTCTAAATGCTTCAATTGGCTACAGATCTGTTCAACTTCGATTTTTTTAGTTAATGGGTTTAATGTAATAATCATTATTTTTTCCTCCTCAAATTTAGAACATCGTCAGCGACCGATTGATTAATGGATACAAAAAAACCTAGCCCCACTAATCACGGTGTGTGACTAGCGTTGCTAGGCTTTTAAAGTAACATTCGATAAGTGCCTCTTATACTGCAGGGGCTAGTTAGTCAGAAATGTTTAGTTAAAAGGTCCTATTTGAGTGCAACACAAATCACTTTTACTGTTATAAAAATAAAAGTAAAAGTAGTTAAAATATGTAAAGAAAGCTGCACTCGTCATAGACTTCATAATCATTTCCTCCTAACTTCTTTTGACAAGTAGAATTTATCATTAAATTCTAATGTTGTCAACCGTTTATACTCATTAACTTTTAATTCAAAACAAAAAGCGCTTCGCAGCGCCTTTTACTTTGTCATTTTTTATATTTTCTATCTGTTAGAAATTAAGCTTTGGTTAGACCCGTAATTGTTTTCCAGACTTCAAGGGCTGTTTCTAGTTTCGATAATTGTTCCAAAGCTCGCTTTTCATTGTGCTTGCCAAGGATTGTCACGCGATTCGTGTCGACATTGAAGCCAGCGCCTGCTTGCGACACGTCATTGGCAATAATCCAATCAGCGTTTTTCTTTTCCAGTTTGGCACTCGCATATTCCAACAAATTCTGAGTTTCAGCCGCAAAGCCGATCAAAGTTTGATGTGTTTTTCTCGCACCCAAGCCAGCCAGTATGTCCGGATTCTCAACCAATTCGAGGGTCCTTTCGTCACCGGTGTCCGATTTTTTCATCTTTTCCTGATGGGAATTCGCGACGCGGTAATCACTGACAGCCGCCGCCTTGACCACAAAATCTAGTCCCTCGAAAGCCGCCTCAACCGCCGTTTGCATATCCTTGGCACTTTCAACATAAGTCACACCGATCCCTAAAGGTAGTGTTAAATTTTTATTGGTCGACACCAACTGGACCTGAGCACCGAGCCAAGTCGCCGCACGCGCCATCGCATATCCCATCTTGCCAGAGGAGTCATTCGAAATATAGCGAACCGGATCGATGCGCTCAATCGTGCCGCCAGCCGTAACGAGTACTTTTTTTCCTGCTAAAACTTGTGGCAATTCTGTTTGCGCCAAGACCATCTCGGCTTTCTCAAGGATTCTTTCCAGTTCTGGCAGACGCCCTTTACCGACATAGCCTTCCGCTAAAAAGCCCGTATCAGGTTCCATCACCGTGTAACCGTCCGCAGCCAACTGAGTAAGATTACGCTGTGTTGCTGGATTATGGTACATATTCGTATTCATCGCCGGAACAATTAAACGTGGACAATGCACTGCTAAGAGCACACTGCTGACAATGTCATCCGCCAAACCATTGGCCATTTTCGCAAGAACATTTGCTGTCGCCGGTGCTACAATCGCTAAATCACACCAATCGGCCAGCTCGATATGTTGCACACTCGTTGGATCGTGCTCATCAAATATATCTACAAGCACATGATGCTTCGTCAAGATTTGCAAAGTCAGGGGCGTAATAAATTCTTGTGCGCTCTGGCTCATCACCACACGCACTTGTGCACCTTTTCTTATCAGTTGTCTCGTAAACTCGGCCATCTTGTAACTCGCAATGCCACCAGTAATAAACAAACCAATTTTCTTATTTTCTAACATCTTTTACACCTACTTATGTATTGTTCCCTCCATTGTACCCCACTTAAGAAGTCCGACGCAATGCCAACCCCCTTGGACACAATAGGACGGATAATCCGCCAACAGATCAAGCATGAACCGCTTGGCTATTGTAGTGTGCCAGTAGGTTCATTTGGCACCCGATTTTGGATTGTCTAACTAAAAAAAAAGCGACTTGCTTACATTAAAGGGCGAGTCGCTTGAAAGCATGTATAATAAATTATTCTTCATCCGAAGAAGCTGATTCGGTCATATCGTTCATTGACCTTTCTTCTTTTTCGACCGTCTGATTGTGAAATTATTGGCTGAGATTAAACAAGTAAGAAGACGGTTGCTCACTGCAGCTTGAACTATTCACAATGAAATGATAAACGACTTCATGTTGTTGATTGAATAGCGAAAATTCATACATCATGTCATCAAATCCTGCAAAACTTCGGAAGGATAAACTCGTATAAGTTTCGCCTTTAAAGCGACTGTGACTGATGCCGGCGAAAACTGGTGCTAAAGACACTAGCTGCTCAAGGCGTTTGCCAGGTTCGCTATAGCTAATCGCATCTTCTTCTGATAAAACATTTTTCGCATTGAAATTCATTGTGACACTCGATAAGCCTACATATTCTAAATGGTCATCTCTAAAGTAGACAATAATTTCTGCCAAATGGTGTTGGCTCGTGTTGTCGCCGGCCGATCCATCAAAGACATAGAATAAATAACTGACCTGTTCGACTTAAGTAGATTATTCTAGCATAACTTCCGTTTCAATACTTTCTAAAACATCCTCCATCTAATTCAATTATACGGTTCTCAGACCTATGAAGACAATGTTATGAATAGTAATAAACTTGAAGAACTTGGCGGCTTGCTTATGTTTTCTGCTGGTTTAATTACATTAAACAGCAGATTATTGCCGGTCGTTTCGAATAAAAAAAGAACGTCGCAACGAAGAAAATAAAAAATAAGCTAGGAAAGAAAAAGGTGCCGGTCGTGGGAGCATCATAACAATTTATTTAGGGGCAATCTTGTGTTGAGTAGAGGATCGAGACCGTTATTGTTGAAGTTGAAGCTTGCTTTCTCAAAGAACGAGCCGCCTCTTCTCGCAAGGTTGGCACGATTGAACAACTTACAGGTCAGACGCTTAGAGTACCCCACCCCACTTTCTAACCAAGCCAGTAATTAAAAACACGAATAAGGATTCTAAAGTCTAGGTAAATCAACCTTTAGTTGCTCATTTGTTTTATTATAAAAAAAGCTCCTGAGCAAAGTCAGGAGTGAGTTTGTTTACTTAAGCTTCAAAATCAACGCGTTTACTTAGTGGATACATGACGAATGCTGTGACTAACATAGCAGCTGCTTCAGAAATTGCTAGGGAAAGATAAGCGGGCCAAAAGGCAGCTTCCGCGCCAACAAATAATAACATGGCAGCAATCGGTAGCATTTGAATAACAAAGGCAATTGCCATCACAATGTATTTAATAATCATAGGATCAGCTTTCAAGCGACCAGTTTTTTGCAGTAACTTAACGAGCCATTCGGCAGTCCAACGGCCTAGCCATAGGAAGACAAAGGTTGCGGCACTTCCGACAACCATATCAATTGGCCCAAATTGGAAATAATTCACGAGGAACACTCCGGCTGTGACCGCATAAATATAGCGACGATTGTAAAGGCCTAGGTAATTCAAACCTTCTGATATTCGAAATTGAACGGGACCAAATGCGACTGGGGCAACGAGCAGCGTCAAGACGATGTATAAAGCGGCCACTAAACCAGCTTTCACCAAACTTTGCGCATTAGAGCTCGCGTAACTACTCTTTTGATGATGACTTGTCATATTTATCATTCTCCTTTGTAGGTGTTTACACCTATTACTAACCACGACCAAAGGAAGAGAGTAAGTACTCTGCTGAAGTGTCGTGGTGCCGTTCGATCATCACTCGAACAACGCACTTTAGTTTACCACTCACACAGATTTTTGCAAGGTGCTTGTTACCCAGTGGTGGACTGCTTGTGCGAGGTTTATGGAATCAAGAGGTGGCATGTCTCGACAAGTGAGTTTCGAAACTCCATCAGCCAGACACTACATAAGCCACTCCTTCACGCCCCTTTTCCTCACAAGCTCGCAGCCCAATAATATTCTCCAGAAAAACAAAAAAAACGCCCAAATGGGCGGAACAATCATTGACCCGACTAAAAATAAAAGGTTGGTATTCGAAATTTTGTCGGGAGTTTAGTGATTGGGAAATTTTGGTCGAATACCAACCGAGTGCTGCTGTAAATCTTTAGAACCTACGAGAGAGATTTACAAATCAGTAGAATGACTTCTAACTGACTATAACCCTATTATAACTGTTTGTGAATTATTTGTCAAACTTATTCTGAATATATTCTGTTTTAATTATAATGTTCTAATCATCTTTACAATGACGATTACCGATTAGTTTTAACGTCATACACATATAAATAGCCTTACTAGCCAGACTGTAATAAGGCTATCTTGTGATTTAATCATCATGTTCAATGCTGAGAATATCTCCTGTCAACGCAGCAATTTCTAAAGCAACTTCGCGATTAGAATCTTTATCTTCTATTTTAATATCCCAACATACAAGGGCTTGGCCCTCATCATCGTCCTCATCATTATCCCAATCTAATGTCCATTCGGTTATTTCGCCAAAGCCTGCTTCAGTTAAGGCAATCTCGTTAATTTCATCGATACTTAATAAGTCATCTAATGGTAAGGCTCGTTCGTTGTCATTCTCTCGGTCCGTTTCACGTTCGATTACTTTTTCTTTTTCTGTGTCATAATCTAATTCATATTCATGTTGACTATCTTGACCAGTCAATTGAATGTCATAGTGACCCTCTTTTTCTAACTCGATGTCTATTTCAATTAATTCTGCGTCTGGAAATTCTTCAGTGAATAAATCCATGGCAGTGTTTAAGTATTCAGCTAAAGGGCTGAAATGTTCTTCATCCTTTATGACAGTTTCTGTTTCTGTACTCTCTTTTGATGAGTCAGTTTGTGCCATAACTACCGTGCCAAAGACACCGACAAATAAACTCGCAGATAAACTCAAGGACACCAATTGTTTGAAGTTACTTTTTTTCATACAAAATTCCTCCTATTTCGTTTCCATACACAGATTGAAAGCAAGCGCCTTGCTTTCATTACGTCTAATTAAAGTATAGAGAAGATATTTTTTGCTTGCAATTTCCTTGCTTGGTTAGACAACTGTTTTTCCTTCGTGCGGCGGGTCTGTAACCTGTTTCAATATTTCCTCCTTGAATGGCACCGTAGGATTAACAGCGCTTTTTTGGTAAAGAGATTATTATCGAAATTTGCATTTTTAATGCATTTTTCCTGCTTTTAATCTATAATAATAGGATAGTTACAATATTTAAGTAAACCTTAAGATGAGACGTATTATAAATTCTTATAGCTAGCTAAAGAAATCACTAGCAATCAGAACTTGCAACCATCTCGCGTCTTATTGTTTAATAGATGTAATATAAATATTAAATCATTCACTAATGGCACGAGGGGGACATTACAATGCTTACTAAGAAACAGAAACAACAAAGCGCTATGATTCTTGATCAGATCTATGCGAATGGCCCGATTGCTAGGGTTGAGTTATCACGCAAGCTTGGCATCACTCCCGCTACCATGACAGAAATCACTCATTATCTGCTTGATCGTAAAGTTATTTATGAAATTGGCGAAGATACAGATGACTATCATGTTGGACGAAAGAAAATTCTTTTGGATATCACACCTCAATACGCCTATTTTTTAGGTATCGAATTTTATCATAATTTTTTCAGCATGTGTATTACTGATAATAAAGGAACTGTCTTTGCACAGCAGGTGGTTGAATTTTCACCAGAGGAACTGAACGTGAATTTCACTTGGACGAGGATTTTAAATACCTTAGCAAGCTTCCGTGAACAACACGCTCAATTTACACTCACCTCTATTGGCTTTTCATTACCGGGTTTTCTGGACAGTGAAAATAAAGTGCTTGTTACAGACCACCCTTTCTGGAATTCACTTAATCTGACTGACTTTGAAAATGCGGTTGATTTGCCAGTCTACTTCGCACCCTTAACGAATTCACTGGCGATTGCACAGCGCATTTTTTCAACTGAGACTGCTTTAGATGATTTTATTTTCTTACATATCCGCAATAAAATTGTGACGGCTTATATGAAAGATGGCCAGTTAGTTGAAAACCAAACACCTTACGTCGCTGAATTAGGCCATACGACGTCCAATCCACAAGGTGAGGTCTGTTCGTGCGGCAAGAGGGGGTGCTTGCATACTTATTCGAGCGAGGAAGCAATTCTTCGCAAATCAAAAATGATTTATGAAGTGTCCGCCAATTCTTTCTTTCATAACATTGTAAAAGATCAATCGCAAATTGATATGAATGCCTTCATTAAAGCTTACCGTTTAGGTGATGATGCGACCATGACGATTATCAAGAATGCGATGAAATATCTGGCGATCACCTTGGAAAATTTGACCATGATGATTGATATTAATCATATTTATGTTCATGGCACACTCTTTAACACACCAGAATTTACTGATATTCTGAATAATAGTCTTGCAGAAAATTCTTCACCTTATCGCAAGCTTCACCGTTTGAATTATACACTCGTTCCCTACAAGCAAATTAACGGTGCCATCAGTGCTTGTGCTCACAGTGTGAGAGAAACAATTATTCACGGCTTTTAATTACAGCCATATAAATAACCGTTTCGAAAACATGATGTTTTCGAAACGGTTATTTTTTAGTTAATTATTTAGGATCACGAATCTCATCTAAGGTTTGTTGAACATCAGTTGGAGTGATATTCTCACGCGGATGACGTAAATTATTAAAATCTCGCGTATTACGCTCCACTTCTTCCTGATGAATCGTCGGATCGCCATAATGGTCTGTTGGTTCATCTACCACCCTATCTGTATCGATTGCTTCAGCTTCTAACGCCTCACGTTCGACACGTGTTTCGGTGAATGTTTCATTACCGGCTTCACTCAGACCAAGCTCTTCAGCCTCTGTTTCAATTGAATTTTCTGGCATTCTATCCAGTTGATCGACTTCTGCTTCCGTTAAGTTTTCGAACTCTTCAATATTAACACCAGGCTCATCTGCCATACTCGCTCCTGATAATGGATTATAAAGATTGTTTGGTAAATCTGTGTCGACTTCACCAGTTGTTTGTGTTTCATCAGACGTCACATCCGCTGGAGAATCTGGCAATGGTGTTTCTGGTGGTTGTGTGACCCAAGCCTCTGGCGAGTCCGTTAAAGGTTCATCTGATGTCACGATAAGCACATCATCGGTTGAGTCCTCCTCAATCGTAGTTTCGACAGATTCTTCAGAAAAATCGCGCGGCTGATGGTCCACGGTATCGCTTGTGACTGTGGTATCTGTCTTTGTAGGTGTTGCCCCTAAGTTGACATGATAAGCCGCATCTTCGAACGTACCATCAACAACCACTAGCACTTCGCCTGCCTCAATGTTGTCTTTGTAACCTGAAAAATCAATCTTGCGCTCTGCTTCACCTCTGTTGACATCTTGTGAATCAAAGCTAAAGAAATCCAATAAGCCTTCCCACCAATGACTTGTTTTTTCCACCAAATTATCAATCGACTCAATATGTGTCATCGTCTGTGCATGATTAACCACATCTTCGCTCGCCAATAATTTAATTCCGCTACGACTGACCCCTTTGCCAGTCAATTCATCCACTACCGCCTCCGCTTCATTCAACGAACGATAAACGCCATAAACAAATTCTTGAACCATTTTACTCCACTCCTTTTCTAATCGAATATTGTGTCTGTCTTTCTTATTTTAATCCTATAAGAAATCAAGAAGTGATACAAAAGTTACGACTCTACTTTGTAAAACTTAAGGGATTTTTAAGCGCTTTCTTTTAACAAAATAGGACCAGTATCAGACATACTTAACGCAGTGCTAGTAGACAGGTGACGTGCTTTTTAGTATTAGTGTAGTGGCCCGACCAGAAAGAAGCAGCCATTCTGCCAGAAATTGTCATTCACGCGCTATAACTCTCACTGACGTTCCTCACGATTTAGAAAGAGTTAAACATTTGGCAATTCGTCTCGAAGGGCTGTGAGTAACAGCAGCTTGTCTTTATACTTTTGTGGGCGTAAATCATGTGTTTTCAAACGGGTGGTCACTCAAACTTAGGCTTCTATGTCCTGATAGCACAAAAAAACTGCACCCCTTTTTAAAGAGTGCAGCCTGTTTTCCGATTAATTGAATTCTAAACGTGTGAATAAATCATCAAAATAAGCTTCTGACTCTGGATGATCCGTAATGTCTAAACCTTCATATCCGTAATCACTCATTTGTTCGCTGTCATACTTTTGGAGCGCGTAAGCGGCAAAGGCTTGTCCGAATGAGTGGAAAGGATTATTGAGAATCGCATCCTCATCTTCTTCATTGAGCCATTCTGTGTCATGGATAGCCATCCAATCGTCAGCCAGTGAGTAACTTGTATAATTTTCATAATTCGTATCTTCGGGCATGTAAGTACTTAAGTCTAGGATATGTCCAATTAGATAGTAGACAATACTTGGATCGTCTTCCATTTCTTCACTGAAATATAATATACGTTCTGAGTAAGCTTTCATTAACAAATCATCTCTTTGAGTTCGCTCATTCAATTGATCTTGACGGATGATTCGAATATCAAATAAGCGTTCTTGTAAATCAAGTGGCACTTTTTTCAAACTAGCATCGATAAAGTCAACTAATTCACTGGCTCTTTCTGAATCCTCGACATCGTCATAAATGAAGTAGTCATAGTATAAATCAGCCCCACAAGCGTTATTGTAGCGTCCTTCCAGAATAAAGTATTTGAATCGAATTTGTTCTAGCAATTTTGTCGCTTCTTCATAATCAGGATCATCTTCCGATAAGTCAGCGTATAAAGACTCTGCTCGCAAGAGGTTCGCCTTTCCATCAGCAAAAACAGCTGTAGGAAATCCTTTAGACAGGCGGTAAATTTCATCTAAGTCATCAGAAAAAGCATGCATGTAATCACTGATTAACTTATGATATAAGTCTTCGTTTTGAGCCGTTAAAAAATCAACAATTGTGTAAAACTCGGATAAAGCGTTTGACATATTCATCGGTGCTAATAAGGCCAACTCGCCACTGTCATAAGTCAGAATATACATCGGCCATACAGAATAGTCACGATAAGTTTCTAAGTCTGTAAAGTTCTGATAGTAAGTTTCTTCTTGTGATCCGTCTTCTACAATGACCCACTCCTGAGAGAATAAGGTCGACTCGTCAATACTGACACGGTCTGCCGGCAAATTTGCATCAAGTAATTCATAAGAACTTGTCGGAAACATCGTCGCTTCTGTATCAATTTCTTCACCATCCACAAGCAATGGACAGGCTTCCATCGCTGCCTCATCTGTTTGGGCATAGGTCATAGCTGAAGGTAAGGCTAAATTAGCGCCTAATAAGCTCATCGCTAAAGTTAACGTCAACTTCTTACTAGCTATCAATTTTTTCATCATAATCTCCTCCCATATTTTAAAGTATCTAAACTTAAGCCATCCCAACATAAAGTCGTCTATTCATTTTTATCCTATCATATCTTTATTATAATTTGCGACTATTAAGCCCTCTAGAAGGTTATTTGTATCAAACTTGTTTGAAACCTTCGGAACAAACAAAAGTGATAGACACAAAATGCGTCTATCACTTGTCTAGTTTTTAGAATTTAATGCGTACTTTAAAATTTACTCATTATAGTTATGTCGTTCAAAAAAAGCGTCGAAGTAAGCTTTTGATAAAGGACGATCGGCAATGTCATCATCTTGATAACCCAGTTCGCTCATCTGCTTATCTTGGTATTTCTCCAATGTATAACCAGCGAAAGCTTGGGCAAAAGATTCAATTGGGTCATTGTAGTAATAGTCTGCTTGATCTGGTTTGCCCCATTCTGCTTCATGAATTTCTAGCCACTCTGGATTCGTAGAGAAACGAGTAAAGGCTTCATATTCTAGAGACGTTGGCGCATAAGCATCAAAGTCGACAATATGGGCGATTTCATGATAGACCAAGCCAATATCATTGGTCGTGATATCATCTCCAAAATAGATGACTCCCGTTGGTTGAGCGTAAGCATCGATAAAGGAATCTTCCATAACAGCCGTTATTTCTCCCTTAGGCACGAAATAAAAATCGGACAAACGTCTTTGGATATCGTCTGGTAATGTCCTAATCACGTCCTCGACCATAACAATTAAATCGTCCGCTAGCGCTTCATCCATTAACTCTTCTGATTTATAGAAATTAAAAGCCGGCGTCTGACTGTAACGGTTATTATAGCGTTGCATCAAGGCACTATAACCAATGCGCATCTGTTCGATAATTTCCGTTGCGCCATTATAATTCACATCTTCTTCGCCAATCGTCGCATACACTTCTTCCGCACGCATCATTGCTGCCTTTGCATCTGCAATCAGCTGCGGTGCAAACTGTCCCTGTAATTCATACAAATGATCAATGTCATCTGCAAATGGCCATACAAAGTCGTTAGTTACCTTATGGAGTAGTTCTTCTTTATGGGCATTCATGAAAGCAAGCTCATCATAAAACTCATAAATTTCTTCGGTGAAGTTAATCGAATGCAACATTTCCATGTCACCATTAGTATAGACAATGTAATACATTAGCCAAGTTGAATAATCTCGGTAGGTCGTCGGCTCTGTAAAATTATGGTAATAAGTTTCTTCACGGCCTGGCGCTTCAATAAACAGTCGCTCATCACTATATAAACTCGCTTCATCCACTACAATTCGATCCGCTGGTAACTCTGCGTCCACAATGTCAAAGCTGACGCTTGGATACATCGTAGCTTCTGTATCGATGGCCTCCCCATTGACTAAAAATTCTGCTACTTCATTTGTAGAAAGCGCCTCTTCAGCGACTACTGTATTCATCGCAAATGACGGAGTAAACGGCAGACTCATCCCAAGTAGACCAGTGACTAAACTCCACTTTATGAGTTGTTGCTTGATAGACTTTTTCATCGTTTAAAAATAAAAGAAGTCGGAGTGATTAACACCTCGACTTCTTATTCTATCTATATCGTTTTAATAATCAATTCCTTCAATAAGAACTCTATCAATTGTAATTTTAGGAACAGTATTTGATCCACCAATCACCGTCTCATAAGTGTATAAGCCATCAAGCGTACCATAGACATCTACGTTATCACCTTCTACCAATCTATATTTAGGAAGAGAGTTAAATACTGCATAATATAATTGGTTGTGGTCTCCATCCTTTTTAAAAATAGCTACTGCAGTGTGTAATCCTTCCTCGTATTGTAATACTTCAGCATAAAATGTATCTTTATATCCTGGTTTTCCAGACCTGTCTCTCATTATATTTACATAATCGATTGATTTGTATTCTTCAAAATTAAACGACTCTTTAATTTCCTGCGTCACTTCATTCGTTGATGAAAATTCAATTGCTAATTTCAAATCATCTAACTTCGAATCGTCACTTGGGACATAAATTTTTATATTCAAATTATTTTTTTCTTCATCGTTTTTTGTTATTTTATACAAAACTTGATCTAAATAATACAAAACAACTCTTTTTTTTGAACCATCTTCATCTATTTGTTCAGAGTCTATCAACTTGATTTTTGGTAAATACTCTTTAACTATATAAACATCTCCCTCTGCAACAGAAGTATCAAAAGTACCTATTTGAAACGACTCTAAATATTCATCGCTATTTTCAGTGCTTGCTTGAATCATGTACATCTCATTATTATCAACTATTAATTGTTGATTTTCTTCAATACTGTCCTTATTTTTTTTTACAAGCATATCTATATACTTGGGAAAATTAGACTCTAAATCTATTTGATCGAAGTTTACAACATAGTCAATGTTTTCATCCTTAACTTCTACGCTTCCATAAGCTATCCACTTTTTGTCTTGAAGAAATTCTCTAATTTCTAGATTAGGATTTATTTCATTAGCATTTGCACGAATCGAAATAGGAATAAACAGAAAAACAATAAAGATAATTAATATTTTTTTCATAAAGTTCCCCCTAATTATAATTAAAAATATAAACAATTGAATCGCCATAAAAAAAATTTAATCCAAATTATCAATAGCATATTGAGCTTGTTCAGGCGTATAACCTGCAAATATTAATTGGTCATATAGAGCTTCGTTTGAAATTGACATAAAATCTAAATAATTGAGTGCGCTCTTTAATGCGTTCTCATTCCAATCGACATTGATGTTTTCAACTGCATATTCTGCAGCATCTTCTGGATATTTTCCAAATATCAACTGATCATACAAGCCTTCTTTTGAAAAACTCATAAATTTAAGATAACTTTCTGCTGTACCTAATGCATTTTTAAATTCTCTAGGTATGTCCTCTTTTAAACTACCATCAGCATTATTCGACGTTTTTATAATCTCTTCACCATCTATTTCCAATAGTATATTTTTGATTCTTAAAAGCCCTTCTTTTTCCAGTTCATTAATCCATTCTACTTTTACACTTTCATCATCTTCTAAAGTTTGAATTTCCTCAATTCCTTCATTAATGGAGTATACGATCATAGAGATTAATTCATACTCTGATAGATTATTAAGCTTATCTTCGGTCAATTCGGTTAGCAACGCAACAACTTCACCATATTTTTGCTCAGACTCTGTTTGAGAAGATACATTTAAAGTGGGTAACCAAAGTAATACTAAACATATTGCTAAAATAGTTTTTATTATCTTATTTTTCATATTATTTGTCCTTTCGTTTATTGTCCATGGTGTCAGTTATCCTTAATTAGTTTTCGGTCCCCCTTATATATGAATTTCATTTTATAATAATTATATCACTTTTTAAAACGTATGTTCCATTTTTTGTCACTAATTATACTGGTAAATTAAGAAAAGACTGCTTTTCGCACTGAAAGGCAGTCTTAATTTTATTCGTTTAATTGAAGCTTAGGCGATTAAATAGGTCATCGAAGTAAGCTTGTGTTTCTGGTCGTTCTGTCAGGTCCATGTTTTCGTGTCCGAAATCGCTAGGCTGTGCGTCATCATACTTTTGCAATGCATAAGCTGCGTAAGCAAAACTAAATGAGTTAAACGAATCATTTGTCCAAGCATCCTCATTGGCTTCATCAAGCCACTCATTGTTATGAATTGCTTGCCATTCGTCAGCGAGCGAGTAACTTGTATATTCTTCATATAATGTGTCTTTCGGAATATAAGTACTTAAATCTAGAATTTGACCAACCATGAAGTATACCCACGTTGGATCATCTTCAATTTGGTCACTGAAGTAAAGAATACGTTCAGAATAAGCTTTTGCCATCAGATTTTCGTCTTCAGTTCTATCAGTAAGTTCATCATGACGGATGACACGAATATCGAATAGACGTTGTTGTAAGTCAAGCGGCATTTTCTGTAAGCTAGCATCGATAAAATCAACCAACTCTGATGCGCGCTCTTGATCTTCCACATTGTCATAAACAAAGTAATCATAGTATAAGTCAGCGCCACAAGCGTTGTTATAACGACCTTCTAGGACAAAATACTTAAAGCTAATTTGGTCCATTAGAGCCAAAGCTTCATCATAATTTTCATCATCTTCCGGAATATTCGCGAAAATCGCTTCGGCACGTTGCAATTTAGCTTTCCCATCAGCAAAGATTGACGTCGGGAAACCTTTAGACAGATGATAAATTTCATCTAAGTCATCTGAAAATGCGTGCATATAAACACTCATCAATAGTTATATTATCTGATAATTACGCGCAAGTACTTCGGACGATTTCGAGGCCCTTAAATTTCGCTTAACCGTTTTAACTCTATACTATAGAGATGCTTTTGTTGAAATACTCAGCGACTTGTTTTGCAAAGCGGTATAAGGGTAATCGGCGTAGCTTGGTATGACTTTGAGCGTAGCGAATTAGTCACACCCTAGCCGGTTGAGCTGGAAAAGCCCTCACAACCGTGAGGCTTCGAAAGCGACCACCGCCTTCGAAAATAATAAGCTGAGTGAAGCTCAAAGCTATAGAATCAACATCAAACTTTAACCCCTCATACCATAAGAAAAGATAGCAACCATTGGGCAGTTGCTATCCTCATATACATACTGTCTATTATTCATTAAAACCATGACGTTCAAAGAAATCATCAAAATACGCTTTTGATAATGGACGATTTGCAATATCTTCGTCCACATAACCTTGATCACTCATTTGCATTCCCATATATTTCTCTAACGTATAGCCTGCAAAAGCTTGCGCAAAAGATGCTACTGAATCATTATAAAAATAACTTGAATCTTTAGATTTATACCACTCACTATTATGTACTTTTAACCATTCCGGACTTGTGGAAAAACTAGTAAATTCAGTATACTCAAGGGAAGTGGGTGAGTATGAATTAAAATCAATAATATGAGCTATCATAGCATAAACTAATGCCTCATTACCTAATCCTAGTTCCCCATCAAAATAGATAACACCAGTCGGCCTCACATAAGCATCAATAGAAGAATTTTCCATGACATTAGTCACTTCATCTTTTGGTACGAAGTAGAAATTAGACAGACGTCTCTGAACCACTATAGGGAGTGTGTCAATTACTTCTTTTACCATCTCAATCAATGCATCAGTAGTTCCCAGTTCTATTAAATCATCTGATTTATAAAAGTTAAATGTTGGACTTTCTGAATAAGCATTGTTATAACGTTGGATTAATGCTTCGTAAGAGATGCGCATTTCCTCAATAATTTCTGTTGCTGCTTCAAAATTTGTATCTTTCTCCTCAACTTGTGCATAACTCTCCTCCGCACGCATCATAGCTGCCTTAGCATCCGCAATCATCTGGGGTGCAAACTGCCCTTGTAGTTCATATAGATGATCAATGTCATCTGCAAATGGCCAAACAAAATCATTGCTGACTTTATGCAACAATTCTTCTTTGTGAGCATTCAAGAAAGCTAAGACATCGTAATAATCAGAAATCTTTTCTGTAAAGTTAATTGAATGCAGCATTTCCATATCGCCATTATCATAAACAAGATAATACATTGGCCATGATGAGTAATCGCGATAAGTCGTAGGGTTAGTATAATTATGGTAATAAACTTCCTCACGCTCTGGAGATTCAATATACAAGATTATATTATTATATAGTGTCGACTCATCAATTAATATTCGATCTGAGGGCAAATCAGCTTCTACAATATCATAAAAAATAGTGGAGTACATCGTACTTTCAGTGTCTATAACTTCTCCATGAACCAAAAATTCTGCAACTTCATTTTTACCTAGAAGCTCCTTAGCTAACAACGTTTGACCAGTCAATAAATTAACTAAAAAAACTAAGCTTAAACCTATGCTCATTTTAAAAAAACAACGTCTAATATTCCACTCCATTTTCAATTCTCCTCACTAGGCTAGTTTTTAGTTTAAAATATATTAATCTAGTTACCCACTAATTAAAAATATCTTAAAGATTGAGTAACTCAATAAATATCTTTCACTAATTATAATTTCATTATAACCGATTCTATTGCTTTTATTAAGTTACATATAATATTAATTGTATATAACTTAAATGTTGGCATTCTACTCATTTATTTCCTGCAATTCAGTTTTTTTCTGCCTAGTTCTTTAAAAGTTATTGAATATTTCCAAAATATAAAACTTCATAACTTCTATTTATTTGATAAATCTAACTAAATTTCCTCATTAATTAATCATTAAAACCATGACGTTCAAAGAAATCATCAAAATACGCTATCGATAAAGGACGATTTGAAATATCTTCGTCCACATATCCTAGATCACTCATTTGCATACCCATATATTTCTCTAACGTATAGCCTGCAAAAGCTTGCGCAAAAGATTCAATTGGATCATTATAGTAATATTCCGAATCATCACCATTATACCACTCTGCATCATGAATCTCTTGCCAGTCTGGATTCGTTGAGTAGCGCGTAAACTCTTCATATTCTAAAGAAGTTGGTGAATATGAGTTAAAATCAATAATATGTGCAATCTCATGATAAATTAAACCTTTTAGATCCGGTTCAATATCATCACCGAAATAAATAACACCGGTTGGCATGGCGTAAGCATCAATGAAAGAATCTTCCATGACATAAGTTACTTCGTATTTGGGTACAAAGTAAAAGTTAGATAGACGTCTTTGAATAGCTTCTGGCAATGTTGCGATCACTTCTTCTACCGATACAATCAATTCATCTGCCGTTGTCTCATCATACAGATCTTCTGATTTATAATAGTTAAACGCCGGCGTTTCTGAATACATGTTATTATAACGTTGCATTAAAGCGTCATGTCCCACTCGCATTTCTTCAATAATTTCAGTTGCTGAATAATGGTAAGGATCTTCTTCACCTATAGTTTCATACACAGCTTCGGCACGTATCATTGCTGCCTTTGCATCTGCAATCATCTGTGGCGCAAACTGTCCTTGCAATTCATAGAGATGATCAATGTCATCCGCAAATGGCCAAACGAAATCATTGCTGACTTTATGCAACAATTCTACTTTGTGAGCATTCAAGAAAGCTAAGACATCGTAATAATCATAAATCTTTTCTGTAAAGTTAATTGAATGCAACATTTCCAAATCGCCATTATCATAAATGATATAATGCATTGGCCAAGCTGAATAATCACGATAAGTCGTAGGGTTCGTAAAGTTATGATAATAAACTTCTTCACGCCCCGGTGATTCAATAAATAACAATGTGTCACTGTATAAAGTGGACTCGTCCACCACAATACGATCCGCTGGTAATTCTGCTTCTACAATATCAAACGAAACTGTTGGGTACATTGTACTTTCGGTGTCAATGGCTTCTCCATGAACTAAAAACTCTGCAACTTCATTAGTAGCTGGAATTTCCTGAGCAAAAATCGTTTGAGCTGTCGCTAAATGAAGCGGGACAACTAAACTTAAAGCTAAACCAACATTAATCAAACGTTGTTTGAAAGTAGTCATCATTTTAATACCCCTCTCCTAATACTAAATATTTACGAGACTTTTTCATCTCAAAACTCCTCTCTCCTATTTACTAAACCTTTATAAAATTCTTAAATTTATCCTAGCACATTCAATTTTCACATGCGAATAAAAGCACTTCATTCGATTGCATTGCCTTCAAACACTAGCAGTAAACTCTTTCTTTTTCAGAACATTTTTGACCGTAAGAATTAACGTCCTATTTTTTTAAAAAGGCGGTTCAACATCTCTCGATTTAAGATATTTCCACTTCACTTTTATTACGGTATAAGCTATACTTGAATGTGCTGAGTCTTTAAGTGCTCAGATAATTTTATTTTTTTATATCACAGGAGGATTTTATTTATGTTAAAAATCGGTATTATTACTGGTAGTATTCGTGACGTTCGTGTCAATGACCAAGTGGCACAATACTTCAAAGAAGTTGCTGACAGCAAGAACTTAGAGAACGTATCTTTTGAAATTGTCGACATCAAAGATTATCAATTACCTATCTTCGACGACGCACTACCACCTGCAATGGCTAATAAGCAATATAACAATCCTGACGTTCAAAAATGGTCAGCTAAGATTGATGAATTGGATGGCTACATTTTCGTAACGCCAGAATACAATAAAACAATCACTTCAGCATTAAAAAATAATATCGATCATATCGGACCAGAATTTGCACATAAATCAGCCGGTATTGTTGCTTACGGTTCTACTTTAGGAATCGCAGCCGTTATGTCATTACGTGGTATCTTAGCAAACTTCCGTTTAGCAACAGTTACACCACATGGTGCATTCAACTACTTCACTGATTTCGTGGATATGAAAGAATTCCAACCCTCAGAAGTTCACACACCAACTGTTCACGCAGTCATCGACGAAGTCGTTGCTTGGGGCTGGGGTATGAAAGATGTTCGCGAGAACCACTTAAACAAATAAATCCATTCGCTAATCAAGCGGTAAAAAAAGAGCAGCCCAAGGCTGTAGTGATCCCCTAAATCTGTGTTCGGATTTAAGGGACACTACACAAGGCTGCTCTTTTTATATGTCATGATGGCATTTATTAGTTTAGAGGTCACTGAAGCTTTCTGGATGTTGATCAAATAGTCGTCCGTCTTCTTTAGATAAGTTGCTAACTCTTTCCATCTCTTCGTTAGATAGTTCGAAGTCAAAGATAGTTAAGTTGTCTTGTTGGCGACCAGCGTGACGTGATTTAGGTAGCGGTAAGGCACCGAGTTGGACTAAATAACGTAAGACTATCTGTCCAGTTGAGCGTTGATGCGTGTGAGCAAGTTCGCTAAGCAATGGATCGTCCATAATGCCTTGCCCAGCACCTAAAGGACTCCATGCTTGCGTGATAATCTTTTTCGATTGATGGAAGGCTCGGCTATCGACTTGTTGGAAATAAGGATGCAACTCAATTTGCTTGACAACCGGTAAGACACTCGCCTCCTTTATGCTAGTGTATGCGTGACTAGACATTCATTGCCATTATTCAGCACAAAAGTTATAATAACTGTAAACACTTCCAAAAGGAGCTTACCATGCGTATAAAACCATTTTTCTCTAAAAATTTAATCCGATTGACTACCTCGGCTTTGGCTTTAAGTATCGCTGCCCCCTTGTCGACAGGTCTTCCCAATCAGACACTCTATGCTAACGACCAAGTCTTAGTCACCAACGATAAGCAAATACTCAATCAAGTATATCCCGACCAACACTTTCTAGTGGAACTCAAGGGTTTTGATGATCTAGCCATCAGCCGCATCACGCTTGACGCCTCCCAAATTGGTGCGAGCAACAAAATTGATATCCCGCTTGAATTAATGGTTGTTTCTATTTCAGCCAATCAAGCAATTGAAGCTGGCGATTACTTTCTACCCGTTGTGGCCACCGACGAAGACGGAGGAATCATTAAGGAAATCGACTATCCGGTCACGATTCTAGCCAATGAACTGCCAGACCACGAGCGACGCGACTGGGAGGAAGAAGTCATTTACTTCCTATTAACTGACCGGTTTTATGACGGTCAAGCTGATAACAACAACCCTTACGACCTAGCTTATGCTGAAGCTGACAACCCACGCGGGACTTACCAAGGAGGCGACTTTGCAGGTGTAACCGAAAAACTCGATTACTTAGCCGAGCTCGGTGTGACCACTATTTGGCTATCACCGATTGTCGCCAATATTCAATATGATGTGTCTGCGGGCACAACGGATGGCGCCTTCTATGGCTACCACGGCTACTGGGCTGAAAATTTTGAAGAGTTGAATCCACACTTCGGTAGCTTAGAGGACTTTCATAAATTAATTGATGCGGCCGCTGAACAAGACATAAAGATTATGGTGGACGTTGTCTTAAATCATACAGGTTATGGCCTACATCCTGATGACGGCAAAGGCGAGTCACAAGTAGAAGGCTATCCAACTGACGAAGATCGCGCGGTCTTTAGTGACATGATTAGGCTAACGCCTGGTAATGATTCCGTGAGCGAATCCCTCTCTGGCCTACCCGATTTACTAACGGAAGATCCTGACGTTCGCGAGCAAATCGTTGCTTGGCAAACGGCCTGGCTAGATATGGCAACCACAGAAAACGGTCATTCCATCGCCAGTTTCCGTGTCGATACCGCGATTCATGTGGATACGGTGACTTTGAAACACTTTCGTAATCAATTAACAGAAAAAAATCCCGATTTTAAATTAATCGCAGAAGCTTGGGGCGCTGACCCTATCAACCATAAACACTATCTAACTAATGGCATGATGGACTCTGTACTCGATTTTAAGTTTAAAGAAACGGCTCGTAATTTTATCAATGGCAATTTAGTCGGCGCTAATGAGCAACTAATTAAACGTAACGAAGCCATGACAAGCAACGCGACTGGCGGCCAGTTTCTCAGTAGCCACGATGAGACCGGCTTCTTGTATATGTTGAACAACCATCTTGGCAAGTACCAATTGGCCGCCAGCTTACAGTTGACAGCCAAAGGTCAACCCGTCATTTATTACGGCGAGGAGCTCGCTCAAACCGGCGCCAACAACTGGCCGATTTATGACAACCGCTATGACCTGGATTGGGAAGTCGCAACAGCTGGAGACAACGCCACACTAACTCACTACCAAACAGTCTTAGATTTCCGCCACCAGTTTTCTGATAGCCTTTCTAAAGGCGACCGTCAATTGCTGGCCGGATCAAACGCCGAGAATTATATTCTAGTTGCGCGTAACTACCAAGACGAGTCGGTCTACCTGCTCTTTAGTAAGGCCGAAGAAGCCACCGACATCACACTCGAACTTAGCGAAGCTGACGCGCTCGTCACCGACCACTACACAGGTGAAACCTACCAGGCCCAAGGAACGCGCATCCGTTTGCCCCTGCCACTTTTGGAAAACGGCGGCACCGGCCTCCTCACTTTAGACAAAGGCCACTTCATCAACCAAACCGACAATTAAGGAACAATAAGCCCACACTCAGTTACAGAAAAACTCCGCCTCGCGATTCCAGTCGCTAAGCGGAGTTTTCTTCTTTATAAATTCTGAGCGCTTCCCTCCAGAAGCAAACCTTCCTTAGCTAAAGCAGTTGGAGAAAGGTCTAATCACTTATTTCTTTTAGAGCAACAAGAAATAAGTGAGCTGAAAAAACACAGCTTGTATATCACGACATGAGTTTGCGCCGTTTTATAAAAAAGCCGTGTATTGGAATGTAATAGGTATTTATGATAATTTCAGTAAATCTTGTAAGTCCCGCATCGTTCGTAAAGGTAGCTGTCCAGGAGCGGACGTGTCTTCTAGTGAGGCGAAAGTGGCTGCTGAACCAAAAAGTTCACCTGTAAAACGAGACACCTTCCCTAAATCCCCCATCGCAATCGTCACCAGTGGGATATCAAATTCTTTGCTCGCTCTCAAAGTCGTCGACAATACAGTTAATACATCGTCAGCTGATGTTGGCATGACGGCAAGTTTGGCAATGTCCGCTCCTTTTTGCTGCATCTGCTTCAACTTCTGCAAGAGAATGTTTTTAGTTGGCGTCCCATTAAAATCATGAAAACTCATGATGACTTTCACATTATTTAAATATGCAATATTTTTCAAGCCCAGTACAATATAGTCTGGCATAGCTAACTCAAGATCAATTAAATCCACACTACCATTCAACATGATCGTTCGGTAAAGAATATAATACTCTTCCACTGGTAACTCGACATTGCCGCCTTCAGCCACACTACGAAAGGTAATCAATAATGGCTTTTGAATTAAGTCACGAATTTGGTGCGATAAGTGGGCAACTGCCCCGTCCTGTTTGAGCGCTTCAAACAAATCGATGCGCCATTCTACTAAATCACACGGTGATTTGCGCGCTTGATGAGCTTCCAACAAGACATCTTCTTGCGTTCGTCCGGTTAGAGGGACAATAATTTTAGGTCTACCTTCTCCAATTGTGACACTATCGACTTTCACATACTTCATAAAAACCCTCCTTATCGCTAATTTTTATTCCTACAATTAACCCAGCATCTCGATATCAGGACACAGTGTGACTTTATCTTTCAGATTTTGAGACACTATGACTTGTTTTTCTTTCGTGACAAGGATTCCTTCAATCCCTTGCGCTTGATTCAACCATTGCAGAGCCTTTTGGGGCGCTTGACTGAACAAGACCGTCGACCAAATCTCGCCATCTATCGCCTGATCACTGACAATCGTCACGCTAGCAATTTGGCTAGCAATCGGATAACCCGTTCGTGCATCGAACAAATGGTGATAATATTTGTCGCCGACTTTTAATTTCTGCTCATTAATTGATGATATAACCACTGCTTGATTTTGCGTCTTCAATTCACCTAAAAACTGACCATCATAAGTCAGGGGATCTGGGATTTTGACTGACCAGTTGCCATCGATGCCCTCATTTGCTTGGCCAAGAGTAATTAAGTTGTTGCCTAAATTAATCATGCCTGAGTGGACACCTTTTTCAAAGAAAAAACGTTTTAAACGATCTGCAAAATAGCCCTTTGAGATGACTCCCAAATCCAAAGCCATACCTACTTTTGATAAATAAACGGAATGTTGAAAATCATCTAAAATAATCTCTGCTGGATTTAAACAATCTAACTTTGTTTCGATTTGTCGTTGGTCAGGTAATTGTGCCTCACTAAAGCCGACATGCCATAAGTTTGTAATCGGTCCAATCGCAATGTTGAAAATCCCATTAGTCGCCAGCCCGATATCGCGTCCAATTTTAATCAAATCATATAGGTCTTTTGAAACTCGAACTGCTTTTTGACCGGCTGATTGATTGATAGCCACTACTTCTGAAGCTGGGTCAATGCTGCTATAGCGCATTTCATAATCACGAATCATCGCCTCCGCTTCACTGAAAATATGGTCTGCATCTGGATGATCAATCGATAATTCGATGTCCTCTCCCATCAAAATAAAACCATGTAAATATTCTGCCATTTTTTAACTCCCCCCTTAGACAAACAATTCTGATTCACTTGTTAACCTTCACCTTATTTTTTTACTTCTAAGCTTATTCTAATACAATTGAGAGCAATTGCAACGCCCATGCTCTATTTAATGTTATTTTTGTGATGGGAGGCCTAGCTTGCGTGAGGAAAGTTTAGATAGTGATGTGGGAGATTCTTTCGTTTGCCTATTTTCCCTAAAAAAATAGACTCCCTGATGTGGGAGTCTTTGGGTATTTATTCTTCGTCTTCTGTTTCTTCTAGTTCAAAGGTTGCTTCAAGGTGCCCGTTTTCCGCTAGTTCTTCTAGGAAGTCATAAACTTCTGGCGAGGCAAAGGCGGCTTGGAGTGCTTTCGTTGCGTCTGTGTCTAAGTTGCCTTCACGGATAATGACTTGGATCGCGAATTTAAATTCTTCGTCATCTTCTCGTAAAACAGCGTCCGCTGGTGTTAGGCCTACGCTAGTGATATAAGTTGGGTAGTTGAATACGAGTTCAACGCCGTCTTCATAGGCGCCTGTCAGGTTCAGTAAGTCGATGTGTAGAAACTCCAAGTTGTGTGGGTTTTCTGTGATGTTGTCGACTGTTGGGAACATGCCAGCTTCTTCGTCTAATTCAATGAGGTCGTAGCTTTCTAAGATTAATAGTGCACGGGCTTCGTTTGTAATATCCGATGGGATTGCTACTTCTGCACCGTCTTCTAGCTCTTCAATTGAGTCATAAACTGGTGAGTAAAAGCCAAGAATCGCATTGTATACTGGTTGGATAGCAACTAAGTCGCCGTCTCTTTCTTGGTTAAAAATTTCCGCAAAGGGTTCGTGTTGTGCAAAGTTAGCATACACTTCGTCATTTAACAAAGCTTCGTTATATTGGATGTTATCCGATACTTCGACCAATTCGATTGTATAGGGTTCAGCAATAACCTCTGCTGCAATTTCAACGATGTCTGTCATCGGTGGTAAGTGTGAGGCGACTTTCAAGACATTATCCTCTTGGGCTGTAACGGTCGTGCTTAGAGTGGCACCAAACATTAAAGCTGCGATACTTGCGACTAATCCTTTTTTAAACATTTTATCTAACTCCCTTTTTTATTTTTTTGTTACCTTTTTTTAGCGTTTATCGAGTTTACTGGCTAGTTTGAAACCAAGCCATTGAATGAGTTGGACAAACACGATGATAATCACGATTGCTGTGTACATGATATCTGTTTCATATCTTTGGTAGCCGTAGCGAATCGCAAAATCTCCGATTCCGCCACCACCGACAACTCCCATGATGGTTGAATAAGACAAAAAGCTGACAAATGCTGATGTAAAGCCAATCACCAATGAGCTTCTAGCTTCGACAAAGAGAAATTTTATAATTAATTGTGTTAGGTTGGCTCCCATGGAATCCGCTGCTTCGATCACACCTTTGGGTAAATCAAGCAGGGATTGTTCGACAAAACGTGCATATAGCGCAATCGCTATTAACATTATTGGGAATGAAGCTGCAATGGGATCGCCTGTGGCTCGTCCGTAAAAAGTTCTAATGGCCGGTTGCATAGCGACGACCAACAACAAAAATGGAAACGATCTGACAATATTCACGAAAACATTCGTGAGAGTATAGAGTCCTTTATTTTCGGCCGGTCTACCTTTAGCAGATAGAAATAAAAGTGTACCTAGGGGTAAGCCCAGTAGAATCGCTGCGGCAGAGCCAAGTCCCATCATTATGCTCGTTTCTTGTAATGATTCCCAGATTTTCGGTGCGAAATCGATGAGTCTTTCAAGATATAAATCTAAAGTAAGTGGTTCATTAGGCATCTTTTGCTAGCACCTCCAACACACGTTCATGATACGTTATGCGAGCTTTGACCTGATTCGTTTGTTCGATGTTTAGTAAATCCATCAGTTTACCAGCTTCCAATATAGCTGCGCGGTGGCAAAGGTTTTGGATGACTTCCAATTCATGGGTCACGATTACAATCGTCATCCCAAATTTCTGATGGGCTCTTTTTAGCACAGCTACAATTTCATCGGTCATAGTCGCATCTAAAGCAGAGGTGGGCTCATCGCAAAGTAGAATACTTGGTTTCGTAATCAATGCTCTGGCAATCCCGACTCTTTGTTTTTGTCCACCGGACAATTGACTCGGATAGTGATTAGCTTTATCCGCTAACCCCACAAATTCCAACACATCATTGACGTTTAGGTGTTCTTTGTAATGGTGCAACTCTAATGGTAGGAGCACATTTTCGCGAACCGTTTTATTATTGAGTAAATTAAATTGTTGAAAAACCATGCTGATATGTTTGCGATGTTGACGCAATTGTCTTTTGGATAGTTTAGCAATGTTGAGACCATCGACGAAAACTTCGCCTTGATCGACTGCTTCCAGGGCATTGATAAAGCGCAGCAAAGTCGACTTCCCCGCTCCACTTTCTCCAATTACTCCGAAGATTTCTTGTTTCTGAATGGTTAAACTAACATCATCGACTGCATGAAAAGCTCCCGAAAAGCCCTCGTATTTCTTTGAAACATGTTTGAGTTCAATCAAATTGTCACCACCTGATGTTTAATAGAAGTTTGGTCGTTCGTTTTTTAGTGAGTCTTGGCTGGATAGCTGGATAGCTGGTTAGCTGGATGATAGCTGGTTAGCCGGATGATAACTGCAGCTGATTCCATTTAAATTGCTTGAAAACTGTTAAATATGAATGGTGCTTATGCTGTGCGTTCCTGGAAGTCTTCTTGTGAATACAGTAACAGACTAGCGGATTTTATATAACAGTTATTACCTACTAAAGATAGCATTGGATTTCATAGTTGTCAACATCCATTCTATTCTTATCCAACTTAAGTATAACAGTTATCAGATTGTGCATGACACAGTTTGTGACACAGAAATAAAGCCTTTTCATTCGACTACCATTCCTAAGCGAGTTGGGTGTTATACATCAGACAATTTTTAACCTTATTTTCATCAGATATTAAAACGAACGTTCAGGAGGTTTCTGGGCACTAATGAACGAAGGCAACTCATGAGTAAGAAGCTAATTTTTCTAGGTATATTGAGTAATTTCCGGCTGAAACGTATAAGCTATCAGCCACCGCTTATATGATTAGTCTATAAAAGAGGTTGTCTCTTAATTTAAATCGTCGTGAGTTGTAAACGAACGACTCCTTTCGGTTTTTTTATTGGGGGGTGGGGATGGGGATGTATGCAGGGGCTGAGTTTGAGGGGAAAGTTAGACTTAGATTCCCGTTCTATGGGTGTCACTTCTCTCTTTGGTCGGCACAAACATCATGGCGATGGGACCCACGATGTGGAAAGCCCTCCTGAATCCGTCGCTCGAGCAGCGATGATGTGAGAAGCTAATTTTACATGCTTTCTGATGAAAATACACCTTAATTTGACTCATTTCAGGTTGCTTTTGAGGCGATTGGCGCTTTCCACACACTCCACACAAAAACACTAACCTCTGTAATGTTCTCACAGAGGTTAGTGTTAAATTTAAGCAAGCTCTTGAATAAACCGCACGACGCGTGTCATATCTTCCACTTTATCCGTCACAATAAAGTAGCCCACGTCACCGAAAACACCTTCTGTTATAACAGAACTAACAATAAACTCCCCGTACCAAGCATAAATATCATCCTGCGTATACAGATAATTATTGTAACGTTTACGCGAAACATACCCACAATTTTTACGTTGACTCAAATCAGCCGTAAATTTCTGATGCAGAATGACTTGCGCATATTGATCATAAATATCAATACTATTGCCGAAATTAAACATCTCCACCATCGGACCACCCGGTGGGCGACAATTAATCTCCAAAGCCACTAAGGATTTATCAGTCTTCAAACGGAAAAATTCAAAATGGAAAAAGCGCTCCTTTACGTCGAAAGCCGCCACACACTGACGCCCTAATTCAATAATATCCTCAGGAATCTCACTGGGATAATGCACAAAACTATCGATGTTTTGAGAAATAATATCTAAAGCCGGCTTGTCATACAACATCTGTTGATAAAATACGATGCGCCCTTCATGATCAGTCAGACCATCAAAGGTTACGATGTCTCCATCGATAAACTCTTCCATAATAAAAGTCGTCGCCGTATTACGTTCAACAAAAAACGCCGACAACTCCTCATCACTCGTAATCCGCCAAGTATCGCTCGCACCTACACCAATATTCGGCTTCACAATGACCGGATAACCAAGCTCATCGACAATCTGTTTCGCATCATCCCAATCATCAAAGACACGCCCCTCAGCCACCGGAACACCAATCGAACGGAAAATCTCCTTCATCTTACTCTTCTGCTTAATCCGATCCATATCCTTTGCCTTAAGACCCGCAACATTAAAATCAGTCCGCAAACTCGCATCCGTCTCCATCCAATACTCATTATGAGACTCAATCCGATCAATCTTCCCATAACGATGTGCAAAATAAGCAACCGCCTGATACATCTGCTGATAATCCTCCATATTATCGACTCGATAATACTCAGTCAAGGCTTCACGCGTTCTCAGCGACAAATTCTCATAAGGCTCATCCGCGATTCCTAGAACAGTCGCCCCATTGGCACGCAACGCCGACGCAAACAACTGAAAATTCTCCGGATGATGCGGCGAAACAACGACAAAATTCAGTGCCCTTTCCATCAACTTCCTCCTTCACCACGAGTAATTAAAAAACGCTTACTTTTTATAAGAATAAGATAGACAGCCATCTAGCTTTACACGAGACTAGCTGACTATCTTATCGATGCTTGGTTGACACTCTAATAAAGTGACAAGTGAAAAGCCACTTAGTCGCTCTATTACAAACCTAAGCTAATTTGCCTTGCTGTTCGAGAACAGACAAGAAATACGGCCATTGCTTACGCCACCAAGGCCAATCATGAGCCACATCAGACCCCCAAAAATCAAACCAACCTGGAATGTTTTTTGCGACAAAGACTTCTTGTAGACGACTCGTATCATAAATATGTGGACTTTCCCAAGCCCCCTGACCTACACAGACAATAAAATCATTTTGACGGTACTGATCCAAAAACCAAGGATCTGACATATTCCATAAGTAATCAATCGGTGAATTTTGATAGACAGCCAGGTCATCGCCAAAGTCGCCGGTAAAGAAACGTGTATCATACACCCCACTCAGGGCAATACAGGCACCAAAGACATCCGGATGACGTAAGGCAAAATTGACCGCATGAAAAGCGCCCATTGAAGCACCCATCGACATTAAGGAGCCGCCCCATTGAGATTCATGACGAATCAAAGGCACCATTTCCTGCACAATATACGCATCATAAGCATTATGCGCTTCTGCCTTATCATGGGCATTCTTCCAATCGGCCAGCCAAGACTCCCCATCAAAGCTCGACACCGTGTAAACCGTGATCTTACCACGATTAATAAAATCAGCCGCTGCTTCAATCATGCCAAAATCTCCAAACTCGTGTTGGCTGCCACCAGACGAAGGAAAAACAACTACTGGTCGGCCAGCATGACCATACTTATTAAAATACATTTCGCGTCCTAACGCCCCACTGTAATGACTTCTTCTTTCAAAATTCATCATAATCCCCCTTAGAATTAAAGCAAAACACCTAGACCATTAAGCATCAATAAAAGCTAAAGCATCTAACAGAGTCTCTTTATCACTCGCTCGAACGACATAACCATTGCTACCTAAGACCGGTACAAAAGCCTTTGGCACCTCAATCAGCTTCATTAAATGCTCACCACAGTAAGCTTTGATCGCCTCATTGTTATGGGCAAACGTCCGTCCAGCCTTGCGTGACATATAGGCACAATAATAAGGTCGACTGATTTCTGCCTCAAAACGATTGTGTTTGACAATATTGGCATACTCAGCAAAAATATCCATATCATTCGCATAATTAAACATCTCAACCCCAGCGCCACCGGGCGGTCTAAAATTAATTTCTAAAGCCATATAACTGCCATCAGCTCTTTCGAAGAATTCGATATGGAAAAACCGTTCCTTTAATTCAAAGGCTGCGACGATTTTTCGACCATAATCTTCAAGCGCTTGAGGAATCACACGGTCAATATAATAGAAGAAACTACTATTAGTCGTCACCGCATCCAGGACGCCCTGGTTATACACATAAGAAGACGTAAAGACAACCTTACCATCTTTGTCAGTCAGACCATCAAATGAATGAATCGTTCCTTCAATATATTCTTCCATAATATAGTCCTGCTGCTCGTCCTTCTCACGGTAAAAGCGCGCTAAATCATCCGCATCATTCAACTTCCACGTATCATTGGCGCCCACCCCACTATCCGGTTTAACGACCACGGGATAAGCCAATTCCTCAATCAAACGCTTTGCATCAGCCAAATCCGAAAAGACACGACCTCTAGCAGCCGGAACATTGACTGAACGAAACACTTTCTTCATCGAAGATTTGCGTTTGACCCGCTCCATATCACTTGCCTTAAAACCAAAGACATTAAAATCACTTCTCAAACGTGCATCCGTTTCTAACCAATGTTCATTATGCGATTCAATCCGGTCAATCTTGCCATACTTAAAGGCAAAATAGGCCACTGCTCGATACATTTGTTCATAATCATCCATACTATCGACACGGTAATATTCCGTCAGCGACTGCTTCGATGCTTCGGGCAATGACTCATAAGAACCATCGCCAATGCCTAAAACGTTAATTCCGACATCTTTTAAACGGTGGGCAAAATATTGATAATTTTTAGGAAAATGGGCGGAAACAAGAATAAAATTCATCACATGACTCATCACAATCACCTCAATCATAATAGTTGTCTTATTATAACACAGACACTCATCATTCTCTAATCAAATTTTCATTTTAAAAACAGTGAATTCGCCCATAAAAAAACAACATTCTCTATTCAGAAAATGTTGTTCAGTCTCATTGTGATGGTTCGCGCTAGCTCACATGCTCAGTCCTTGCAGCTAGACAGCCTGTTTCGCCGTCAAGTTTAGGTGCCTATTTTGAAAGTGACTTGGTTTGCTTTTAATTGTTTCATGGTTTGAGGGCCAATGCCTCGTAGCTTAGCGACCTCAGCTTCGGTGACTTTTTCAAAAGCAGCAAATGTGGTCAGACCGATGTTTTCCAGAATCTCACGCGGTGATACAGCAATGCCAGCCAAAGGATCCGTCGCCGGCTTTGTTTGAGCGTTGGGAAATTCGATGACGTTCGTTGCCGACTTTGTCTGTGGCAACCTCTTGGCCTTACTTTTATAGGCATGCTTCAACCATGGATAAAGGTAGGCAGCCCCAACTAGGAGCGGAATCAGCGGGTACAAGGCCACACACAAGGATTCAAGACTATACAAATTATAGCTACCTGGATGACCTAACTTCACAATCATTTCGATTGGAGCCGCCTCATGCCTGAACAATTTACCCAACTCAGGATTTAGCTCCTTTAACGTTTGCATTAAATCATAGGCGTAATCCGTATGTTGCGTTAAAACCGACACACAAATCAGTGGCACAAGCAACATATCATCGTGGGCATCTTCCGGCACTTGCTCCAATAACCGCTTGGCTTTATCCCATTGATAGGTTCTAGCATAGATAGACATTAAACCATAACGTGCGCCCAGATTATCCATATCATTGTAAGCAAATAAGTCCTGAAACTGCTCTTGTGCTGCTGACAATAAACCGACCTCTAATAGAAATTCGGCATAGATTCCCTTGAATTTCCAATAATGTCTTTCTTCCCAATTAATCCAGCCTGCCTGATCGGTCTTTAACCATTTGGCCCGTTCACGTTTTTCAATGGTTACATAGGTCTTTAATTGTTCAAGTAAATCATCATCCATTAATAATAATTCAGCTTCATAGTTATCCGGCCATAATTTCAATGCTTGTTTCAGCATCTTCTTTTGCTTCGTGCGATTCGACTCTCGACTTGCCTTGCGAACTAACAGCATAGATTCTTCCTCGGCTAATAATGGTTCAGACTCATCCCACTGATCTTCTGCCTCGGGTGAAATGTTGTGTTGGTCCATAAAAGCTTCAACCGTTTCTTCAATTGACGAAAACTGATCTTGGTTGGCATCGATAAATTCCTGCAATAATCTGAAAATGTCATCATTAAAATGCATGTAGGCTACCCCCTATTTCCCCAATTATATCATGTTAAGAAAAGCATAACACTATCAATCTGGCAGAATAAATAAGAACATCCCATGGCCTTTACCTAAAATTTACCTATTCTTTACACGCTAAAAAGCTTTACGCGAAATTTACGCGTCATTTACTGGAAATTAATAATCTCTCGCTATACTTTAAGGCGTCAGTCCAAACACATTTGTGTCAAAAATCATGACTGAAGCTTGTCAATTTATTTATAAAAAATCCGTCGACATCGACAGAAAGGAATCGATATGGCATCACATAGTGTTAAAAGAAAGCCCCGAATAGAGCCTTACCTTTATTTGGTTCCTGCTGGGATTATTTTATTAATTTTTACCTACTGGCCATTTTTCCGCACAATTTATCGTAGTTTCTTCATTACGGATAACCGTGGCGTGGAAAAAGTCTTTTACGGCGTAAAGAACTACACAGACTTATTCAGCTCAAGTTCCTTCCAGAATAGTATTTGGGTGACTGTTCAGTTTGTCGTCTTAGTTTTACTCGTCGGCATGTCGATTGGTTTTATTACAGCTCTCCTTTGTAGCAAAGCTTTTCCAGGCTTGCAAGTCTTCTCGACAATTTATGCCTTACCAATGGCCATTGCTTCAAGTGGTATTGCGATGGTGTTTAAAATTATGTTGAATCAACAAACTGGTGCCTTGAACCAAATCCTTGGGACAGACATTAACTGGTTAGTTGATCCACAATACGCCCTTTTCAGTCTAGCTTTCATTACTGGTTGGTTGAATAGTGGCCTCAACTTTCTTTACTTCAGTGCTGCCTTAGCCAATGTGGACGAAAGTCTGTATGAAAGTGCCTCCGTTGATGGAGCAGACGCTTGGAACAAGTTTCTCTATGTTACCTTGCCGAGTATTCGCAACATCACATTTTACGTGTTTGTCATCAATATTATTGGTGCTTTCCAATCCTTTGCACAAATCCGTATCTTGACGGCTGGTGGTCCTGGAGAATCAACCAACGTCATCGTGCATGATATTTACCGCAATGCCTTCCAAAACTTCCGTTATGGCTTAGCATCTGCTGAATCAATTATTTTATTCGTGATAATCGCAGTCCTCACAGCCATTATGTTTACTATTCAAGCAAGGGGGGTCCGTTCATGACACAAGAAGCACCGGTTGAAATAAACAAAGTCGCGATACCAGCTGATTTACAACTTGAACAAGAACGCTTAGAAAGACGAGCCTCGTTTAAAAATCTCTTGATCAAAATCAGCCTTTTAATCGTGAATACACTTTTAGCGATTGTGACTTTGTTTCCTTTGATATACGCCGTGGCCATGTCACTCAAATCGCCCGGCGAAATTTACACAACTGACTTCCAATTGTTACCAAACAGCCCACAATTTTCAAACTACGAAGCAGCCTTTAATACTGCACCACTTGGTCGCTTCATTTGGAATTCCTTTCTAGTGGCTAGCTGCATAACCATCGGGCAATTAATCTCTGGATCACTCGCTGCTTTTTCCTTCGAGTTTTTAGATTCCAGGTTCAAAGAAGTCATATTCGCTTTAGTTTTGGCAACCATGATGGTGCCAGGTGAAGCGACCATCGTTTCGAATTACTTACAGGTCGCTCGTTGGGGTTGGCTAGATAGTTACCATGTGTTAATTATCCCTTACCTGACATCGGCTTCGACGATTTTCTTATTCAGACAATTTTATAAGAGTTTTCCTTTTACTCTCTATGAAGCAGCCAAGATAGATGGCTGTAGTAATCTCAGATTTGTGTTTACAATTCTGCTACCATTATCAAAACCTGCACTAGGCGCGACTGCCGTTAACGCCTTTATCAATGCATGGAATATGTATATGTGGCCATTAATGGTCTCAGGTTCTGATAATTATCGAACGGTCCAAATTGGGGTTTCAATGATGCAAAGTGTGGATAGTCAGTCAATCGTCTTGATGTTTGCCGGAGTTGTCTTCTGTTTACTGCCCTCTCTACTGATTTTCTTAGTCGGTCGCAAAACGTTGGTCAAAGGATTGTTCTCTGGTTCAGTTAAAGGTTAACCAGCTTAGCTGGTGATACAGTCAATGTATCTAGCTTTTGTTTAGCAATATCATAAAGCAAGGTTTGGTCAATTTAGACCATCATTACTTATATAATAAGGAGCAAGCAAAAAAATGAAAAAATTTAACCTATTAAAAACAGTTACAGCAGCAGCAGTTGCTTTAACTGCATTCGTCAACATTGGTGCAACAACACACGTCCAAGCACAAACCGGTGAAAACCAAGACATCGTTTTCTGGCATGGTATGGGTGGTAACGCTGGAACTGCTTTAGAAGCTTTAGTGGAACAATTTAACGAAGAAAACGAATTAGGCATTACAGTTACTTCTGAATATCAAGGCTCTTATGATGACACAATCACTAAATTAAGAAACTCTTCATTAGGCAACTTAGAAGCTGATTTAGTTCAAATCTACGATATCGGTTCTCGTTACATGATCGACTCAGGTTTAGTAACGCCAATGCAAAGTTTTATTGATGCAGAAGAGTATGACCTTTCACAAATCGAACCAAACATTGCGGCTTATTATTCAGTCAATGATGAATTAATTTCGATGCCATTCAACTCTTCAACACCAATCCTTTACTATAATGTGGATTTATTTGAAGCAGCTGGCATCGAAAATGCGCCAACAACTCTTGCAGAAATCATCGAGATTCAACCTGCTTTAGTAGAAGCTGGTGCAACAATGCCAATCTCTTTACAAATTTACGGATGGTTTGTTGAACAATTTATCGCAAAAGAAGGCGAACACTTTGTTAACAATGGTAATGGACGTGAAGACGTTGCAAGTGAAGTTGCCTTTATCGACTCAGGCGTAATGGTAGAAGTATTAACTGCTTGGAACGATTTATTTGTTGCAGATGCTGCTCCAAACGTTGGTCGTCAAGGTGGACAACCTGAATTCGTTTCGGGCCAATCAGCGATGACATTAGGTTCAACCGCTTCATTGGCAGGAATCCTTGCTGAAGTAGACGGTAAATTCGAAGTAGGAACAGCTTATTTACCAGCCGTCACTGAAGATGGCTTAGAAGGTGGCGTTTCGATCGGTGGTGCTTCTGTCTGGGCATTAGATAGCCAAGATCCAGAAAAATCACAAGCTACTTGGGAATTTGTTAAATTCTTAGTTTCACCATCAGTTCAAGCTGAATGGGCTGCAGCAACTGGTTACTTCCCAATTTCAACTGCTGCTCACGATGAGCCAGTATTCCAAGAAAACGTTGCTAACTTCCCACAATTCCAAACAGCGATTGACCAATTACATGCCTCATCACCTGAATCACAAGGTGCTTTAGTTTCTGTATTCCCTGAAGCACGTCAAATCGTTGAAACAGAAATCGAAAACATGTTAAATGGTAATTCAACACCAGAAGAAGCTGCCCAAGCAATGGCAGACCAAATCAACACAGCAATCGAACAATACAACTTAGTTAACTACTAATTTTTATCGTCGACACTGCATCATGTTGAAACGATAAAGAGAAAGCTTCTTGCGGTTTACAACGTAAGAAGCTTTCTTCTATTAGTAGCAGTCTAAATACTCTGAAAGCGAGGCATAAATATGGCGAATGTTGAATTGCGCGAAGTGACCAAATCTTATGATAATCAAGGCACTTTGGCTGTCAAACCCTTAACTATAGAAATTAAAGATAAAGAATTTGTTGTGATCGTTGGGCCTTCCGGCTGTGGTAAATCGACGACTTTACGAATGATCGCTGGCCTGGAATCTATTTCTGGAGGCGGGATGTATATTGATAATGAACTGGTCAATTATATCGATTCAAAAGACCGTGACATCGCCATGGTGTTTCAAAACTATGCCCTTTACCCTTATATGACCATTGCAGAAAATATCGGTTTCCCTTTAAAAATGCAAAAAGCACCCAAGGCCTTGATCAAAAAACGTGTGAAAGAAGTGGCTGAAATCCTTCAGCTTACCCCCTTTTTAAAGCGTAAGCCTGATGCTTTATCGGGTGGGCAAAAACAAAGGGTTGCACTCGGACGAGCGATGGTACGTCAACCAAAAGTTTTCCTCTTAGATGAACCATTATCGAATTTAGATGCGAAACTGAGAGTCGAAATGCGTGCTGAAATCGTTAAATTGCACCGTGAACTGGAAACAACCTTTATATACGTCACACATGACCAAACAGAAGCCATGACCATGGGCGACCGGATTGTTGTGTTACGCGATGGTCATTTAGAACAAATGGATACACCTATAAACTTATACGAATCACCCAAAACTAAATTCGTCGCTGAGTTTATTGGGAGCCCTCAAATGAATGTCTTCCCGACTCAATTATTGTATGAAAACCTAGACGTTGTGGCAGTTTCCTTCAACGGTAAAGGGGTTGAGCTAGGGCAAGCCTGCAAAGATCGTTTAAAAACGGATGTCATGGCAGAACAAATTTATGCCGGCATTCGCCCTGAACATCTGATTTTAACGAATGAAACTGATCCAGCTGCAATTCGTGTCCAAGTTGACAACGTTGAGCACTTAGGTCATAACGTCAATGTCTTCTTCACAATTAGCGACCGGCCTGAAGCTTTGGCAGCAACCCTCGCTGTTGAAGATGCTCCAGCAGTCGGTGACTTTATCTACTTAAAGGCTGATGCAAACCGTTGGCATCTCTTCGATCGCCATAGTGAACTCTCCCTACTTGAACCGCTTAGCCTCTAATATTAACAAATAGCCATCCTATTCCGTTTTCCGAATAGGATGGCTATTTGTGTGTTTGAAAACTCAATTGCTTCTAGCTTTTTCAGCAACTAAATTTAATTTAGTTGGCTGCCCTGTCACTTTGCATTAAAGATGGACTCATTTGGGGCGATACTTATGCTTCCTTAAGCGTCTTGACTCGTTTTCTTCTGTCTTGGCGGCTGGACATGTGCTTCCCCTGAGATCAATTGCTTACCATCTTGATTTGTCAATGACGTATCCAAGGTTATTCGGCCACGTCGGTCAATTTCTTTAATAGTCACAGTTGCGGTAACCGTATCATTAAAATAGATTGGCTTCAAAAATTTTAAGTCTTGCGACAAGTAGATTGAGCCAGGTCCAGGCAACTGCATGCCAAGAACAGCTGAAATAAAAGAGGCCCCCAATATACCATGGGCCACTCGCCCTTTAAACATTGATTGTTTGGCAGATACTTCATCGACATGAGCGGGGTTCAAATCACCACTGATACCTGCAAATAGGACCACATCTGTTTCAGTAACTGTCTTTGTAAAACTTGCGCTTTGTCCAACTGTGAATGGTGAGTGCGTCATTTTTTCGTCTCCTTTTATAATTTTAACTAAGTTCCTTTAACTAAGAGTGAAAGACACCCTTCAAAAAGGCCACTGTTTCTGCTAAGCATTGTTGTCCGGCTTCTGTATCGTAAGAAAATTGGTATTCGTGAATCAATTCCTCTTCTGTTTCAGTAAAGAATAAAGAGCTGACTGGCACTTCTAATGCCTCAAGTCGTTCGACAAAAGCTAGGCCCTGGGGCTCAAAGGAGTGGGTATTGCCATCCGTAATAAAGCTGGCTGGAAAAGAGGCTTGTAGGTGATCAGCTAAAGACGCTTCGAATAATTCAGCGCGTTCATTCCATTGACGGCTACCGATCATTGAACGCGACACAGTATTATAAAAAAAGCGTAACAAAGGACTTTCAGGACGAACCGTCGCCATCTGACTCATCGCAAGTGGTCCGCAATATGAAATAAAGCCTTTGATTTGCTTGTCAGCAAGGGTTTGCTCATAGCCGAGTGACTGACGATAGGCAGTCGCTGTTTGAAGTAAGACATATTGCCCGGCAATTTGAGCGCCTGCCGAATCACCTCCAAAAACTAATTGCTCAAAATCAATCACTTCTGATAATGATTCGTCATGGATCACATGATTGACCGCTTCGTTCAATTGGTCCAATTGACTGGGATACTTCTCATCTGGAGCTAGCGCATAATTAAAGGCAATAAAAGCGACACGCGTCTCAGCTACCAGATAAGTCGCCAATTCCAACATTTGTGATTTATTCCCTCCAACAAACCCACCACCATGCATCCAAATCACAACAGGAACTTTTTCATCTTCTGCTAAATCTGCAGGTAAGTAGACATCATATTGATTCCGAGCAAGTGTTGACGGGTAGATTAAGTCTGTCGTGACGGTAACAGTATCAAGGACTCGATCATAGTGTTCCGGATGGGTGATGCCATAAGGTCTGTCGAATAATTGTTTGATTAAAAAAGCCCCGGGTCTTGGCGATAAATGCATGGCAGTCCCGGTTGCTATTGCCAATCCACCAATGGTTCCAACTGACCACAGTAAAACTTTGCGTATTTTTTTCAACTAGAGTGCCTCTCTTTCATTTCGCAGCTAAGACTGCTTGTGTGTGCGAGTGTCATTTCGACAAGCTTTATAAAAGATATGTTTTAAATAAATCTCGTTTGTGCATCTCATCTTTAAATAAGCTGTAATTTTCAGCCGCATCTTTAAAATATTGCTTGTAAAAAATACCATAGGCGATCATCGCATAAAATTGACTATCCTGATAGCTCTCAAGTTTGCGGTAAATATTCATAACTTGCCGATCGTTTAGATTGCCAGTCTGCAAATTATTGCGGTCTACTTTCATCTGTTTTTGGTTTTTCGAGCGTGTAATAACACTCAACACAATAGCAGCCGCAAAGATCAGCAATAAATTTAGTAACATATAGACTCTCGACCCCTTTCAACTCTTTAGCAACTAGTTTAGTTTCATCGCTTCATAGTCACTTTTCAGCATGACATACTGGTGCATATCCCGGAAACTATCATATAGTTTGACTTGAGCTGGTTGCACAGCCACATGAGTGAAGCCGGCTCGTTTAGCTACCGCATTACTTGCATGATTTTCAATATCAGCATACAAATCTATCCGATTAAAGTCCAGTGTTTCGAAACCTATTGCCAGCATTGCTTTAACACTACGAGTCATAATCCCTTGACCATTATAAGCTGAATGAAGCCAATAGCCGATTTCAGCCCGTTGATTGCTTGCACTAACAAAGTGATAATTGATGGTGCCGACTAATTGCTTGCGGTAAGTAATTAACAAGAGGTAGTCTGTCCCTTCCGCCTGGCCATTCAGTTGAGACTTGATAAAAGCTAGTTCATCCTCAACAGTCTGTGTCGTATCCACGAAGGACAAAAAGGGACGTAAATGTTCCCGGTCGCTATCCAGTAGGCGAAACAATTCCTCCGCTACAGATTGAACATGCGTCGGTGCTACCAAAGCCAGCTCCTCATCGATTGAATATTTAAATGGAAATCGATCCATCATACCACTCCTTCGTCCTTGTTTCACATTATTTTATCATGATTTAATGGACAATGCCTCTATAATTTAAGATGAGTGAAGCCGATTGGATACATTAACCATAGAGTAGACATCTGGCGCTCAACACTTGGAGCGATTGGCACGCTATCGTGCCGACTCTACCCAGACACTTGGTCCGATGAACCTTTCATTGTGCCAACTCCACTGGGACACTTGGTCCAATGAACACTCCATCGGGCCTACTATACCGGGACACTTGGTCCGTTGAACCCTCCATCGTGCCAGACTAAAAAACTCCTAGCAGAGGATACCCGGCAGGCACCTTTCCACTAAGAGTTTAATTTAAGTCGTGTTTAGCTAGCATAAAAAAACGCGAACGACTATTTTCTTGCTGCTTATAATGCAGCAACTTCAGCCATTTCTTCTGCTGTTAATTCAAAATCAAATAATTCAAGATTATCTTTTTGACGACCTGCATCATGCGATTTAGGGATCACTACTACGCCGCTTTGAATTTGATAACGTAAGCTAACTTGAGCCCATGATTTATTATAAGACTTACCAATTTCAGTTAACTTCACTCGTGCTTCGTCGGATACGCCTGATAAAGGCCCCCAAGCTTCAGAGACAATCCCGTGCTGTTTGCCAAAAGCAATCACTTCATGATTCCAATGGCCGACATGCGACTGAATTTGGTTAACTGCTGGTTCAATGCGTGCATTATCTAACAGATACTGCAACTGTGTCTCATCAAAGTTTGACACACCAATGGCTTTAAAGACACCTTTATCCACATACTCTTCTAGAACTTTCCAGACTGATACGATTTCATCTAAATCGTCCCAAGGATGATGAATCAAATACAAATCAATATAATCTGTTTGAAGTTGTTCTAAACTGAACGCAATACCTGCCTCAACAGCCTCACGTGACGCCGTATACTCTTCTTTACCCGGTAATTTAGAAGTTAAGAAAAATTCTGAACGGTCTAATCCACTCTTTTTAACGGCAGCTCCAATTACAGCTTCGTTACGGTAACCGATAGCTGTATCAATTAAACGATAGCCTGATGCAATCGCAGCATCTAATTCCGTAGTATCTCCAGTTATGTCACCATTATAATTATGGTCTTGTTTTCCGTACGTATTTGTCCCAGTTCCGATCATAGGGATTTCCACGCCAGTATTCAGTGTTACAAATTCCATTTAATCATCTCCAATCCACTGTATTATAACATAATTGTCTAAGGTGAACTAATGAAGGCAATCAGTAAGGCTTAGTATATTTTTCAAGAAATTTACCTTAAACTTAAGTAAGCACTTACAAAATAGGAATAGTAATCGTTCACACTCAGATTGCTTTCAATAGGTGTTTGTGATAACGTTATCATGAGGATTAAAGTAACATAACAAAAATATCGAGGAGGATTTTATGGATCAGTTTAAAGCATTAGTAGTGAAGGAAAGTGATGACAATATTGTTCATGGAATTGAAGAGATTACATTGGATCAATTAGACGAAGGCAATGTCTTAATTAAGGTTGCTTATTCATCATTAAATTATAAAGATATGCTGGCAGTACAACCTAAGGGTGGCGTTATTCGTCGTTACCCAATGATTCCAGGTATCGACTTAAGTGGGACAGTCGTTACTTCAGAAGTCGATCGTTTTACAGAAGGTCAAGAAGTATTAATCACAGGATACGACTTAGGGGTGAGTCATACGGGTGGACTTTCTGAGTATGCACGCGTCAATGCTGATTGGATCATTCCATTACCTGAAGGTTTGAGCCTGAAAGATGCTATGGTTTATGGAACAGCTGGCTTTACCGCCGCTCAATCTGTTTATGCCTTAGAACAACACGGTCTTGCAGACAACAAGGATGCCCATGTTATTATCACTGGCGCAACAGGTGGAGTGGGTAGTGTTGCCTTGCAACTCTTAAGTAAAGCAGGCTACACAAACTTAACGGCACTCGTTCGTAAAGACTATCAAGTTGAGGTTGCTAAAAACTTAGGTGCTCACCATATTGTCTTTCCAGATGACTTAGGTGACAAACGCATGTTAAGTCGTGCGAGCTATGACTTTGCTTTAGATACTGTTGGTGGTGATGTGGCTGCAACAATTATTCCACAACTGGCTGACAATGGCAGCATCTCAATGTGTGGGAATGCCGCAGGCGTTAAATTAGAAACCAACGTTTTACCATTTATTTTACGAGGCGTGAACATTTTAGGGATTAATTCAGTGACAGAAACGAACGAACGTCGTCTCTTATTATGGGATCACCTAGCAACTGACTGGAATATCAGTTCAGATGCATTAAGTAATGAAATTACTTTGGATGAAGTTCCTTCCGTACTTGCTAAAATCAAAGACGGTCAACACTTAGGTCGAACAATCGTCAAATTCTAATTCAAATTAACAGACTGCCTCTTCTTCAGTGAGTGTGGTAGTTTTTATTTGAAAGAAACTAAGCCAAAAGACACTCCCTATGAAAAATAACAGTGAGAAAATTTTATTATGTGTGCACTAGCCTCTGTTGCCGCAGAGCTAGTGCTTTTTTGGCTTAATACCTTAAAATAATCGATACAATTAAGCAGCTGACAATGGGTATTCTAGCTTGAACTGGCGTAGTCGTCCCAATTTTGCCAACGATTCTGTTTACTTTAGCCCTTCATTCACTCATCCAAAACAAGCCTGCGCTGTCTTAAACTAAGACAGCTGCAGGCTTGTTTTTTGAAAAAGGGACAACTTTTATCTTTTCTTCATTGTTTTGCGGATGTCTAATGCAACAGCTGCAACAATCACAATTCCTTGGAAGACGTTTGTCATCTCTGGCGTAATCCCCAAAAATTGAAGACAGGTTTTTAATAATTCAAAGACAAGTACCCCAACTAGAATTCCTGGAACCGTCCCAACCCCTCCGGCTGTAGACACACCACCAATTGTTGCGGCTGCAATGGCTTCTAACTCATAGCCTTGTCCGGCAGTCACGGCTGCTGAACCTGTTTTTGCTGTTAATAGGAAACCGGCAACTCCGTATAACAATCCAGCTAAAGCATAGATGATAATCTTAGATTTGTGGGTGTTTACGCCTGACACTTCTGCTGCGACTTCGTTACCACCGATCGCATACATGTGTTTACCATAAACAGTGTAGCGGTATAAGACAAACATAATAATCCCCACTAGTAAGGCGATAATAGTCAAATAAGGTATTTGTAATTCGCCTAATCTGAAACCTTGTGCCCCAAAACGACTGTAGCCTGTATCTAATGAACCAATAGGAGTATTCTTAGACAGAATCATATTCAATCCGTAAATCGCAATTTGGGTTCCTAATGTCGCAATAAAAGGTGGCACAGATAGTTTCGCAATTACAATACCATTGATTAAACCAAAGAATAAACCAACGCCAATGGCCGCAACCAGTGCAACTGGAATCGAACTCCCTGCGATATTACCATAAAGAATCCCTGGCGCATCCGCTCTTTGGAGGAAGACAGCTGACGTGACGGCTGTTATTCCGACAATTCGCCCTGCTGACAAGTCAGTTCCACGGATAATCAAGGCACCGGAAACCCCTAGTGCAATAATAAAGCGGACTGAAACGTTGGATAGAATGTTTTTTAAGTTATTGAAACTGATGAAATTATTCGCACTAAATGATGTATAGATAACCATTAAGATGATAACCACTATTAACGCATTTTCAATTAGCCATTCCTTGATTTTTACTGTATGATTCGTTACTTTATTTGAATTTTCACTCACGATGATACCTCCAATTTAATCGATGTGCTTTAACTCGTCATGAAACGAGTCGCAAGGGACATAATTTTTTCTTGCGTCGCATCTTCTTGATTAACGAAGCCTGAAATTTCACCTTCGCACATCACCATGATGCGATTTGACATCCCGATAATTTCACTCATTTCAGATGAGATTAAAATGATTGATTTTCCTTGTTTAGCTAGAGCATTGATAATTTCATAAATTTCATATTTTGCCCCTACGTCAATTCCTCTGGTTGGTTCATCCAGTATGAATACTTCTGGACTTGTAACTAGCCAACGAGACAAAATAACTTTCTGTTGGTTCCCACCTGAGAGGTTTTGAATGAGTGTATCGCGACTAGGTGTTCTGACATTCAATGCTTTTATTTCTTGATCAACCATTGCTTTAACTTTAGATTCTTGAAGTAAGCCAATCGCATTCGTATAATTTCTGAGCGAAGCAACCGATACATTATCTGTGATCGATAGCACACTAAAAATACCTGAGTGACGACGGTCCTCTGTCACAAGTGCCAAGCCATTTTTAATCGCATCTTTTGAATCTTTAATTTTAATTTCTTTTCCATGGAGGAATAATTGACTGCCAGCTTCAATCGCCCGGATGCCAAAAATAGCTTCCATTAATTCGGTCCTTTGTGCACCAACCAAACCCGCCACTCCCAAAATTTCTCCTTTTTTTAGTTCAAAGGAACAATCTTTAAACGAGTTCATTCTCGGTGATGTAAAGTGTCTCACTTCAAGTATATTTTCTTCTTGAGGCGAGAAATCTCGTTCAGGAAACTGTTTATTTAATTCACGCCCAACCATGTGGCGAATAATTTCTTGTGTCGTAATTTTCTGTGCATCATAAGTGCCAACATATTGGCCGTCTCGCATGATCGTAATCTCATCAGAAATTTTCAAAATCTCATCCATTTTATGAGAAATATACACGATACCTAAGCCATCATCTCTCAGTTTATTAATGACTCTAAACAGATTAGCGACTTCGGTAGAGGTGAGAGACGATGTCGGTTCATCCATAATAATAATTTTTGCATCGTGAGAAATAGCTTTCGCAATTTCTACTGACTGTTGTTGCGAAATCGTTAAATCACCTAACTCTGTGTCAGGTTTAACTTTTAAGCCAATAATATCTAAATAACGCTGAGTCTCTTTGTTCATCTGGTCATGATCAACAAACAAGCCTTTCATTGGATAGTTTCCCAGAAAGATATTCTCGGCCACCGTCATTTTAGGAATCGGCTGTAATTCTTGATGAATCATCGCTACCCCATGATCCAAGGCTTCTTTTGAGTTAACAAAATTGATTTCTTTTCCATCTAATTCAATTGTTCCACTATCTCTGAAATAAATGCCATACAAACATTTCATCAAAGTTGATTTCCCTGCACCGTTTTCCCCCATCAAGGCGTGTACGCTGCCTCTTTTTACTGTCAGCTGGGCTTGGTCTAATGCTTTTACTCCGGGAAAGGTTTTATCAATGTCTGTCATGGTTAAAAGTACATTTTCATTCAATAGTTTTCACATCCTTCTATTAAAAATAAGGCGTCTGATGTTTGACAGTCAGACGCCTTAAAAGCTTCTAAAGATTAATTATTCACCATAAGTGTCAACTAGACGTTGTTGGTATTCTTCAACCGTTTCTTCACGATAATCTAAACGTTGTAATTCAGCATCTTCCGCTGTCATGACTTTAATATAGTCATGCCAGAAGTAAGCAGCCACATCTTCACCTGTTAATAATTTAACTGCAACTTCAGCAGCTGTATGTGATTGGTTAAAGTGGTCATTTAAGACAGTCCCTGTAAATTGACCTTCACCTAATAACTCAACTACTTCTGGTAAAGCATCAACCCCAACGATATAAATATCTTCGTTGATTACTCGGCCTGCACCGTTAATCGCTTGAACTGCTCCTAAAGCCATACCGTCGTTGTTAGAGAAAATAACTTCTAAGTCTTCACCATACTGGCTCAAAGCATTGGCAGCAATTTCTTGACCTTTTGCTTGATCCCAGTTACCACGTTGATGTTCACCTAAAGTTTCTGTTGGGATAGTTTGTTCTAACGTTTCGATAGAATACTGTGTTCTTTGTTCAGCATCTACGTTACCAGCATCCCCCATAATCATTAAGTAGCTAACTTTACCATCGCCGTTTAAATCACCCATGTCATCTAATTCAGCGATCATTTCACCTTGATAGATACCAGATTGACGAGCGTCAACACCGACATAAGTTGTTTTGCCTGGCCATAATTCTAGTGTTGAAGCATTTGGTTCACGGTTAATTAATACAACCGGAATCTCTGCACTTTGAGCACTTAAAATAATTTGGTCAGCTCCTGTTGGGTCTACTAAGTTTGCAATTAATAGGTCCTTACCTTGAGCAATAAAGTTATTTAACTGTTCTGTTTGTGTCGCTTGGTCATTTTTTCCATCTTGGAATTCAACATTATAGGTATTGCCATCTGCTTCGCCCAATTCAGTAAAGTATGTTTCCAATTCATTTCTGAACAATGTCATAAAGTTATCGTTGTACTGATAAATGGCAACCCCAATTTCATAAGTTTCTCCTTGTGCATTAACGGGGCTTAAACTCGCCAATGGACCTACTGATAAGACAAAAACGACGAAAGCTACTAGATACTTTTTAATATTTTTCAACATTGAATGCTCTCCTTTATTTTGTAAGTATTATGACTATAAAATAAAACTTTCTAAATCTTGCATTACTAGTAATCGCTTTAAAACTCGACAGAATCAAGTATTATCTGTCATTGATTCTCGTTTTATTGCTTAGTAAAAAAATGGCGCATTTCACACGCCCTTCTCCTTTCCTTACGTCCAAAAAAATAATCAATGCCAACGAACTCTTGATAAATTGCTTTAAAACAACCTCCTTTGATACTTAAATTGCAAACCCTTACATTTGTAATTATATGCTTTTTGAAAATTGAATGTCTATGATATTTCATAACAAATGCATAGCCTTTTGTTTATTATATGATATGATTATAGTAATGAATAGAAAGTGGTGAAAAAATGATTATGAAAAGTTTTTGGAAACACTTAGCCTTGGATAATGGCGAGTTAACTTTGATTGAAGCCGGCTTACAAAAATTTGTTCCTCACCAAATGAATAACTACCGCGTCCGTCATGAGGCTGTCCTCCATGTAGTCTTGGATGGTGCAGGAATTTACAAGGTTAATCATCAGACCTATGAATTAAAAGCGCGTGATGGCTTTATCTTGAAGAAAAATCAACAAGTTTTCTATACCCCTAAAGCCGACCAACCTTGGACGATTGCCTGGATTGGTTTAGGTGGCAAAAATTTGCATCACTATTTGCGCAATACAACACTTGCCAACCAGGATGTCTACAAGTTCGAGGAAGACAGTCTAGCTTGGGTGGAGATGCTTAATTTTATTGCTTTACTCTCTAATAGTGATCCAACCAGTCAACTCGATTATTTACGAGCCTTTAGTCGCCTCTATCAACTACTTTTAACGATTAATCATGAGTTTGCGGTCTACCAAACTCGGCAAAATTCTTACACGATTCCCGAAGCAAACCTTGCTGAAAAAATATATGAGTTTATTTACGAAAACTTTCTTACCAACTTATCGATTACACAAATTGCGGATCACTTCGATATCAGTCGTAACTATTTATTCAAACTATGCAAAGAGTATTACGGTCAATCGCCGAAGAATATGATTCAAGAACTTAGGATGAACCAGGCAGTTCAGCTCTTACGTGGCTCAACAATGCAAGTCAAAGAAATCGCCAGCATTGTAGGCTATAAAGATGCTTTCAGTTTTTCAAAAATGTTCTCCAAATATTATCACTATAGTCCCACACAATTTCGTCAAATGGGTGAAGACATTTATGATGAAATGTTATTTACCATCGATGAGACACTGCGTAAAAAATCATTCAAAAAATACTATTAATCAACTCGTGTCGGATGGTATAGTGATTAAGTCGGAATAAAAAAAGACTGCAGAAAAAGACTGACTGGACGCTTAAAGGTTTCACGATAATACTGACGGTACTATTGTCTAAAAAGGGTCGGTTGGGTCTTTTTTTTGCAGCTTTTAATTAAAATGTTTGGTAAATATTAAGGACGGATATGAACATCAAGACGATCATTAAGGCGTTGTATAGGTTTTCGATGCGTTGGTTAGTGAGTTTTTGGTTAATTAGCGTGCCCATGTAACCCCCGATAATGGCGGCGACTATGATAAATGGCAAGAGACTAAAGTCAAATTCAAACAGTTCGCCGCTCAAGGCCATGCTGCCGAGTTTGGATAGTTGCGAAAAGAAGATGGTCGCAATTGAGTAAACGGCAGCGTTTTTCATGCTGAAGGACATCAGCCACATTAATAAAGACACGTTCAATGGGCCACCTCCGATTCCTAGGAAAACTGAAATCGTACCTAGAAAGACGCCGACACCAACGGCTAATAGCCAATGGTTGACTTGATAGTGCTTGATGCGATGTTTATTGAAGGCGTAAATCAAGATTATCATCAAGGTCGCAAGTAATAAGCTCGCTTGAATGCGTTGAACCATCGCATCACTGAGGGACTGGGTTGCTATCGAAAAGAGGCTTTCTCCTAAATAGCCACCTACTAGTGAACCGGCCGAAACCCCAATGAGAATCGGACCATTAAATTGAAACCCTTTTCTGATTTGCTTGTAAATGGACACTAAGCACATCGTAAAAACAGCGACTGAAGAATAAAAACCGATGACTGTCGGGGTGTCTGCGCCCAATAAGTCAAATAATGGTTTAATAATAACGCCGCCACCTAAGCCAGTCACGGCGCCAATGGTTGTTGCAAGCAAAACAATTACAGTGTAAATAAATGTCAGTGTCATGAAACGCTCCTTTAATAAATTTAATCTTAGTTAATCCTGTCATAAGGGCTCGGGCGAGCACTTGGCTCGGCACTTGAGCGAGCAGTTGGCGCAGCGTAAGTCCGAGCGCTTAATCTGGCTGATTTTATCAAGTCCGCTACCTGTCAAAATCGCCAATCTGCCTTGGCAATACGCTGAATCTTATGTGTGTTGCCCTCTTCTTCAGCCTCTTCTTCGACTCTTTCTTCCTGCAATTTCATATAGGCTTCATAGCGGTCCTGAAAAGAAATTTCCTTGAGCAATTGATTGATTGTCCAAGTGTAACCAAAAGGATCAGTGAACTGCGCATGATACATGCCCATAAACTCGCTGGGAGGTTGAATCTCAGTCGCCCCATGATGTCGGGCCTTTGCTAAAGTAGCATCGACATCGTCTACCATCAATTGTAGCCAAATGGAAGCTGTTTCACCTGCTTTCGGCGCAAAACACTCATGGTCAGGATTTTCATCAATTAAACGCAAAGCGACATTGCCAATCAACACATTGACTTCATTTTTCTCACGACGGTTTGGAAATTCAAAAACATCTCCACGCTTAGCCTCTAAAACTTTTTCATAGAAAGTCAGCGCCATTAGAGCATTCGAGACCACAAGATTCAGTGTTAAACGGTTTTGGTTAGGCATCCATTACAACCCCTTTCATTCATAGAATAAGTATAACATATCTGGTTGAAATTCAGAGGGAGTAAACGTGTTCATACCCTACCCTAGTTGCTTTAAACGCACATATAGATTAGAATGATTCTAGTTAACTTAAAACAGAATAAGCATTTCTAGGAGGATATTAGATGGCACATACACAGCCGATTATTAGCCTGAAACGAGTAGGCTTTCAAATTAATAGCAAATCTATCTTGTCGGATATTACATTGGATATTTATGAAGGTGACAGCATTGCCCTTGTCGGCCCTTCTGGAAGTGGTAAAAGCACCTTATTAAAATTGATTGGAAGTTTACTCTCGCCGACTGAAGGTCGCATTCAATTTAAAGGCGCTGATTTAAGCCAGCAGAATCCAATCGATTACCGTCAAGAAGTCTCTTACTTCTTCCAGAATGCCGTCTTATTTGATGAAACGGTCCGCGATAACTTAGATTTTCCAGCTGAAATTCGCCAAGAGACCTTCGACGAAAAGCGTGCCATTGAAGGCTTGGAAAAAGTCCGTTTGAATGCCACTTATCTAACAAAAGAAATTCATGAATTGTCTGGTGGCGAAAAGCAGCGAATCGCTTTAGTCCGTAATTTAATGTATATGCCACGTGTTCTCTTATTGGACGAAGTGACAAGTTCACTCGATCAAATCAACCGTGATATTATATTAAATTATGTCCGTCAACTCAACGAAGCGCAAGGCACCACCCTTCTTTGGATAACTCATAACAATGATGATCTCCAATACTTTAATCGTGTGTTAAAAGTTGAAAACGGCCTAATGGAGGAAATTAAATAAAATGACTCAAAACTTAGAAATCAGCAATTTATCCCTAATGCTATCGACTCTTTTAATCATGTTGGCCGTTTCGGTCGACTTCAAAGAGAAAATCGGCCTCAGTAAAGACATTATCATCGCTTCTGTGCGCTCGGTGATTCAATTATTTATTATCGGTTACGTCTTAGCGTTCGTGTTTAAAGTCGATAACTTTTGGCTCACGCTTGTCATGGTTGCCTTCATGATATTCAACGCTAGCTACCATGCTCATAAAACAAGTAATGGCATCAAACATTCCTTCCGCACCTCTTTTTTATCTATCGGCATCGGAACAAGCCTAGCTTTAATCATTCTTGTTTTGTCCGGCACGCTCGACTGGGTACCATCACAAATCGTTCCGATTACTGGAATGATTTCCTCAAGCGCCATGACAACCATTGGCGTCATTTATCGTACATTGCTTACACAGTTCAATGACCGTCGCCAACAAATCCAAGAAAAATTAGCCTTGGGAGCCACGAGTAAACAAGCGTCGCATGCCATTTTACGCGACAGTATCCGCATCGGAATGACACCTTCGATTTCAAGCACGAAAACCGTTGGTCTAGTCAGTTTGCCAGGCATGATGTCTGGGTTAATCTTTGCTGGGATCGACCCAACCCACGCAATCCGCTATCAAATCGTTGTGATGTTCACGATGATTTCCGTCGCAACTCTCTCATCTTTTATCGCCAGCTATTTAACTTACCAAACCTTCTACAACGACCAACTACAATTAAAACTTCCGATGACCAAATAGACTAAACGTCATCTAACAAAACAGCCACTACTGTCAGCCCATTAAAAAGGCTAGCATAGTGGCTGTTTCATTGAGTCGTTTTATTAGGGCTTAGCCTCTATTAGTAGCTCATGTGGATGAGTGTTTCTAATTTTTTCAAGTATTTCTTCTGCTGGCAATTCCAAATCAAGATAAACCTGTTCAAAAGACGGTTCTAAAATAACTGGCATCCGGTCATGAATAGGCGCCATTTGTTGACTCGGTTCGGTCGTTAATATCGCAAAAGTTAAATAACTACCGCCCTTGCCATCTGAATACCGTTCACAGATTCCAGCCATTGAAAATATAGCTTGATCTTTAACCGCGATACTATACATCGTTTTAGATTGCTCGTCACCAGCATTTGCTACTTGCCACTCATAAAAACAAGTCGCTGGTACAATGCAGCGCTTTTTCATAAAGGGTTCGCGAAACGTCTTCTTTTCCAAGATTGTTTCAATTCGGGCATTAATCAAGGGACGCTTCGCAAAACTTGGCGTCAATCCCCATTGGATATGATAAATTTTCTGATTGGGAAGCAGAATCGGATGATGCCCACTTGGATAAAAAATGTTGGGTGTGTCTTCTTTTTGTTCGGCTTCTTCTATCGCATAATCTAATACAAAGGAATCAATATCAGCAGGATTTAATTGGTAGCGTTCGAGTAATGCTTTCTTTGATGCTAGATAACTATATTGACCACACATGACTGACCGCTTCCTTTCTAGGATAGCTTTAATTGTTTTTGGATTAATAATAAGATAGCTTGTACCGCTTCGTCAGGTGCCTTCTCGCTCAAGTCACTCAGTAGTCTTTCAATCACATGACTATCCGTTTCTTTGCCTAAGTCAGCTTGAATGTGTTTAGCCGACTTGATGATTTCCTTTAACGTTTGCTCCGTCGATCTTTTTAATAAGCTAGCCGCATAGCGTAATTTCTTCGCTTTTTTGCGTGTATCATGGAGTGCTTCATAAGGCATTTCATCGACATGCTTACTTAAATTCTCTAACTTATCTTGTTTCTTCGCGAGACGCTTATCGATATATTGGGGCCAATGCTTGGTCTGGAGTATTTGCTTGTCGGATAACAGAATATCAATCGACTTGAGCATATTGTCAAAGTGTTGGCTATTGGTTTTATTAAAGGTCTTGCGTTGTTCGCGCCGGCGCAAGATGCCCAGATAATTGAACAGTGCTTGGTAATTGTCACTCAAATCCGGTTCCTTTACCGCAAAATCTTGACAAAAAACATGTAGCACATCCAAGTCTCGTAAGGGACTGAGCCCTCGCCCTGCTTCACGCAAATGCGACTGTAATTCTTGATAGAGTGCGGGATCGATGGTTGGCTTAAGGAAATTCAACAGTGCGCGCAGCTTCCGGATATTCGCGCGCAAAACATGAACGTGTTTAGCTTCAAAGGGATTATTCAGATAATCTTGGTAACTGCGTTTGACGGCCTCTGTTTGTTTGCGGACGGCATCGATGGGTTCACTCAAGGTTTCTTTTGTCGTCATAACCACTTTCTCCTCTCACTTTCCTTAATATAAGTATATCAGGTCAAGAAGCAAATCAGAAACCATACGAAAAACAGCCCCTAGAAAAGCGGCCGTTAGTGTGTTTAGGTGATGGCTGTTTGTTTAATCATTAGTTTGGGCGCAAAGTGATGGCATAAGGCCTCCGATAATTCAATTCGGCCTAGCGTCACAGGTAAATTAACGACGAGACACTCTTGTAAGTAATGATTAATCGCAAAATTCTCCGTTAAACTTAAATGCTGTCGCGCATAAGGTTGGAAGTTTGGGGCCTCTTGACCAACTTCCTGTGCCGTTTTCAAATCCATGCCTAATTCATAGGTCGCAATCGCTCGACGTAAACCAGAAGCGGGCGTACTGTTCGAATGTAAATTTAGAGAGTGTAAGAGATTATTGCTGTGGTTGATATACAATAATTCATTATCTTTAAATACCATATAAATACCCGCTGTCGCTTCTGCTTGGCGAGCCATCCATTCACGAGGTCTCACATATTCCAATTGTTGAAAGCCTTGACTCAATAGTTCAAGGGATTCAGCTTGTAATTCTTCCCAAGAAAATTGAGTCGACTGATAGTCTGTCAAATATTTATCGAATGTCCCCTGAGTTTCTTCTAATTCCTTGCGACCAAAATCCGTATAAGACACTTGAATTAATGGTGTTGACATGTTGTTTGAGTCGGATATTTCAGCTTTTAATAAGCGCTTAGCTCGCTTTCGAAGATTGTTTGTTTCGCCAATCAAGGCAACTTTTTCTGGATTGGTCAATCGATAATTGCCGGTTCGTTTTTCTAATCGTTTATGGTCCTTGTACAGTGGACTTACCTCGAGTACTTGCCGCCCAGCTTCTAACCAAGCCTGTGCATCGCTTTGTACCTCATTCCAGCGCATTATATCCCCCTTCTTCCTTGCTTCTCTATTGGAAATTAGTTTATCTTACTCAAGCGTCACTTTCAAATATTGCCTATAATCTTAACACCTTATTTAAATTTCATGCGACTGATCGAAAATTCTAAGACGGTACACGATAGAATAAACCCTCTAACGAAGGGGTTTGATTTTTATAGGAAAGCCGAGTGTTGCTCGTGATGGATATGAGCCAGCAACCTCGCTTTTTTGTTATATTTTGTGAGCCAGAGGCCTTTTGTCCTTTTGACTAACGGTGGATGAAAAGATGCTTACTTAATCCATCATATCCTATCCACCCAATAAAAAAGACGACCAGACCGGCCGTCTCTAGTATTTTTATAAGAATATGTCGCCGTCCCAATGCCAAGTATCAAGGTAAGCTAAGTCTTCTGCTTCTAATGAAAAGTCAAAAATTTGTGCATTCTCTGTAATACGAGCCGCATGAACGGACTTCGTTAATGGAATATAATTTTTCTCAATGCCATAACGTAAAAGAAGTTGGGCGATAGACTTGTTATATTTTTCAGTCATCTTAAGAACTTGTGCATCTTCTTTCATTTGCGAAATAGGTGATAATGGCGACCAAGCTTGAATTGCCATACCAGCTTCGCGACTTAAAGCAACGGTTTCTGCTTGTAAGACTCCTGGGTGTAAGCGCAGTTGGTTGATAACTGGTTTGACACGGCAATGGGGTAATAAGTTTTCTAAATGTTCTACTTTAAAGTTACTTAAACCAATAGAACGGATTTTCCCTGCTTCATGTGCGTCTTCTAGTGCACGCCATGTTTGAATGTTTGACTCACGCCAATCTTCTTCATGACCTGAAACGACTGGCCAGTGAATTAACATTAAGTCTAAATAATCTGTCCCTAAGGCTCTCAATGATTCATCAACTGATTTTAATGTATCTTCGTAAGCATGATTGACGTTGTCGATTTTCGTTGTTAAGAAAATCTCTTCACGAGGCACACCACTTTTACGAATTCCTTCGCCAACAAGCGTTTCGTTACCATACATTTGTGCTGTATCTATGTGACGGTAGCCCGCTTTCAACGCATTGACAACGCCATCGACACACTCACTTGGATCCACATTCTGCCAAGTACCATAACCCAATACTGGGATTTCTTTGCCATTCAATAAAGTTAATTGTTCCATTTAAACTCTCCTATTTACTAAAATTTGTTAATAATATTTTGCCGATATTACGATTTTCTGTCATGTAAGTTTGGGCAGATTCAGCGTCCGCCAAAGCAAATGTCCGGTCGATGATTGGATAAATACTGCCATTATCCAAATAAGGTTTTACGCGAGCTTGAAACTCACTCGTTAATTTGGCCTTATAAGTAGCTGAACGTGGCGTCAATAAAGTACCTGTCAGAGTGACAAATTTCTTCATCAAATCAAACAGCTGAACTTGCGAAATCACAGACCCTCCCAAGGCTCCGATTAAGACCCAGCGCCCACTTTCCGCAATGCTCTTTAGGTTTTTCTGCCAGTAGCTAGCACCAACGAAATCTAAAATCACATCAACACCGCGGTTGTCAGTGGCTTCTAAAACGGCTTGACTGAAGTCTGTTTCCTTATAGTTAATGGCTACATCTGCACCAAGAGCTAGACAGGCATCTAATTTTTCTTGCGAACCAGCTGTCACAATCACACGTGCTCCGACGAGTTGCTTCGCTAATTGGATGGCGGCAGTTCCGACGCCACTTGCCCCTGCATGAATTAAGACTGTTTCACCTTCTTGTAATTTACCATGCCAGAAAAGTGTTTGGTAGGCGGTTAGAAATACTTCAGGTATTGCGGCTGCCTCTTTTAGACTAATCCCTTCAGGAAGCAACATAGCACGATTTGCTGGCATGACCACATATTCTGCATAGCCGCCACCATCAACAAGCCCCATGACATGCTCACCCACACTGATCCCAGCGCTATCGCCAGCCACTTGGACCACCACGCCGGCTACTTCAACACCCAATTCCACTATGTCTTCTGACGTTTCATTGGCACCATCGGCATAGCCCGCCTGACGCTCGCGGGTCATAATATCCGTTCGGTTCACTCCAACTGATACAACCTCAATCAATAGGTCACCCTCCTTTAGAATTGGTGCTTTGACGTCGCGTAATTCTAAGGTCGAGCCTTCTTCCAGACATTTTACTACAATCCCCTTCATTGAAATCCTCCTCGTTTCTACTTTATCTATTATACACGAAGATAAGCTTTATCGCTCGCAGAACCGCTCGGCCCAAATAGGGCTAAACAGTTTGAGGGCATTACAAAAGTAATGACTAAAAATTAGCCTTGTTGACAAAAATAAGCGTATAATAATGAAGATGAATTAATTTTGCCACAAGATAATTTTTGTGGCTTGACGGCTAATCGTCATATTTGGTGAAAGGGAGTTTTAATATGAATTTACAGGCAGTGGAATTTGATTTTATTGTAAATAATGTGAAGCAAACGAAGGAAGTTTATGAAGCAGTGTTCGGTTTGGAAATTATTGAAGAAACAAATTTCCCCGTCGGCAGCAATGAATTGGTATTTAATTTGGCTGGCACGCGTTTCCATTTATTGGACGCGAATCCCGACTACGGTATGGAAGCACCGGCAGTCGATGAGGATTTTCCTTTCTGGTTTAATGTCAGCACAGAGGATATTCAGGGGCTTTGGCAAAAGGCCATCGCGGCAGGTTGTAGCGAGTTAGTCGAACCAACAAAGTCGGCTGATTCAGGTTCAATGACCGCGATGTTCCGCGATCCAGATGGCTATATTTGGATGCTAAACGACTTTTCAAAAAGCGACATTGACGCTTTTGAAGGCCTGGCAATTGCTTATGTTGTTCAAGACGTGGCCTTGAGCTTAGAAACCTATGCGGGCATCTTCCCGATTGATATCCTGTCGCAAGCGGCTGATCACAGTGAAGCAGTTTTCACCTTGTTCAGTACACGTTTCCAAATATTTGCTGAGAACGAAATCGAAGGCTTGATGGGACCTGGTGAAGGGGAAGGTATGCCTTTTTGGTTCAACTTAGTTGTTCCCGATTTGCACGCCGTTTGGGAAAAAGCGATGGCTTTGGATTGCCAAGCAATTCAAACGCCGATTCATATGGAGCAAATGGGGATCACGAACGCGATGTTTGCTGATTTGGAAGGCTATGTATGGATGCTACATGAAATTCACGAAGTGGTTTCTTTTGAAGACCGTGTAGATTACTTCGAGCAAGAGATGGGCTTGAAAGAAAAAGATTAACTTTTGAAATTTAACATTTAAGTGTGCGCTTGTCCCGTGTGGATCAAGCGCATTCTTGTGTTGGTGAAAGCGCTGACTGTTGTGATCAGGTTATCGTCACGGCCAGGGCCAAAACTGCTACTCGCCGCGACGCCCAGGGCCAAAACTGCTACTCGCCGTAACGCCCAGGGCCAAAACTGCTACTCGCCGCGACGCCCAGGGCCAAAACTGCTACTCGCCGTAACGGCCAGGGCCAAAACTGCTACTCGCCGCGACGCCCAGGGCCAAAACTGCTACTCGCCGCGACGGCCAGGGCCAAAACTGCTACTCGCCGTAACGGCCAGGGCCAAAACTACTACTCGCCGTAACGGCCAGGGCCAAAACTGCTACTCGCCGCGACGGCCAGGGCCAAAACTGCTACTCGCCGCGACGCCCAGGGCCAAAACTGCTACTCGCCGTAACGGCCAGGGCCAAAACTGCTACTCGCCGTAGCGCCCAGGGCCAAAACTGCTACTCGCCGTAACGGCCAGTTTATGGGATTGGATGAGCGTCCTAGGTGCCTCCTCCCAAGCAGACTGTCGCCTTATGAATGTCGCTCATATTTTGTAAAAAGATGGTTTAAGTACTAAAACAACGCAAATGATGAGAAATATGTTAAAATTAGTTTTAGTTTTAGAGGAGGTGTGCGTGTGAATAATTTGAAAAAATCGCCGATTAAGAAAGCGGATTGGTTGGCGATTCCGAATTTATTATCGATTGTGCGGATTCTGTTGATTCCACTTTTTGTTTATGTTTATCTGAATGAGACTCTTCGCCATAATTATCTGTGGGCGGCTTTTATTGTGATGGTGTCGGGGGCGACGGATTATCTCGATGGTGTAATTGCGCGCAAGTTTGATATGATTACTGACCTTGGGAAGCTGCTGGATCCCTTTGCGGATAAGCTGACGCAATTGGCGATTATCATTTGTCTGGTATTTACTTGGCCGGGAATGGTGATTGTGATTGCAGTCTTTGTCATCAAGGAAATCGCCTTGTTAGTTTGTCAAATTGTCTTGTTTAGAAATGGCAAAGTCATGGATGGCGCTTTGTGGTACGGCAAAGTGTCGACCTTCGTTTTCTATGCATGCGCTTTGATTCTGGTCGCTTTTCCAAATTTGAACCAGACCCTAGCCAACCTGTTAATGAGTCTAACCGCTATCGGTTTGCTGTTGGCATTTATTTTATATACGCGCTGGTTTGTTCGCCAACTGCGAACTAATTCGAGAAAATAAATACACAAGGATTAGCGAGTGCAATTATCTTAGGATAGTTGCTCGCTTTTTTTAATAGGGACTATTCAATTATCCTAAACCGTGTTATGATAAAAAGTAAGCGGATACATCTATAGATTAATAAAGCTCTACGCTAAGCGAGCCCCCAAAAAAATGCTTTGCGTCAGCCAACTATTGTCCGCCTATTTATCTTTTTTTATCCCCTTATCCAAGCAATTGTTAGCCAAAGGCCAAACGATTGCTTGGTTTCATATACCAATAAACAAACACTCGCAAACCATTTGGGCTTGCGAGTGTTTGCCTTTAATTTTCGGGTTCAATGGTGTCAAATCTCAAGTAGGCTGTGAACATTAGGGCTGCTTGAATAATGACGAACATCATATAATCTGGAATCAAAGCCACCGCTAAGCCGTAAAGGCCGGCTGACAATAGAAGTAGTCCTTTCTTTTCCCAGAATAAGCAGGCAAAAGTGGTGGCTGTCGCTAACCAGGTGGCTGCTAGATGGGGCCAGACGATAGCAATTGCAGCGCTATAATTTGTATCGTTCACAATGGCCGGGTTCAAAAACCAATGCCAGATATAATATATGGAGGCGATTAGACCTAATACTAGAGCTGTTTTGACATAAGTGTTTGTTCGCATGATGTTAGTCCCTTTCTATCGTCTCGCTTAATTGTTTGTACTTAGTATAGCGGATGACACTATGAGTGACTAGTCGAAAAACACTAAAAGAACGTCGAGAAACGTTAGTTTCTCAAGTTATTGGAGTTAACGTCTACACGACGCCAGCGTATAAAACTTGAAGTGCTTTATGACCTAATGGTGATTTCATCCCTTTCGCTTTGAATGACGCAGTCTTGGACTTGGCCGATTCGTTTAGGCACTAAGCTCATTTCCATATGATGACATAAAGTCTGAGTGACTTCATCGCCTTCAAAACGTCCAGTATAAGCATGCTATGCATTGGCGGCTTGAGCTGTACCTGTGTGTAAATCGCCAGTATTTGAATAATTTAAAGCTGAACGGCTGGCTCTTGATAAGGTCGCCGATAAATAACCATCTGGCGTATACATTAAATAAACAGTCGCATCTGTACCCAAGAAATAGTAGCGCTCCCTCTCTTTAGTTTCACGTGTATTCTCTAATGGCGTCCAGTCACCAATGACTGTTTCACGAGATGTTTGAGTCATGAGCCTACTTCCTTTCTAAATGTATAATTTTTTCATCTGTTACTTGATTATGCAGGAGCGGTCTTAAAATTTCTGGCTATGGGTTTAGGGCGGGGTGTTATCGCACCTATAGTCCCGGCTTGTAGTGGTTTGGAAGCAGTGTAGAGTTATTTTTGAGGCAGATTAAATGCTTTATGTCCTATTTTGCTTAAGATGTATGGGTAGTGTCTCTCTTGTTTTTTCCGAAGGAGGATTTTCGATGGCTATGAAAGTAGCGATTAATGGGTTTGGTCGGATTGGGCGTTTGGTATTAAAGCGGATTTTAGAGACGGATAGTGATCTTGAGGTAGTGGCAATTAATGATTTGACGGATAATAAGGATTTAATTTATTTGTTGAAGTATGATACGGCTCAGGGGCGTTTTCCTTATAATGTCTCTTTGGATGGCGATAAGATGGTAGTTGGGGATTATGCGATTCAGACGTTTGAAGAGAAGGATGCGGCGAATTTACCTTGGGGCGATTTAGATATTGACATTGTACTTGAGTGTACGGGTTTTTATACGTCGAAAGAAAAGTCAGCTGCTCATATTCAAGCAGGCGCTAAGCGGGTGTTAATTTCTGCGCCGGCTAAGGATGATGTGACCAAGACGATTGTGTTTGGTGTCAATGAAGAGTCGATTGCGCAGGATGATACGATTGTATCGGCTGCGTCTTGTACGACAAATGCTTTGGCGCCTTTAGTATTTTCTTTAAATAATCATTTTGGCATCAAGCGTGCTTTGATGTCGACGATTCATGGTTACACAGCTTCTCAGCGTCTACAGGACTCTCCTGGTGGGCGTAAGAATCGTGCCGCTGCTCAAAATGCGATTCCATACACGACCGGGGCCGCTAAGGCAATTGGTAAGGTAATTCCTGAGTTGAATGGGAAGATTGATGGCAGTGCGATTCGTATTCCGGTTGTGACAGGTTCGATGGTAGAATTGTACACTGTCCTAGAACGCGATGTCACAATTGATGAGGTCAATGCGGCAATGAAAGCTGATGCGTCGGATTCTTATGTTTACGTGGAAGACGAAATTGTGTCTTCAGATGTGATTGGTTTCCCAGCTGGTTCTTTATTTGATTCGACTCAAACGAAATTGATGGATGCTGACGGTGGCCAGTTAGTCAAGACGGTGACTTGGTATGACAATGAGTATGGTTTCGTGTCGAATATGGTTCGTACCTTAGAACATTTTGCTAATTTAGAAAATATCTAGTTGCATGAATGACTCAATTCGAGAATTTTAATTAAGCGTTGTCCCCTTGTTCTCGATGAATGAGATTGAAAACGGTAGTAACAGATGTTGTCTATATAGCCAACGGCCCCTGATGCGAGCGTAGTGTCAAGGGCTGTTTTTTTGTGCGGGACTACTCACACAACAGGACGTGGGATTAATTCGCGTAACTGGACGGGGAATTTCGTACTCACAAGAGACATTCGAAGCAATGACGCAAGTTAGTTGTGCCGATTGGCATAATTAACACACTTTTTCCAAAATAGGTCTTCTGACTGATGGCGCACTTCGCGGTTTTAAGGTAAAGTAAGAGAAAGACAGACGAAAGGAGTGGCTATATGAGCCAATGGTGGAAAGATTTGAAGCGATTACTGATTTGGGGTGGCGCAATTTTTGGCATCCTGATGACGATTTTTATTATCAATCAATTTTGGACTCTGTATCAGTTTATGGCACAATTACATCCAATCCTTGCAAGCGTCGTGATCACAATTCTCGTAATAGGCTTGGCCTTCATTGGTTATAAAGTCACTCGGCAATTATTTAGAAATCAACCCGTACTTGAACTACCAGCCAATCCCAGCGAAGAAGAACATGCGGCCTACCTCGATAGTTGGCTCAATATTCTGGCTAAAAATCCTCACCTAGAGGCGACTCAATATCAACTAGCGGCTGAAGATAAGGAGATAACGCTCGACGCTGATAGTAAAGCGGCCTTGATTAATGAAGGACTGGCGACCTTGAGAGAACGTTCTTTACCGGTCATCAAAGAAAATGCGAATGCCATTTTCTTGAGCACGGCCATTTCGCAAAACGGCTCGCTCGACAGTTTTATGGTCCTCTTCACCTTGATGCGGATGATTTGGCAACTGGCTAAATTTTATGAAACACGCCCTTCTCTCGTCAGTCTCTTGAAGTTATATCTCCAAGTGGCAAGTGTCGTATTGATGGCGCGCACGCTGGAAGATGCTGACTTGATTGAAGATCAAATGGAACCGCTGATAGCCACGATTATTGGTGAAAGTTTAGCCTCGGCCATTCCAGGCATGGTGCCAGTCACTAATTTAATCGTCAGTTCTCTAATGGAAGGCACGGTCAACGCGTTTTTGACCTTACGTGTTGGTTTAATCACGCAAAATTATTTAGGCAGTGCACACTCGCTCGAAAAAAGCAGTCTGCGTCGAGCGACTTCGACGCAGGCCCTGAGATATATGGGCAGTATCATTAAGTCCAACAGCAGTGTCGTTCTCAAAACCGTTGGGAACGCTGCGAAAAACGCGAGTATTGGTAAAGCCAAACGTTGGTTAAAACTCGATAAAACTACGGACAAACTCTAAACCAAAAGCCGTCAGGCGAACCACGAAACATGGTGCGCCTGACGGCTTTCTTTTATGGCCTGTTAGACAAGTCTAGGTCTTAATCGATTAAAGCCATGTAGTTCATAACCGGAATTTCATAAGGATGTGCTAAACGAATGAGTGCTTCCACCTCTGTGCGATGTTTCGCTTGAATGCGACATTCGAGCTTTATTTCATCGACTTCAGTCAACTCGCCAGTCTGTCCGATATAAGCTTGCGCGTCGTCGAGTGGACGAAAATGCCCTTTAACCAGACTGGTCGCGTAACAATAATCGTAATTACCTTCTCTTAAAAAACCACCTGAATTTAAAGCTTCAATGATCGACTCTTCATGACCAAGTGGTATGAAGACCTCTAGTTTTAAAAACTCCATGCTAGCTTCATCCTCCTAATTGAAACATTTCATTGAACACTTGCAAATACTATATGCTATAGTGTACTAAATATTCTGCCAAACATCCCACGGAAAGCCTGAAGGGGGTAGAGACGTGACTTCAACCCAATCTTTTTTGACCGGATGTTCGAGCCCTAAAGTATGTGCCCAAAGGGCAATTTGTTGACCAACTTTACTGAATGCTTGACCATATTTTTGATCACCCCAAATCGGAGTGCCCATGCCAGCTAATTGCACACGAATTTGGTGTGGACGGCCGGTTTGTAATTGTACGATTAATAGACTTAAGTCACCTTGTGTTTCTAAGACTTCATAAGTTAACATCGCCTTCTTGCCCTGACCATGACTGGCAGGCACAATCGAGACAATATTCTTATTGGTGTCTTTGTATAAATAGTCGATCAACTGATCCTTAGCTTTAGACGGGCGGCCTTGAACCACTGCGTAATACTTGCGGGTCATCGCATGGCGTCGGACTTGATCCGATAAACGTGAAGCGGCTTTGGATGTCTTCGCAAAAACCATCGCCCCACCAACTGGTCTATCCAGACGATGCACTAAGCCTAAATACACATTGCCCGGTTTTTGATAACGGACTTTAATATCCTCTTTTAAATAACTCAATAAATCTAGATCACGGCTTTTATCTGATTGAACCGGTATATTGACCGGTTTTTCTACCAATAATAGATGATTGTCTTCATACAATATTGGCACCTTCATGACATCCTTCTCCCTTTAAACATAGTCTATCTATCATACCATGAATATATTTTAAGTCATCCTTTAAAAAAGAGAGGTCTACAGAGATTGAGGGGCTTGTTTAGCTGGTCGTTAATTCTGGTTAACTAGCGGCCCTATTGTCAAAGCAAAAAAATCACCTCACTCTTTTTAAAGAGCAAGGTGATTGGTGTTTAGTCTGTGCTGAGTTGTGTCAGTACTTTACGTAGGGACCAGGCGTTCAGGTTGGCCAAACCTACGAAGCCTCCGAATAGGTAAAAATAGACGGCTATCAATAGACCGGCATAGCTAGTCACGCTTAGGAATACGATCAGTGTATTTATGATAATCATGAGGCTTGTTTGGATGGGAAAGCTCATGAATAGGTAGCCGCAATTTCTGAGGGTGTCCTTGAACTTCATCTCATACAGGCCAGTTAAAATAAATTGATAGGTCAATAAAACTAAGGTAGTGATGATGCCGATTAATTGAATTGGCAGTAATAAGGTTATGTTTAATCGTGAGGGTAATACAACTAAGCACAGAAAAACGGTTAATGTAAAGCTTCCTGTTTTTAAGGATGTGATCCATTTTTCTTTAACTAGCTTCCAGAATACTGTGTAAATAGCTAAATCAGGGAATGTTTGTTGTTTGTATTTGGTCGTTAGTAAGGCCCCCCACGCAGCGGGTATCGTAATGATGGGTAAACAGCAGGCCATAAAAAGGACGTTTAAACCGACTAAATCAAATAGTTTATTGAGAAATTGAATTATTTTACTGTCTAGACTGAGTAGTTGTCTCATGTTTATGGCCTCCTAATGTTTGTCGTGATTATTGAGCACTTTCCTCGTATCGTGTATAGGCTGCATCCATGATACTTAAAAAGTTTTCTAAGCCCATTTGGTTTAGTGTATCTAAGTAAGTATCCCATTCGTCTTGGACGCCGCCTTCAACAACCCATCGCGTAGCTGCTTGACTAGCGTATGAACTGATGTCGATGTTTAGAGTAGTTAATTGGCCGATTTCTTCTTGTGTGTAACTTACACGTGGGAAGGCTGGTAAGGCAAATTCTGCTAAATCATTGTCTAAGATTAATTTCAGTCCGTCCCCTTCTGTTTCGTCAATCTCAACTTTGTCATTAAAACCATCGGTAACATATTTCGGTCCGAAGTCTCTTAATGAGTTAACCCAAGCTGAAATATCTGCTGTTTCTCCGCCAACTGGTGGTAGAACCGTATAAGTTCCATCGTCATTCTTCTGAGTAGCGATGCCAAATGATCCGTAGAAAGTTTGAATCGATGCATCCTCTGTATACCAAGTATCTAGCCATTGTAATAATTTTTCAGGGTTTTCTGTATCACGTAAAATTAAAAATTCATTTCGGTTATAATTTAAATGGTCAGGGTCAGAAATAACATAGCGATTGCCATCTGGACCTTCTAAAGCTGGTAAAGCAACATATTGATCAGAGTTTTGACCAAATAAAGCATCGGCCGTCCAACCTGCTGCCACACCGACACGAGCGCCTGCTGTATCTTGACGTTTCGCTTCTCCCATTGATGTGTCTTGAGTAAAGATTTCAGAATCAATTAAGCCTTCTGCATAAGCTGCGGCCATCGCTTCGATTCCTTGTTTATATTCTTCAGTGATGCGATTGTAGATTGGCTCACCATCTTGTAAGCCCATGTCATACTCGTAACCGTTTCTAACATTGAATGGTAAGATGTAGGCGAAAATCGCATCATAGTTACCGGCACCATATGGAATTTCGTCGGTAGCATCCCCGTTACCGTTGGCATCTTCTTCTTTAAAGGCACGCAATACTTCAACAAATTCATCATAAGTCTGCGGCATCTCTAAACCAAGATTATCTAGCCAGGTCTGGTTAATGAAAAGTTGGTTTCCTACTACAGGTCTCATTGGTAATTTCGTCGGTAAACCATAAATATGGCCATCTGCCGCCGTCGCAATTTGTTTCAGTAAAGGTTCTTTCTCCATGGCAGCTGTTAAATTAGGCATGTGTTCTGCAATTAAATCTTCCAATGGTAAGAATAGAGCAGCATTCTGCATAATTTCAGAATCACTTAAAGCGTTCGACCCTAGAAAAGCATCCGGCAAATCACCACTTGCCATAATAACGGCCTTTTGATCAGCCCAGTCAGAGTTCACGTAAGTATCCCATGTGACATTGATGCCAAATTCAGCTTGACTATCAGTCACGAAACCATTCTGATAATCCGTTCCCCAATCAGACCAACGAACGGTTGCGATTTCATATTCACTCACGTCTTGAGCACTCACTGCTAAACTTGGTAGAATTCCGCTTGTCATTGCTAATAAAGAACTCACTGTTAATAGTTTTCTAATAGATTTTTTCATATAATGTTCTCCTCTATTCTTTTAAGGCGCCAATCATAACGCCTTGATTGAAGTATTTTTGTAAAAATGGATACAAAATCATAATAGGTGCTGTTGAGACAACAATTGACGCATACTTCATCATATCAGCCAACTGTCTGAGTTCGGCAGCTAGGTTTCCTGCTGATGATGATTCCATTAACACTTGATTATTAATTAACATCCTACGTAAGATGAGCTGCAAAGGTTGTAAATTCTCATCTCGTAAATAAATTAACGCGTTGAACCATGAGTTCCAAATACCAACGGCTGTCCACAGTCCAATTACTGCAAGAATCGCTTTGGCAAGCGGTAAAACAATTTGAATGAAATATCGAATGGTTCCAGCGCCATCAATTTGGGCCGCTTCCCATAAGCCTGCTGGAATACTATTCTGGAAGAATGTGCGAATAACAATAATGTTGAAACTCGAAACTGCAAAAGGCACAATCATGACCCAGATGGTATCAACTAATCCTAGTTTATTAACGACTAAATAAGTCGGGATCAAACCTCCTCCAAAAAACATTGGAATAATATAAAGCCAAACAAACCACTTATGACCAACCATATCCTTACGTGTCAGTACAAAACCAGCGGGCACATTAACAAAAAGTGCAAACAGCGTTCCTGCAACCGTATAGAAGATAGTATTAAAGTAACTACGCCAGATTAATCTTTGTTCAAATAGCTTTAAGTAACCATCCAACCTCCATTCTTTTGGCCAAAACCAAACATTTCCATTGGCGACATCCGCGGGATTACTGAATGACGCGATAATGACAAACCACAAGGGATACACAATCACTAGCATCAAAGCGATAGCAAATGTGTAGATGAAGAAAGTAAATACCTTTTCCGATAAGGTCTTCTTCCTTTTATTGGTTCGTTTTTTTGATAATTGCATGTCTTTTCCTCCTAAAACAAACCAGTTTTGGTCATACGTTTTGATAGCCAGTTAGCAAAAATAAGTAGCGCTAAGTTGATGACGGTATTAAATAAACCAATAGCTGTTGACAAACTATATTGCATGCTTTGCAGACCTATTTTATAAACATAGGTAGAAATGATTTCACTTCCTGCCAAGTTCAATGGGTTTTGTAATAAGAGAGCTTTTTCAAAGCCGACTCCTAACAGACTACCCATACGTAAAATTAATAGAATCATGGCTGTCGGTAAAATTAAAGGAATATCAATATTTTTAATCTTCTGGAAGGTATTCGCCCCATCCATGGTGGCTGCTTCATAGTAAGTCGGATCAATCGCTGATAAAGCAGCGAGATAAATGATGCTATCCCAACCAATGTGTTGCCACACATCACTCCAGACATACACATCCGCAAAACGATCTGGACTTGATAATAGGTTAGGCATTGACATACCAAACTGATCCAGAATGTTAGCCACTAAACCTGATGTTGGCGATAGGAACATAATGATCATCCCACAAATAACCATTACTGAGATAAAATGCGGTAAGTAAGTAACCACCTGAAACACTTTCTTAAAGTAGCCCTCTCGCATTTGGTTAACCATTAATGCTAAAGCAATTGGTAATGGAAAGCCGATTAAAATACTGTATAAAGAAATTTTAATCGTATTGCCGACTGTTATTGGAAACTGGTAAGAATTGAAAAACTGTTTAAAGTGCTTGAGTCCAACCCAAGGACTTTCTAAAATACCTAAAGCAGGTAGATAATCTTTGAAAGCAATTACAATACCACCCATTGGGACATAAGCAAAAATAAACAAAAGAATTAAAGAAGGAAATGCTAAGATATATAAAGGGACACTCGCCTTCAATCGAGCTTTAAAACGTTTTCTTTTCTGTTCACGACTAGGCGGAACTAAAACTTCTTGTGCCATGATTGACCTCCAATCAAATTTAACTCGTCATTATGTAAATGAGCTCGAATAGACTTTCTTCCAACACCTTATTCTGAATCCGTTGGGTATTTGAAAGAATCTTAGTGACATTGTCTTGTTGAAAATTCTGCCAAATTTCTTCTTTAATCACGTAAGCAATTTTAGCTTCATTCACTAGTGAAAAGAGTTCGGCTTTAATATCTTGTTTAACTATCGGAGCGAAGCCTTGAATTGCTAGTTGTAGGCTTGTTTCAACTTTTATCCCTTTAATACTGACTTCTTTTCTCTGTGCTTGATAGTCACTGTCGTAACCTTCCACCGAAAAAGCTTGCGTCCCACAGAATATAAAATCGTGTTGGCGATTGGCTGGTAATACATCAGATTGACCATTGATTGTTAGCTGCAAAGTGTGTGTGTCATTATTTAGGTCAAGAATGGTTTCGACTCGTTGATTATCTTTCTCCTCGACTAAGCGATACTGATTAGAAGCGCCCGGGTAAATTTTCCATGTGATGACTTCAGGTAACTCTTCGAAGCCAGTGGCCATTGGCGAATAATCAAGTGGGATAATGGCGCCTGCTTTCGCAAAGACGGGCATACGATCTAATTTTCGATACACTCTCAAGGAAGCGCCTCCTTGATAACGTAAATTCGTCCAAAAGTCATACCATTGACCGTCTGGGAAATAAATTTCTTCTACTGCACGATAGAGCATCGAATTAATTGGACTCGTAATTGGTAAAACTAATAGCTCACTACCAAAATAGAATTCATTTGGATAGTTGTAAGAGATAGGTTTATCCGCTTCTCCATAATAGAGTGGGCGAACTAATGGAATGCCTTTTTCGTGCGTCTCAATATTTGCAGTATACAAGTAAGGAAGTAACTGATGACGTAGTCTTAAGAAATGCGTCATAATGACTTCAATTTCCATCGAATAATTCCAAGGTTCCTTGCCCATAAAAATGCTATTAGAACTATGGATGCGGTTGATTGGGCTAAAAACACCTAATTGCAACCACCTTAACACTAATTCCTCGTCTTTATAGCCATACATATGTCCACCAATATCATGACTCCACCAGCTATAACCAATGTTTGCTGCCGTCGAGGTCATGTAAGGTTGAAATTTCAATGAGTCCCAAGTATTAATCGTATCTCCAGAAAAACCTAAAGGATATCTGTGACTACCGGGACCTGCATACCTAGATAAGATCAAGGCATTTTTACCTCGTTTTTCTAAATCAAGGTAATGATAATGATTGAGTAACCATAAAGGATCTAAACCCGATACTCCACTGTCCGTCCCTTGTTGCCAATCGATCCACCAAAAATCGACACCGTCTACCTCGTTAGGATGTAAAACTTCTTCAAAATAGGCCTTTCTGAAATCTGAATCTGAAAAATCCAAGACCGCTGGTTCATTCAAGTTTGTATCGAGTCCCAGTCTTTGGGCCATTGCTGGATAGGCATCTTCAAAGGCTCTGACGCCATCCGCAGGATGTAAATTCAAAGTAACCGCCAGACCTTCTTCATGTAACCAGTTCATAAAATCGGCTGGATCTGGAAACAGTTCTTTATTCCAACTATAACCCGTCCAGCCACTTCCGAAGCCTTCAGGAATATCTGTTATATGCCAATCCATATCAATCACAGCCACTGATAAAGGGATTTCTTTAGTCTTGAATTTAGTCATTAACTCACGGTATTCTGGGTCTGAATACCTCCAGAATCTACTCCACCAGTTGCCTAAGGCATAACGTGGTAACTTAGGTGTAAAGCCTGTCAGTTGATAATAAGTTGTTAACGCTTTTTGATACTCATGACCATAGGCAAAGACGTAGACATCTGTTGTCTTTAAGTTCTTTAGTGTAAAATCGCCAGCCGCATTTAAATAATGTGACTGAGAATCATCCAGGACGGTAAAACCAGTAAAGCTGATAATGCCTGAATCAAGTGGTGTTTCCCCATCGACCCAATCGAGTGTGCGAGTCGTTCCTTTTAAGTCTTTGATTGGATCGCCATAATACCAACGATTCCCATAGGGTTGGTAAGCAAAAAAGAAGTCAATGAATAACGTTAAATTGGAAAATGGTTGATTCTTTTTATAGTATAAATGAAAATATTTCGTGATAATTTCTAAGTCGTCAGCAGTCTCAATCGTATTAAACTCAATCGCCACTTCATCAGTAATTTTACGGTTCACAACGACTTGTGTCGTTTCATCGACAAACTCGCCTGTTTCTGAGTACTCCATTCTCAGAAGCTGATTACTTAAAATAGTAAAGCGATAACGTTCTCCAACTAATATGTTATTGATCATAATCTACCTTTTTAGCGTGCCAGGACACACTATCCCTTTCTATCAATTCTCCTTCGATAATCGTTACCTTAGGAATATCTGATTGTTTTTCTACAATTTGAATAATTCTTTCTATGGCTACTGACCCTTTATAAACCTGATTTAATCGAATCGTGGTTAAAGGCGGATTGTTTAATTCCGCATACCTAATGTCATCAACACTGATAATTGAAAGTCTGTTGACATCGTAAAGCCCTTTATTTCTTAAATATTTAATAAAGTTCATGGCTAGGAAATCTGCCGTGACAAACAAGGCAGTAAATTGTTTTAAGTTTTCGATTAGTTTATCAAAGTCGCTATCATTGAAAATTAAGTCTTTATCAAAGCTCAATCCTTTTTCCAGCAGACTGTCTTTATAACCATTGAAACGCTGTTCAATAACACCGACGATTTCTAAGTCGAAATTATAGGATAGAAAACCAATTTTTTCATGCCCCTGGCTATATAAGAAATCAACTGCTTTTTTGGCTTGTAAGTAGTCATCTGATTTAACAAAATAAACGTTAGAATTATTCAGTGCTTCGCCTTCATTATCAAGATGGGTATCTACAAAAACGATCGGCACACTGACTGCTTCCACCATTTTTAAATAGATTTCCTGATAAAAACCAACTGCGATAAAACCAGAAAACGCCCAATTTGACTGAATTTCTTGAATATCTTCTAAAGAATTCACATTATGAATTAAAATAAAGTAATTCTCTTTCTTCGCAATCGATTCAATCCCACTTAAGACCTCTGTCGCAAAAGGATCTGAAAAATCATAGCCTGGTCCATCACTGTAATAAAGTAAACCAATTAATCTCGATGAGGCGTTGACCAATGCTTTCGCATTCATATTAGGTGAGTAATTATACTTTTTAATTATTTTTTCAATTTCTATTCTTTTGTCTATTGAAACTTTACCGCCCTTACCATTGATTACGTTAGAGACTGTCATTACACTGACGCCTGCTTCTTGGGCAATATGTTTCATTGTTATACGCATCTTGGCTCCTCCTTTTCAAACTATGATGTTTATCCGGTTAGGTTTAACGTTAAACTTATTATAGTTTAATAAATTTATTCTTCTTATGCCCTACTTGTGCCCTACTTGCCTGGCTTTAGTCTCTCTAAAAGTTTAACGTTAAACTCATACCGTAAAAAAAATACCTCTCTAAGGTTTAACGTTCAACTTGCTTCTTCACAGAGAAGTATATAATGACTTGAAATGATTGTCAACGCTTTCAATCATTTTATTTAAAATTACTTTTAAAATTTATAAAATCACTCGCCTTTTTTAGACGAGTGATTGATACTTTTTTTACGGGAATGTTGTTTCATCAGGCTTCTTATATGTATTAACTAATTACCTTTGTATGACCTCTTAAGAGATTATAGGCAATATTTTCTATTTCTAAACTTATGAGCAGGTTGCTCCTTAAGATCCATTTTTCCATTTTTTGTTAACTTTGTTTTTCACGAAAAACTAAGTTGGACTCCTCAATGACCATACAAAAAAAGTCACCCGTCTTTATGAGCGAGTGACTTGATTATTTTATTGAGCATTTGCCGCTTTTAATTCACGGTATCGTGCAATGAATTTAGAAGCTGTTTCAGTAATGTCGGCCGTCGTTGCACCTTCGAATGGATGCGTTAAGTTCGAACCAGCACCAACCGCAACTGCACCAGCTTTAATCCATTCGCCCAAGTTGTCATAGCTGACACCGCCTGTTGGCATGATGTTCGCATGAGGAAGTGGGCCTTTGACTGCTTTAATATATGAAGGACCAACCGCTGAACCTGGGAATAATTTAACGATATCAGCGCCTGCTTTCATAGCAGTCGTCATTTCAGTGATCGTTAAGGTACCTGGTAAGTAAGGGATTTGATACAAGTTACATAATTGCGCTGCAGCTGCATCAAAACTTGGGCTGACAATATATTCAGCACCTGCTTCAATTGCTAGCTTAGCTGTCGTCGCATCTAAAACCGTTCCTGCACCTACCACAACGTTCGCATTATCCTTGAATTCAGCTTTCAACTCTTGAATTGCTTGAGCCGCTTCCGGGACCGTGAACGTTAATTCGATGCCGTGAATGCCACCAGCCACTAATGCTTTTGAAATTTCAACCGCTTCTTGACGAGACTTACCGCGCACCACACCGATGACACCTGATTCGATCAATTTACCTAACACATTCATTTTTTTCACATTATCTCTCCTCATCAATATACTCTGCTTTACTTGGCGATGATTTAGTCTATTTTCTAGCCAAAGTTTCGATTTCTTTATGGACTGCTTTGGGATATATTGGCAGCAAGGCTATTTTATCCAGAATAGCCGGATAATAAGCAAAACCCGTGTAATATTGTGCAAAATAGTTCGCCACGACTTCTATCAAAACTGTAACAGGTGATTTCTTTTTAAAGCCAGCAAATTGCCATAAATCAATCTCAAATGCTGATAAATCTAGCGCTTCTTTTTCTTGAATAGCATGAAAGGCTTCATGTGCAATAATGACCGGTGACCATTGTTCAAATAACCATTCAGGCTGTTGATGCGCTAACCAAAATTCATTATTTTCACGATACAAGTCATTGACGACAATGCGATTCGGACTTTCAAAGAAACCAATCATCGCAAAATAATCCTCAATTTTTTCTTGTCTAAAATCAACTGTAAGCTGTAAATGCTTGACTAACTCTTCGACACTATTCACCTTTAATGTTTCTTTATAAAAAGTGACTAGATTTTCCGCCATAGTTCTAGCTAATTCAATTTTACTCTTAATTTCCTGTTCAGACAAACGTTGTCCTATACGATCTTGTCGAACCGTATCAAAAATGTACTGGTCCACATCGATACTTTTCAAATGGTGTAAAGAAGTCTCTAGTCTTGTTGGACTGTGTGTCATTAGATGTTATTACGTGCGCCCATCACAATGACTTCTTCGCGTCCTCCATGTTGCATTAACTCTGTATCCATTACCATGTTTAATTGGGCTAGATCTAACATTCCAGTATAGTCCACTACCTTTGCACCAATACATAAGTAAATATCTGGAGCCAATTTGATATCGCTCTTGTAGACAGCTAAAACTTCCCAGTACTCATCAACCGTTGAACGAACGCCTCCAACAGTCGTTACTACCGCTTCTCCGTCTCCACGTTGAACTTTAATAAAGCCTTTGTTGTCAACCACACGTACTTCATTCTTCTCACCCTTCATTGCTGTGAATACGAAGAAGTAGTTGTTTGACGCGGCTAATGTTAATTTGTCTCCAGGTAATTGCATTGATTTTGCGGCAATTTTACGCGCTTCAGCCTCTTCAACTTTGGCTGATAAGTCAGTCGTTCTAACTTCTGTCGATCCAGTAGCGATCGCACGGACTTTATTCGTTTGCGAATCGATTTCCATTTGTACTTCAATTGTTTCTGGAGATGCTCCCGATTTAGTGGCTGATTGAATCGCTTCATTACGAATATCGTCTAAATCACTTGGTGTCGGACTCGGAATTACGCGTTCCACAACATCTCGAACCATCGCTAAAGCGACACCAATTGAAGAAATAACTTCTGCATTTTCAGCAATGTCATACGTTAAGCCCATTCTTTTAGCTGTATAAGGAAGTAAAGAACTTGCTCCACCACCGCCACCTACTAATGAAATTTGATCGCGCTCTACTTTATGTTTTTCAGCTAAATAAGTGATTACTTTAATCACCACATCCGACGCTCGATCCATAATTTCTGTTGCCACTTGTTCAACGCTCTTACCTAACTCATCGGCTAAAGCTTTGATTGCCTTGTAAGATGAGTCATAATTCCCATAAGAATAGTCACTTTCCTTAACTATTTTCAATGCATTGGCTGCACAAGTCACTGTGATCGCGAATCGTTTACCGTTAGCTGATTCAATGGCAATGTAATCATTGGGATCATCTTGCATTGGTTGGATACGAACCACTTTCGGATTTTGAATATCTGCTGGATCTGCGAATGCCGCATAATCCAAATGAGCGATATGGGCTGATCGAGGGCCAACTGCGACCACTTCTTTAGTATTTGCACGAACCATTGAGCCTCCTGCAACACCAGAAACATGCACGTCTAAAGAACTAATCAATGTTTTATGTCCGCCAACGATTGAATAGTCAATCATCGGGCGCCCATTTTTAATGACACCGATATCTGTACTTGTTCCGCCTACTTCAAAGAAGATTGCATTTGATGCACGTAAATACATTAATGCACCAACTGTCGAAGCGGCTGGACCAGATAACATGGTTAAGACTGGTCTTTTTCTCATCTCATCAATATCCATTACACCACCGTCACCACGCATAATCATCAATGGTACTTTAATTCCAGCTTGACGCACACTTGCTTCGGTACTATCAGCTGTTTCAAACATTTTTGGTAAAATCGAGGCATTGATTACGGCTGTACGAGTCCGTTTAGATAAACCGTACATTTTACTTATATCACTTGCTTGTGAGACTTCAATTCCTAATTCTTCACCCAGCCTCGCGATATCTTTTTCTTCAGTGCCATCATCCACACCAAAAGCTTTAGACGCCACAATTACTTCTGCACCTTTGTTACGTAAGGAGCTAATCGCTTGTTTGGCTTGCTCACTATCATAGTGTTTTAAGGGGATATAAGTATTGTGAGTAGATATTTTTCTTTTTCCTGTCTCATCCAAAATAATGTCATCAATTTTTGCTTGACGTTTCGCTAAAAAGCTACTTCCCATCCCGATAACACCTGTTACAGCCACGTCACCTTCTAATAAAGCATTCGTTGCTTGTGTTGTACTATGTGCAATAAAACTCACTTCTTCTGGTTCAATATTATTATCTGTTAGACACTTCTTAAAAGCTTCTACTACACCAGCCGATACACCTTCAGCGTGGTCATGGGTTGTTTTAACTGAGCCAATCCCAATAATTTCATATGTTTCATTATCGATGGCCACTGCCTTAGTATGTGTTCCACCAACGTCAATCCCTACTCGAACTTGTCTATTCATTATAATCATAAGCTCCTTTCTCTTTTATCCGAACATGAAGTAAACAATGGCAATATTAATTGCACCTGCTAACCATGCCCAAGGAACACCAGTTTTCATAAACTCTTTCGCGCCCACTTTTGAATAATTTAATGCCCATAAGTTCCAAGATTGAGTTGGACACGTCGATAAGTTCATCGCAATCGTTGGGACATAAATCAACGGGAACATCAGCGTCATTGGGAAAATACCCATTCCTTGTAAGATTCCAACCGTCGCACTACCCGCACCGAAAATTGTTAACGGACCACGGAATAGACCTAAAGGTAAGAGAATTGCAAAAGCAATACATAAAACTAATGAACTACTTGGCATCACACCGCCTAATATTGCTTCGAAGAAAGGAGCCGCAATTCCAGAAATTCTATTAAACATTGGTAGAATAAATAGGAAACCTAGTAATGATGACACATCTACAACACCTTCTTGGAAGGTTCTAGTAATCGTACGTGTTCCTTCTTTATAGTTAGGAAGTTTGCCACATGTCCATAAAGCATAAATACTTGCGACAATAAAAGAAGGAATCGACTGCCAACCAAAACCGATTGCTAAAGCGACGGGAATAACTGGTGCTAGTAACGCATAAGTTGGTACATCCTTTTTAACATCAGCTACTTTTGCTTTGGCTGCCCAGTTGTATGTGCGCTTTTTACGTAAATGGAAAATCAGCATTAGAATCACAATAGAGGATTGAATAGCCATCGCTGAAAAACCAAATCTTAAATAATTCCAGTCATACTCATAACCTACGAAAATCCCTTGCATTTGTCTAAATAAGACAATGTTAACGTACATTCCACTACCAACACTCATCAAGTAAGCAGTCACTGCTAACGGTTTAGGAACACCTAAAGACATTAAGATAGGCAATACAATAATACCGATTGCTACTACCGCACCCGCTCCAAATGTTGACGTAAAGATAATGGTCGTTACAATTGAAATCAATGCTGTTGTAAATAATGGATTCTCCCCACTTAGTTCAACCGTTTTCTTAATCAATGTAGACGCAATTTCCGTTTCAATTAGAATACGTCCGAACCAACTACCGAAGATCACCACAACTGCGGTTGCCCCCCAACTTTCAGGACCTCCTTGTAGAATATCAACCATCGCTGTATCCCATGTGAGTTGCCCACCAACAATTGATAAGCCAGTCCATAACACTGCCATAATGAAGAAACCAATCATTAAGTTTCCACCAGTGGCTGCAAACTTAATTAACCAAAAATAGCTTATTAGTAAAATTATACCGATAACAATTTCCATTTTTTAAGACTCCTTTTCTCATCCTTTTGTACACTTTGTGTTGCTTTACTGACTCTTTAAGAGTTAGGCGATTGCCCTTTAATCCTATTGTTTATGAATGCTGCTTAATAAACTCTGCTAATTCTTGACGAGTGGGTAAGCCTTCATTGTCTGAAATATGACTGACTTGAATCGCGCCAATCGCATTGGCTCTTTGAAGTGTTTCTTCTAGACTTAAGCCTTCGATTAAGCCAGTAACAATTCCTACTGCGAAACCATCGCCAGCTCCCACCGTATCAACTAATTCTTTCAACTTGAAACCTTGCGCGATGGTCATTTGGGTCGTTCCTGCTTGAGATTGATACGCGTAACAACCCTTTGCACCATCTTTAATGATGACGCCTTTCACTCCTTTAGCTAAATAAAATTTTGCGATGTCATCTGGTTTACTTGAGCCAGTTAATAGTTCACCTTCGCCAAGACCTGGTAACACATAGTCAGCTTGAAAAGCCATCTCATTAATTCCCTTAATCATTTTCTCTGTCGATCCCCATAGAACGGGACGTAAGTTTGGATCAAAAACGATTGTAATCCCTTTGGCTTTTGCCCGTGTAACTAAATTTTGTACAAAACGATACGTTTCATCATTAACTGCCAGAAAGACACCTGAAACATGTAACACATCGACATCTTCCAAGGAAACCTCATCACTTAAGCAATACGGTATTTTTGATGCTGCTGAGTTTTTTCTAAAGTAAAAGACTTCCGGATCATTCACTGTATCTTTTCCTTTAAGTTGAAAACCCGTAGACGCCCCCTCATAAAATTTACTATATGTCGTTCCAATTCCTTCATCTTCTAAAAAACGAGAGATATATTTACCAAAAGGATCTTGTCCTAACTGAGTCACATATTCAATCGAATGCCCTAAGCGTGTCACCCCCACCGAAACATTAATCTCTGCACCAGCAATATATTTAGTAAAAGACTTTACCTTATCCAGTTCACCTTCTTCATTGGCTACAAACAAAGCCATTGGTTCTCCTACTGTTACTATTTTGCCCATTAATAAAACGCCTCCTTAAACATATTAAGTTCATTTTCGATTTCACTCATTGCCATTGGATACTCCAAAACATATGGCACATCTAGCTCTAAAAAGTATTGCCAATTCATTTTTCCCTTATTTAATAAGGTTGCTTGTCCTTCTTCATCGATATTTTTCACGTGAAAAATGCTCGTCGCTTCTTTTAAAACAGTAAATGCTTGTCTGGCATCTTCTTTAAGAACAGCATAATTCCCCGCGTCAAACGTATAGCTAATCGGTAAACCGGTTTCTCGAATTAGTGTGATTGCTTCAGAAACTACTTGGTAAGTCCCATTAGCTTCAGTTTGATCATTTTCAATATTCAAGTCCATCTGATAGCAAGTCAATAAGTCAGTAAGTTCTTTAGGTGACGTCTTGCTAATACCGCTTAGTTGGCCGATATTCATTTTTATGCGCTGAGCACCTAGTAGGCTGGCCTCTTGTAAATAATACTCAAGTTTTGGACTCAGTCCTTCAGATACAAATAAGCTATCCGGAATGGATAATAGTAAATCCCAGCTTTTTAGTTTACCGGTTTCCAAAAACTTTAAACATTCACTTTGCCGTTTTTTATTATCTTCTGAAAACATCTCGTAACGATACTCAATGCCATCGACTGCTATTTCATGTGTTAACAGAAAGTCTGTAAACTCACTTTGAGTTAGACCTTCTGCCAGAGCAATGATTGTATTTAAATATACTTTTTTCAATTAATTCCTCCGTTTTATAATGATTCTCTTAAGTGTAAGGTTGCTGGTATATCAATATTTTCATTGGTGATATTCCCATTAATAATCTCTAACAAAACTTCTGTTGATCTTTTCCCAATCAATTCAGGTCGTTGACTAATTGCAGTTAACGTTGGCATCAATACTTCGCCAATCAATAAATCATCATAACCACAAATTCCGCAATCTTTTGGAAAACTCAATTTATTTCTTCTAAATGCCTTAATAATTTGGTTGAGGACCGTTCCGTTCGCACCGAAAAATGCCGTACGTTTGGCTTGATACTCAATTTTTTGTACAAATTGATCGACAAGTTCTTGAGAACCATCTACCTCTAATGTCAATAATTCTAATTGATATTCATGTGCGACCAACTTCATCGCATCATAGCGTTCTGATCTTGGACTCACGTCCTTTATTGGTTCACTTACATGAACAATCCGTTCATAGCCATTCGCTACAATTTCTTGTGCTAGCTGTTTAGTTATTTGAAAGTTGTTTGATTGAATGGTTGGCCAAAAATTTGCTCTAAGGGTCCGATCAATTAAAACGACTGGTAACTTTGATTCATATAAGAAACGATACTTTTCAGCATCCATCGTCACTGGCTGTAACATCATGCCATCAATATTCTGATCCAATAATTTACGAATATTATGCAGTTCTTGTTCTTCAGAATTATTAGACGTCATGATCATTAATTGATAGTCCGTTCCCGCAAGCTTTTCTTGCATCGCTTTAATCCAATAGCCAGAATAAGTATTCTCGATATCCGCTACCATCAAGCCAAGCAGATGACTTTTTTTAGTTTTCAAAGATTGCGCTTGACGATTTGGACGGTAGTTTAACTCTTCAATGACTTCTTTAATATTCTGTCGAGTCTCATGACTCATATTGCCAAAGCGTCCGTTTAAATAACGAGATACTGTGGTTTTAGAAACGCCTACTTTTGTTGCGACATCTTGAATAGTGACATCTTTCGCCATAAGTTCTTACCTCCTTGGAAACCGGTTAACACGATTGTAAACGTTTGAATTTTGTTTGTCAACGCTTTCTGCAAAGGGTTTCATTGACACACTCTATAAATACTGTTGCATTATTACTTGCGAAGTTAATGACACAGTCGGATGTTTGTTATAATATTTTTCTGATTTTCTTTTAAATAATTCAATAGAGTTCGCTTAACACACACTGAAAGAATGTCGTTTTATAAATTTCAGAAATTGCCAAGTCACCTTCATCACCTAGAAAATTCAATATTTTTGCATCATGACGATCTGAGTGCTTCCTGCAAGAGTGTCTTCCATAGTGAGACGCAAGTAATGAAAGAACTCAGTTTTATTATTTAGGCTATCAACTAGTTTTGTTATCCCTTAAACCACAAAAAAAAAGCACCTCCTGCTGTAAGAGATGCTTCTTTGTGTTTCCTTATGGCTTACTGTAACTTTTTATAAAAATAAATCCGCCTCTCGCCCACGCGAGGCATATCATCAAGTTTACCGTAAACTGTGTAACCTTGTTCCTCGTAAAAACTTGTCCCTTGGAAATCTTGCGTCGTCAACGTCACATTGACCACCCCTTTTTCCTTGCCTAATCGTTCTATTTCATTCAATAGCTGACTACCAATTCCCTGTTTGCGATAATCCTTTTGAACCGCAAGTTGCGTAATTTCCATCGCGTCATATTCAAAACGAGCCACTATCACCCCAATCACTTCACGGTCCTCAAAAGCTGCAATCGATACTGTATCAGCATTTCTCGCTATATGTTGGCCGAACACCTCAAATTGTTGCTCCTCAAAAATCCGATGACAAATCGGCTCAGCCACTCTCGAATCGACTGTTTGATAATAGATCATGACATACCTCCTCCAACTTTAATTTAATCGCTTAACAAAATAGTGCATAGATACACCACGCATTGGCATATCATCCAATGTTGCGTAACAAGTATAACCACATTTTTTATAGAAACCTGCTGCTTGATAACTGCGGGTTCTCAATGTAATGTTAATAATATTTCTTTCCTTAGATAAATTTTCGATCGCATTCATCAACTTACTGCCTATTTTTCGTCCCTGAAAGGCCGAGTCGACTGTTAAAAATTCAATATAGATGTGATCATATTGACGCTTAGCCACAACAGCACCGGCCAAGTGTTCTCCCTCATAAGCCGCCAAGGTTAATCTTTCTTCTTCCTTGTCACGCAACTCATCAAAATAAGTTTCCGCTTGTTCTTTAAATACGTCTTGAACAAAAACTTCAACGTGCTCAAATTGACTCTGTTTAATTGTCAGCATAATTTCCCCTCGATAGGTCATTGGATTGTTTATACGTTTGACTACTCTATACGCCTAAATTCTGTTCAGCAGCAAGATTGATGACTCTGAAGAAGAATGAAGATAGCGGGTAATCTTTAATAGTTTTGCTTCTTTGCGGTGCCCTTCAAACTGATAAAATTCCGCAAAATGAATCTGATGTCCAGACTGCAGTGTGAGGCTCGCATGAGCGGATCCTTCTTTACCATGAGACAGTAGTTGGTGAATGATTATGCTACTTATTGGAGTGGCCGTTTGATAAGCAGTTAATATCTTTTCTATCCCCATTAATGGCTGGGCTTGAGTAGCTTCAGCAAATTGCGCCTTTGATGATAAATAGTTTGATGTCAGTGTGACATCTTGCATCCAAGCTGCCAGTAAGAAATCTCGAATACCACGCCTTTTGGGGGCATTATCACAATTCAAATCACCTATCGCCAGAAAGTCCGTTTCAAAAGCTAGCTCTTGATCCGGCCCAAAAGCCAAGCCTTCCACTTTTAGAGCCTCTTCTAGACGAATAATTGCTTTAGGTCCAACTCCATGGAGTTTCGCTACTGATTGAGCACTCACCTGACTCAACGCTTCCAAATGCGTGAGTCCAACATTATTCAATGCTCGAGTCGCTGGTTTTCCAATATTAGGTAGTGCTTTCACGATTAAACGCTCCCTTTCTAACTTGTCAGACTTTAATAAATCCACAGTGACTCTTAGTCATTGCAGTGTTTCTTGAGTAGTGCCTGAATTCATTAAAACATTCTCATTAAGATTATACACGGTGTATCGTGAAACGTATAGCAAAAAGGACCTAAACTCAATAAGCGCCTAGCTTTTGCTAACCAACTCATGGCGACATTGACGACTCGATGTCCATCGGAACTTGTCATTCAAAGATTATGTGTGCTAAACGCTTATCCTCCTAGCTAAAGATATCAACATCGTACGAGGTCACTCATCACACACAAAGCCCCTTCTCATTACACCTAAACGCAAAGAAATTTCTCAGCCCTGACACTGAGAAATTTTTTGCGTTTAATTATAACTAGCGAGGGGACTCGACTAGTTTCGGGGATAGCAAATATAGTTTAATAACTTTCTTTAGTTAAGCTGCGGAATCTGCTTCTTCATCTGTCTCTTCGTCTGTCTCTTCTTCTGTCTCTTCTTCAGTTTCACTTTCCGTTGGCTCGCCTTCAGTATCAGCGCTGTCGTCTAGACTTCCGGTTTCTTCGTTTTCTACAGAGTCTTCAGGTTCAGTTTCTTCTTCACTTGCGTCTTCTGAATTAACTTCTTCCTCTTCTTCTTCCGGAGTCACGTCTTCAGTTGCATCTTCTGTACCTTCTTCTGTCCCTTCCTCAAGAACAGCTTCTAAATCAGTTGCTGCCATTTGACCAGCGATACGACCAAAGACAATGATATCTAGAACGGCGTTACCACCGATGCGGTTACCACCATGAACGCCACCTACTACTTCACCTGCTGCAAATAAACCTGGAATGATTTCACCGTCTTCATTCAATACCTGCGTGTCTTTATTAATTTTCAAGCCACCCATTGTATGGTGAATGGATGGTGTGACTGATAAGGCATAGTAAGGTCCTTTTGCTAATGACATCGTCATATTAAGACGGCCAAATTCTTCATCGACACCAGCCGCTTGGGCCTCGTTGTAAGTATCTAAAGTTGCTTGTAAAGTTGCCGCATCTAATTCTAAAGCCGTTGCTAATTCTTCCAGACTTTCACCATGAACGGCATGGCCTTTTTCAATATATCCAGCCATTGATGCATTTTGGTCCACTAATTCTTGATTGACAAGCAAGTAAGCCACACTATCTGTTTGGGCAATAATGTTGGCTGACACAACGTCTCGTGTTAATAATTCATCCGTAAAACGCAGGCCCTCTTTATTCACAAGAATCGCCCCATCTCCACGTAAACCTTCTGTATAAAGGTAACCTGTTCCTGGTTGAGTTGTCGGGTGAATTTGGATTTCTTCCATTTGGTATAGTGCTGCCCCTATTTCAACGGCCATTTGAATACCAGATCCTGTTGCACCTGGATGGTTAGTTGTTTCAAAACCTACTTTACTTTCGTCGTATTGTTCAACCATTTCCATATTGGCACCGAAACCACCGGTTGCGAGAATCACTGCATCTGCATTTACAACAAAACTTGCACCGTCGGCTGTTACGACATTCACGCCTACAACATGACCTTCGTCATTTGTGATTAATGATTGAGCTTCTGACTCCAGATAGATTGGAACGTCTAATTCATCTAATTTCTCTTTCAATACACCTATAAGAACTGGTCCAACTGCTGATCCGTCTTTAGGTTTATGGATACGTGCATTTGTTTGACCTCCAGAAAATGATACGTCTGTTAATTCTGCACCTAAATCATTCACCCATTGTAGAGCATCTGCAGATTGTTCGACCATTGTTCTCAATAACACTGGATCATTTAATTCATAGCCACCGGTAAAGGTGTCTTCGTAAAATTGTTCATTTGAATCTTCAACACCCAATTCAGCCTGAATGTAGGTTTGCGAAGCATTCATACCACCAGTTGCTCGGTTAGTATTTCCTCCGATTACTGCCATTTGTTCTAAAATAACCACGTCTTTACCAGCTAAAGCTGCTTCAATTGCTGCTGCCATCCCAGCACCACCCGCACCAATCACGACTACTTCTGTGTCGATGTCTGCTTGTTCAACTGCTTCGACTGATAACTTATTGGCTTCATCTTTTAAGTAATCTAAGTCCGCTCCCGCTTGTTTTAAAGCATCTTCGATAGCTGCTAGCACTGCATTACTTGAGACTGATGCTCCTGACACGACGTCAACGGCTAAACTTTGTGTTTGAATGATTGCTTCAGTAATTTCGCTAATAGCTGCTGTACCAATTTCACCCGTTTCTCCGTCGGCAATTACTTGAATGTTCTCAATGCGTGTCTCAGTCACCGTTACGATTGCTTCCACCGAACCACCGAAACCATCTGCTACCCCAGAATACGTCCCAGCTTCAAAACTTAATCCGTCTTGCGCACTTGCTGATCCCAATGTAGTTAAACTCGTGACCAAGCCAGCACCTACTAGTACAACTACCAGTAACATGCCAATTATCTTTCTCATTCTTTCCATTCTAAACACTCCTTTGTGATGTTTTGTACATTTTATTTTATCACACTAACTAAACAATATCTATATCACGACTGTTGAACGAGTCTTTTTGGCTCTTGTGCATAATTATTGCATAAAGTTAGCGCATAACTGAACAATTCAGAGGTTAGCGTAAATATCCTGCTTAAGCCCTATGTCACACTCAGCCTTTTGCTTTATTATATTAATAAGGAAGGTGATATCATGAGAAAGAATGTGCGATTAGGTACTTATGCGAAGTCTTTGTTTAAGAAAGAGACGCCTTGGTATATTAAAACGTTGGCAGGCATTGGTCTGGCATACACGTTTTTACCATTGGATGTCCTACCAGATTTCTTCGGACTAGTGGGAATCGTCGATGATGCCGCTGTGATGGGAATTCTAACAACAGCCGGTATGAGTTTATTAAACAATTATTACGATAGACACCCCGAATTAATTCAAGCTAGACAATAATAATTAAAACAACAGCATCTTGCTTTCAGCGGGGTGCTGTTTTCCTATTGTTTAGGCTATTATAGCTTCAAGCAAATTTCATACTTTATCCCTTTTTGTGTGTTAGGATAGGATGATAAATGATTTAGAGAGGAATAGTTATGCAATATTTACTTTTAGCAGTTGAAGGCGTTTTGACCTTCATTTCCCCTTGTTTGCTTCCAATGATTCCTATCTATCTAGCTTATTTGACAGGACAAACGGAAGAAACAGAGAGTACGCAACATAAAAAACTATTGTCACAATCAGTGCTCTTCGTGCTTGGCTTTACGATTGTCTTTGTTTCCATGAGTTTATTTGTCACAACAATCGGACGTTTCGTTTTAATCAATCGGACATTGATTCATATTATTGCAGGTGGCTTTATGATTTTGATGGGCATCGATTATTTATTAGGCAATCCATTGATGAGTCGCTTAAACAAGATGCCGCAGACGTCGCTTCGCAATACGAATGCTTTGGTATTCGGGATGGTCTTTTCGATTAGTTGGACACCTTGTGTGGGAACTTTTTTAGCAAGCGCGCTGTCCTATGCCGCTACGTCAACTTCTTATATTGAATCAGTCACTCTATTATTGAGTTTCTCGCTCGGCTTAGGTATTCCATTTGTTTTAAGTGCTTTATTAATTCAAGAAATGCAGTCAGTAATGATATGGATCAAACGTCATTACCGCATCATTCGCCTCGCATCAGGAATTTTATTAATTGTGATGGGACTTAGCTCGATGTTTGGTTGGTTAGAAACTTTATTAGTCTCACTAAGTTAGGAGCTTACAATGAAAAGAATCTACATAATTTTAGCTTTGATGGTACTTTTGTTCGCAGGGGCCTATGTCATTTATGATAATTACTTGGCCAGTGAGGAAGAAACCCTCATGGAAACGAGTTCGTCTATTGAAATCGCAGTGAAGGATGTGCCCGCAGAATCAACAGTTGACGCAGACTCAGACAAGAATGACACTGAATCTTCAACTGTTGTTACGGTCCAGAAACCAGAATCACCCTCAAGTACTGATTCAAGTGAAAAGGAAGATGAGTCCGAATCAAGTGCTGAATCGCAAACTGTCTCTCAAGAAGAGGGTTGGCAAGGCCCAGAGTCGAATTACCTGAATGCAGAAGGTGACTTACTAAATTTATCAGACAATTATGGTAAAGGTACATTAATAAACATTTGGGCTTCATGGTGTGAACCTTGTCGCGTGGAGATGCCTTATTTCGAGGAAGCTTACCAAACTTACGGCGACGACATCAACTTCATCATGATGGATGCCTTAGAGAGTAAACCAAGTGAAACTAAAGAAGCGGCTGAAGCCTTCTTTGAAGAAATGGCTCTGTCAATGCCAATTTACTTTGATCACCAAATGAACAATCAGTACTTATTTGGTGCGACCATCCTACCTCTGACTGTCATCTTAGATGATGAGGGTAAAGTTGTTGAAATCGTACGTGGCCAAGTCTCTCCAGCCAAGCTTAACCAAATGATCGAAAAGATTCGCTAAACAAAAAAAGCCAAGAACAATCGATGAATGATAAACACTGCATTCAATCGACGTTTATGGCTTTTTTGGTATCCTTATTCATCTTATTGTGACTAACGCTGATATAATCACTAATCAAAATCGCCTTCCGGCATATTATCCGTATCTGTTCGGATAATTAACACATCACACACGGCTCGGCGAATCACGAAATCTGAGACTGAACCAATAAAGAAACGCTCTACTGCATTTAAACCACGCGCTCCCATAATAATTAAATCAATAGACTCTCGTTCAGGTATCGTCGTGCTAATCATCGTCCGCGGTGAACCAATTTCCAACAGTACGCCCATATCCAATAAACCATTTTCTTGGGCATAATGTTGACACTTTTCTAATAACTCATGACCATTGCGCTCCGCAATTCTAACATATTCCTCGACATTAAAAGGTAGGCTTCCGGTATCATCCAATATATGTGTAATATACAATTTAGCATTGTTTCGCTTTGAAATGGCCACGCCTTTTCTCAAAGCTTTCAAGGACCCTTCTGACCCATCAACTGCAACTAAGATACGGCTGTATTCTTGTAACACAAAAGCACCTCCTCATTCTTAATTCCATTATATCAAATCACCTGACTACTTGTCTGCTTTTAAAAGACATCGCATCCTTATTTTAACTCCTCGAAAATCACGGTGCAATGCCCTTTTTCATCGGCATCACTAACTTTAACGATTCTCAAAGATTTTTTATTCGCATAGTCGGCAATCTCTTGATAAACCTTTGCCATTTGGCTCTTGAAAATACCAGATCGTGCTTCAAATTCTTCTACAATATACTGTCCCATTCGAACTGCACCTCGCTTCTTATTTTCTTTAGTTTATCATATCTAGGGTGTCATCCCCAAGGAAGACACTTGAATGGGATAGATGGAGTGGACTTAATCCACCTTCATCGGCTGCCAATAGCGACCGGTAAAGACAGAACAAAGTCAAAAACAAACCCTAATGAAACGGACGTCAAACTTGACACAATATCTTCCCAAAACACCCCTCGACTAATCATGGTACTGATTGAATCGATCACTAAACTTACATTCGGAAAACTCCGCGATGTTCTCGGATTGATTGATAATCAATAGCAATTGAAGTAGTCCTCAAGATTGTTACAACAGACTCAAAGGAGCGTCGTTCATCCTAAAAAAATAGAGCTGCACGCCGGATGGCGCAAACAGCTCTAGGGTGTTTTCACTAGCCTTCAATCTCCATGCCCCATTCAAAGGCTTATGTCTTTTGAATGGAATCTACTATTGAACAGACAAGTCTTATAAATAAGTTAGTCGCAAATTAACGAGATGGTTTTGGTGGCTGACAAACGTCACATTGACGTTGATACTTATCTTTAAATTTCGTGAAAGTTTTCTCAAATTTGTTGCCACATTCGCATTCTAATAACAACTTTTGAGAGAAACCATGATATTCAGTCGATAATACTTTAGTCGTTGAGTTCGTTTCAACAAACTTTTTAATTTCACCGATGGTCCAGCGTTTTTTCATATAATAACCTCCATTTTCATAACCAATGGAAGCGTGATACCCTTCCGTGATTAACATAATACTCTTGTGACCCTATCATACCACAGCTCTGCCTACTTTTATAGCGTTTATCTTGCGATCAGTTTGGTAATCCCTAGCCTCAATTCCTCCCATGAAATAGAAGAGATGTCAACCGCTCACGTTCTAGATGATAAATACAAACAGAGTCTGGCTTTAATAAAATCGTCTTGAGCCTTGGCTCAAGACACTGCTGGTTTTGGTGGTTCTAGTGGGGCGTAGTGCTTGAGGTGGTGATGGTAGGCTTCTTGGAACTGCGAGTAGGATTAACCTGATTCTAGGATAAGTCTCGGCACGATTTAACACGACTGTGCCGACTATAGAACATGAATCGGCAGGTTCTCGACACGACTGTGCCGACTATAGATAAGACTCGGCAGGATCTCGACGCGACTGTGCCGACTATAGACCATGAATCGGCAGGATCTCGATACGACTGTGCCGACTATAGACCATGAATCGGCAGGTTCTCGACACGACTGTGCCGACTATAGACCATGAATCGGCAGGTTCTCGATACAACTGTGCCGACTATAGACCATGAATCGGCAGGTTCTCGACATGACTGTGCCGACTATAGACCATGAATCGGCAGGATCTCGACATGAATGTGCCGACTATAGACCATGAATCGGCAGGTTCTCGACACGACTGTGCCGACTATAGACAAGACTCGGCAGGATCTTGACGCGACTGTGCCGACTATAGACCATGAATCGGCAGGTTCTCGACACGACTGTGCCGACTATAGATAAGACTCGGCAGGATCTCGACGCGACTGTGCCGACTATAGACCATGAATCGGCAGGTTCTCGACATGACTGTGCCGACTATAGACCATGAATCGGCAGGTTCTCGATACGACTGTGCCGACTATAGACCATGAATCGGCAGGTTCTCGACATGAATGTGCCGACTATAGACCATGAATCGGCAGGTTCTCGACACGACTGTGCCGACTATAGATAAGACTCGGCAGGTTCTCGACACGACTGTGCCGACTATAGACCATGAATCGGCAGGATCTCGACGCGACTGTGCCGACTATAGACCATGAATCGGCACAATAAGATGAGACTTCTAATTTAAGCTAGCCACCCCCAGACTTAGCCCTCATTCAGCTTAGATCAGCTAGCAAAAGCCTCTACCTAGCTATCGCGTGCTGCTAATCATCGAGATTCAGTATAATTTCAAGTCGCTTCTTATTATAATCGTCGCGAACCTCGGTGAGTGACACCTTTATCTTTCTTGCAAGAAAAAACAGCCGTGTCCCCTAAAGGTTCACGACTATCATTCTTTCTACACTTAAACTAAAAAGCCAACTTGAGCCGCCACTAAAAACAATTGCGCTAAGCCAATCACTTTACTAATTTCATTGATTCCCAGGGCTTCTGTAATAGTTTCAGCTTTCTTAATGCGCTTGATTCCGTCAAGATAATCAAACATCACCACCGCCGTCAGCAAAAAACTGGCTAACAAAGGGATAGGATTCCCGTAGAAGTAAATGATCGACACAATACAATAGGGAATGTACATGATACTGGTGATACTAGAAATTTTGCGCGCAAACTGCTTCTGTTCGTTCAACTTTTCCTTGCCCATCCTTTTGAATATGTCCTCAAATTCTGTTTTTTCGTCCTCGCTCATGTGCTTCATCATCGACAAAGACTGAGCACTCATCCAAGCAATAATAATCGCCTGGAGTAATAAATAAATTTTAACCATAATTGCCTCCTGTATGACTCTATTATACTCATTCAGGCGGAGAATAAACAGCTTACTTATAAAATGAAATATCTGTAGACAAACAAGCCCCATAAGGTAATGAGCAGTTTGACAAGTTGCTCAAATCATTTCATTGCAATACTCATTCCTTCATTGGTCAAAATAGGGCTTACCGCCAGCTGGCTAAGTGACCTATTTTGCCTGGTTTAAATTATAGGTCTTTAGCTAGGCGGATCATGTCACGACACTGGATGCCGTTCTCGAAAATCGGCATAGGATAATGGCGAATAAAGAACTCATGGTCTACGCTCGTTTGTGTGAAGCCCATCTTCTGATAGAGCCTTAACGGTCCAACACTTGAATTACCTGTCCCAACTTCCATTCGCTTGAAGCCGGCATTCTTGGCGATTTTCAATGCGTGACTGATTAATTGCTGGCCGAGTCCACGCCCTTGTGCTTCTGGAGCGACGGCCACATTTTTCAATTCTATTGTTTCTTGATCAAGTGGCAGCAAGACATACACACCAAGGTCCTGTGCTAGATAACATTCGCCTTGCCCCAGATAGCTCTGGATGCTTTCCAAAGACGGGTCCGCTAACAATAATAAAGCCATCGGCGCTGTTTCTTTTGCTTGCAATTTTCTTATATCCATAGAATATCTTCCTTTCAATCGGTCGCTTCTATTCATACTAATTGTAAAAAGTTCGTAGATAATAGTCAACAAAACCCCCTCTAAGCCAGAGGGGGGGCTAAAGAGAGGTGATACTTATCTTAATATATCCACGACGTTTTTACGGGCCGCCGTGCGTGCTGGAAAGACGCTGAAAATCAGTCCAATAATCACGGACACACTAACGCTGACCAAAGCTGTTTGAAAATCGATGATGGCTGAAAAGGGAAGAAAGCCACTAATTAAAAAGGCTAAGCCGATTCCCATTAAATAGCCGATGACACCACCTAAAGCAGTGATGGCGATGCCTTCGAGTAGGAATTGCCAAGTAATGCTGCGGCGAGTGGCACCTAAGGAACGGCGGATACCAATTTCTTTGGTTCGTTCCGAAACTGAAATGTACATCATATTCATAACGCCGACACCAGCGATGAATAAAGAAATACTGGCAACAGCAGATACAAATAAGGTAATCATGCTCAGAGTGCTACCAATCTGTTCCATCATTTCTGAACTATCGTAAAAGCGATAATCCCCCATATCAAAGGCTGATCCGTCAGTTATCAAGTAATCATAAATTTGTTGATTGATTGCTTTCATATTCGAGTCCGGTTCAAAGTAAACGATGATTTCCCATTCATTAGCTTCTTGCGGGTTATAGCGTTGATAAGTCGTTGAGGGAATTTCGATTTGACTCATCGTGACATAGAGGGTCCCTGAATTGCCGCCAACTGGGTTTTCTTGAACCGCCGATTCGCTATCGTAAACACCGATAATTGTATAGTCTTGTTTATCTAACTGGATCGACTTATGCAAAGCTAAACCAGGTTTTTCATATAAATCGGTGGCTGCCGCGAGATCAATAATCGCATAGCGTTGATTATTCTGGAAATCTGCTAGCGACAAGTTTCGTCCACTAACCATCCTATATTGGCTAGCATCGACCAAACTGACATTGTAAGATTCGCTTTTGCCGCTAAAAGTAGCCTCCATATAACGCACTGTCTCGTCTTGTGCTTCAACAACTTCAACTTCATCTACACCCGGTATATTACTAATTGCCGCCAAATCCGCTTTAGTAAAAGGATTAAAGCGACTGTAATCAATGGCCTCACTTGTTGGATAAAAATAAAAAGCTTGATTGGAACGGCCTTGGGCATCTTTCGCTAGATCATTTAAGGTTTGTTGTTGGAAACCATTACCTAGACTCATAATCGTAATAACAGCTGAAATTCCGATAATAATCCCAATCATTGTCAAGAAGGTCCGACGGCCATTTAAACGCAAGGTGACCAGCGATGATTTTAATACTTCACTGATTCTCATACTAACCCCTACTTTCTTCTAGCTGCGTTTGTACTCGCTTGGTTAGTTCCGACTGGTTAATGACGTCGTCGACTGCCTCTTCGACTGGAGCCGCATTATTTTGGATTTGACCATCGACCATGCGAATGTGTCTGGTGGCGAAATGCTGCATGTTAGGGTCATGCGTAACCATGATTATCGTCACACCATCTTCAGCGTGTAACTTAGACAAGATTGCCATAATCGAGGCAGAAGTTTTCGTATCTAAAGCACCGGTCGGTTCATCCGCAATAATAAATTCCGGCTGATTGACCAAGGCTCGGGCAATGGCTACTCTTTGTTTTTGCCCCCCGGAAAGTTGCGACGGTTTTTGTTTCAGCTTGTCACCCAAGCCGACTCTATCTAAGGCCGTTTGAACAAGCTCTTTCGTTTCCTTTGCTCGCAGTCCTTTATAAATTAAAGGTAGTCGAACATTTTCTTCAACCGTCATATTGCTGATTAAGTTAAAGTCTTGAAACACAAAACCGACCACTTGATTACGTAAGTTGGAAATTTGTTGATCGGTTCTTTGTTCAATTGGTTGACCCTCGAAGAGATAATCACCTTCAAACTCATGATCCAGGAAGCCCAACACATTAATGAGCGTGGATTTTCCTGAACCAGACGGTCCCATAATTGAGACAAAATCATTACGATAAATCGTTAAATCAATCGAATTTAAGACATGTAATGGCTGATCACCCGTTTGGTAATATTTATTGAGCTGTTTGATTTCAATCAAGGGAGCTCCCTCTGTTGTTCTAGTCTTTTCCACTAGACATCACCAACTATCCTGATTAGTTTCAGCCGATAAATCGGTTGTCACCATTTGTCCGTCGACTAATTCATACGGGTTTAAGAGAAGAATATCGCCCGCTGATAATTCACGCAAGACCACCCGCTGCGTCCCTTGACGTTCAATTGTCACGGCCACTTTCACAGCGACACCTTCGCGGTTAACAAAGACATATGTTTGATCATTTTCTTCGATTATCGCTTCGACTGGTAAAACGACGCCAGGTAATTTAATCCCTATTTTGACAGAGAAACCTGGTTGAATGGCTTCTGCTGCTGAAATCATAAAGTTGAAATTGGCTCCTTTGCTGCTCGTCGCGGCCGGCGTAAAACTAGCCTCTCCTATGGTATTACTGTCGCCACTCCCTGGAATTTGATCAAAACTAATAATTTCGCCAGCGATGTCGCGGTCTTCGGCATTGATATATAAGGAAACCGGACGGCCTTCTTCTAAGGTATAGAACTCATATTCACTAGCCGTTCCTGTGACAGACACTTCATCGCTGACGATGCGAATAAAGGCTACTTGAGTATTGTCCTTTCCTTCTTCATTTAAGACAACTGTCCCATCACTTTTAGCTAAGACACGCCCCTGTTGCTTTTCTTGCAGGCGAATCAACTTGATTTCGAGATCCTCAATCGCTTCATTCACTTGGCGAATTTGGTCCTTCATGCCTTCAACTGTCGGATCGCTGCTAGTATAAGCATTGGCTTCACCATCTGCAAGTGAATAGTTGCCAATTTCTTCCTCGATGTAATAGCCTTGTTTACCTGACGGGTCCCAATAACTTGATATGCGGTCGCCTTGATAATTATAGGCAGCGCCTGTGTAGTCGCTCAACTGTTTAATCAAGACTTCACGTTGGTTATAGGTACGCGTTTGTTCGCGCATCAAGTCTTCAATCTCATGTTGCGTTTCTACTGCTTTTTGTTCATAGGTATACAATAAATCATTCTTTTTCACGAATTGACCATCACGCACTTTAACCGTCGCGATATCACCTTTTTCTTTATCATAGAAATAGGCTTGATCGGTTTGTAATTGAGCTGTTCCGGTTAAGATCACCGGGTCTTGTTCGTATAAGGTAAAGGTCGAATAGACATGATTTCCTCCTGTTTGGCTACCATCTTCATTGGCTTGGTTGGCTTGCTCCTTGTCTCCTGAGACTTCCACCAAGGAAGCTGGGGCATCTTCCATCACTACGCCGCTGCTTGTGAGCGGCGACGTTCCTCGCCCGGCTCCGGCAAAAAAAACTGAGCGGATAAAGAATCCTAAAACCAGTAAGACCAGTAGTAAACTCGCGACAATCGCGATTAATTTTTTCTTTTCTTTCATACAGCACTCCTTTCAAAAAAACGACCCCTCCGCTCAAAACAGAAGAATCATATTTGGCAATAAATTGACTTTAATTATTCGACAATATCTAAGTAAACTTTTGAGGTGGCTTTATAAATTAGCCAGTAAATTGCCATAAAAACCAAGGCGACGCTCGCAATTGAAAGTAAAACAATAGTGATGTTGGCGACACCTAACAAAGCTAACAGTTTATTTAGAATCGGAAAGGCGAAGATGGTATGAATGACTGCGACTACAATCGGTAAGAAAAATAACCATAACACTTGTGCATTCGTTGCTTTCTTAGTCATTTCACGACTCAAGCCAACTTTCTGCATAATCTGGATTCGCTCACGGTCTGCCATTCCTTCGGAAATTTGTTTAAAGTAAGTAATCAAAATCGTTCCAATTAGGAATAAACCACCTAAGAAAATGCCTAGGAATAAGAAACCACCGTTCATGATATACCATTCTTCACGCTGTTCAGCGCGGGCTCGGTAGTAGAAGTCATAGTCTGCTTCATAACGATCTAGGAAGGCATGCAGCTCCTGGCTATACTGCTTATCTTCAGCTTGACTGGCTTCATTTAAGTTAAAGGCTAAAGATGCATTGTAATTTAAAGGAAAATCATCTTCTTTAGTCAAGCTGTTCAAACGGTCAATCGCTTGGACTGTTGGCATCACAATCATATTTAATTCATATAAAGATTCATAGTTTTTCAAGCTTTCTGGAATCTCATCAATGACTTTGACCGCATAAGTTTGCCCCCAAACAGTTAAATTTTCTGGCGCAGCCTTGTCTTTTGAGCTATAAAAACCAAGTTCATGATCCGCAAGCTGCAAATTAGTCCCTGCTAATTGATTAAAATCCATCTGTGGCAGTAATCTAATATCCCAAGACTCGCTCGTAAAACTATAGTCACTTTGGAGTAATTCATTATTTTCAATACTCCCCATTAGATTAACCATTCGAACGAGTGTTAAATCTGTGACTTGACGCCCTCTTTCAGCCGAATAGTTTTGAACCGCTCCTTGCATATCGCCCAATTGTTCAGTCAATAACTCACCACTTTGACCCGAACTAATAATCGTCACGCTGTGTTCGGTTGGTGACAGTGCCTCTAGCGTTTTTTCAGTTCCGACATACATGCTGAGAGTCGTTGAAACAGCCACAATTACCATCGTTGATAGGATACTAATATTGGCTAAGCCGACCGCATGTGCTTTCATTCGATACAACATACCTGAAATCGAAATGAAGGGACCAGGCTTATAATACAATTTTTTATTGCGCTTCATTAGTTTTAAAATAATGATTGAACCGGCTGTAAATAAACCGTACGTTCCGATAATGACCAAGACAATCGCGAGTAATAAATTGACGAAAACTTTGATATCTTCCGTCGTCAGCGATAGCCAGTAGCCTGCGCCTACAAATAACAGGCCTGCTAAAAAGATTAACCATGAACCTTTGGGCTCACGTTCGCCGGCTGAACTTTCTTTCAATAAGTGAATCGGTTTGGCACGAACAATGCGCAGCACATTGAAAGAGAACAACAGGGTAAAGATGCCCGCAAAGACTAAGACTGTCAATAAGACTGATAGCGGCGCGAAAACAAATTCCATCGGTACCGGCAATTGCATCAAGTAGTTAATAAACAAGAAGTTTAAATAACCAAACACAATCCCACCGACAATGCCTAACAGAATACTTCCACACGCCACCAAGCTATTTTCCAAAAACATCACACGAACTAAATGTTTCTTCTCTAAACCAAGGACACTATACAAGCCGAGTTCTTTCTGGCGCGTTTTCTGAATCACACTATTGGTGTAAATCAGGAAGATGACAGAGAATAAACCAATCACCGTGCCACCAATCGTAATTAAAGCGGACAAGCTACTGTTGTTTTGCACAAAGTCAATTTCCAGTAAAGAAATCATCATAAAGAACATGGCGGTTGTGATTGCTGCAGCCACTATAAAAGGACCATAAAACTTACGGTTTGATTTCAAATTTCGAACGGCCATCCGTAGAAAAAATTTAAATCCCATAACTATTCACCTCGGTCCAAACTAACGAATAAAGCCTGACTGATTTGATTCGTGAATTGATCCGGATTTTGATTGCCTCGGTATAATTCATGGTAAACCCGGCCATCACGGATGAATAAGACGCGGCTTGAATGGCTAGCCGCTTTGACACTATGCGTCACCATTAAAATGGTTTGACCCGCTTGGTGGATTCTTTCAAAGAGTTGTAATAACTCTTGACTCGACCTTGAGTCTAAAGCACCAGTTGGCTCATCGGCTAAAACAAGTTGTGGCTGTGTAATTAAAGCTCTCGCGACAGCTGCTCTTTGTTTTTGCCCCCCGGACACTTCATAAGGATAGTTATCCAATAATTGTTCAATCCCCAACTGTTGGGCAAGTGGTTGCAGTAGTTCTTCCATAATTTTATAAGGGGTATTAGCCAAAACTAAAGGCAATAGAATATTGTCTTTTAAACTAAAGTTATCTAATAAGTTGAAATCTTGAAACACAAAGCCTAATTGTTCACGGCGGAACCCGGATAAGTCCGACTGTTTTATGTTCGACAAAGCTTTACCTGCTAACAGAATTTCACCTTCACTTGGGACATCTAACGTCGATAGTAAATTCAGTAAAGTTGTTTTACCTGAGCCTGATTCACCCATAATGGAAACAAATTCACCTTTCATGACTGAAAAGTCGACATCTTTCAAAGCAATCGTTTCGTTTGTTCCTAAGCGGTTTTTATATACTTTCTTCAAATGTTGTACTTCTAATAAGGCCATCATTTATTCCTCCTCTTTAACTACCCTTATCTTATCCTGTTTAGAAGAATCGAGCATTTATTGATCCTTACAATATAAAAGAAAACCTTACATTCTTGTAAGGTTCCAAGTTAATCGAATATTTCAATGGCATCGCGACGCGTTTCTAAGTATACAAGGGTTCCTTTCCCAACCTCTGATTCAATCTGTAAACTGTAGTTGAGTCGCTGACAAATTTTACGCGCCAAGAATAAACCAAGACCAGTCGACTTATCTTGCATCCGACCATTCAAGCCGCTATAGCCTTTTTCAAAAATCTTCGGTAAGTCATTCGGATGAATGCCAATGCCGGTATCCTTAATAAGAATTTTAGTTGCGTCTTTAATTTCAATCGTAATTTCGCCACCGGCCGGCGTGTATTTGAGAGCATTGGATAGAATTTGTTCCAAGAGGATTTGCAACCATTTAGCATCGGACAAGACGGTTAGATTTAAGGGAGAATAATTGATTTGGATATGATTGTAAATAAATAAACTGGCATACTTCTTGAGGATGTTTCTGATTAAAGGGTCAACCGCAACTAAACTCAAATCGAGTTCATGACCGGTATCTGCTAACTTTAAATAGTTCAGTCCCATATGTGTATAATCGTTTAGGTAAATTAATTCATGTTTAATCGTTTGACGACTAGTTTCAAGACCTTCTTGTTGCAGAATCAAGCTAATACTCGAAATCGGTGTTTTAATTTGGTGCAACCATAAGGTGAAGTAATCTTTCTGTTCTTCAAGATGTTGTTGAAATTCTTGGCGCTCAAGCGCATGTTTTTTTAATAGGACTTCATATTGAGTGATGTAAGTTTGCATAATTAGGTCTTTGTCATCGACCTGTTTGCGAATCGTTAAGATAGAACTTTCATCCAATTGTCGCAATGCGAGATATTTTCGTTTTAAAAGATACCATTGTTTGATTAGCCAAACGCCCAACACCAGACCGGATAGGCCAATTGCATAGGCGCTGGCAATTAGTGGAAAGTCTAAGAATAATAATAGAATTGTAAAAATGGCACTCGTCAGAGCCCAGAAAATTAAAGGGTATTTGGCAAAATATATTAATGCACTAATTTTGTGTTTGTTACTAATCGATTCCCACGCCATAGCCGACTCCTTTTTTCGTTTTGATCATGTTCGTTTGACCGATTTCTGTGAATTTCTTGCGCAAACGAGTGATGTTGACAGCCAATGTATTATCGTCGATAAAACTTTCATCCTCCCAGAGGTGCATCATGATCGCCTCACGGGTCACGAAGGTGCCCTTGTGCTGAAAGAGAATCTCGATGATTCGTAGTTCGTTGCGGGTCAAATCGACAGCTTCCTCACCAACTGTCAGGCGCGATTCGTTAGCCCTGAGAACGACCTGGCCGACGCTCATAAATTGAAGGGGCTCGTTGAAATCATAAGTGCGGCGCAGGAGTGCTTGAACTTTGGCCGTCACAATCGACAGCTGAAATGGCTTTTGAATGTAATCATCTCCTCCGAGTTGGATGGCCATCACAAGGTCCATCGTTTCGTCGCGCGAGGTGACAAAGATAATTGGAATTTGTGAAAGTTTGCGGATTTCCTGGCACCAGTGATAGCCATTAAAGGCTGGTAAATTAACGTCTAATAGGACGAGTTGCGGTTCAAACTCTAGAAAATCTGCCATCACATCGTGAAAATTTGTCACACAGTGAACGTGATAGTCCCATTTTTCGAGTTCAGTTTGGAGCGCTTGTTGGATGATACAGTCGTCTTCCACAATCATAAGTTTAAACATAGTATGCCTACTTTCTTTTGCTTTATGTTTGAATCATTTGGCATATCATAACCTAAAGTTAAGCCCTTTACGCCGAACTTAAGGTGTATTCATTACTTATCCGCTATAATGTCGGCGAGTTCATGGTAAACGCTTAAGACAAAAATCGCATCGAATTTATCTTAGAGGACCATCAACAAGTAGTGGCGATAATATTTGTTTTTTTCTTGCCAACCTACTGCTTCAAGCAGACTAACCACCTTAATAGGAATTGCTATCATCTTACTCTTTCAAACTTTAAGCACTATCTAACGTGGACTTGTTTTCTAAGTAGATTGTCAGGCCATTTTCATTGAAAGAACAAAAATTCTATTCTATTCTATTCGAAAACTCCTCAGAAATGATTTTTTATTCTTTTCAGTCTATTATTAATTTCATCAGTTTCACAAATTAATCTCGGTTTATTTTAATATAAAGTAGGACATTAGCGATAACTTTATTTCTACATAGTCGGAATAATTCCGTGGATTATAACCAGTTGTCTCACTAAATTTATTCAAGCGATACTGTAAAGTATTCTTATGAATGAACAACTCGTCGGCACTGGCTTGTATAGCTCCGTTGTTTTTTTCAAATACCCAGAACAATTTAGCAAAGCTCTCGACCTCGTCTTTCGACAAACCTCCCATAATTTGCTCAACATAATTGGACATCTCTTCTTTGGTCAAATGAATTAGAAACCGTTCAATTGTCAGATCTTCATAAAAAATCAAGTTTACTGATGTTTGAGGAATTAACCATTTCCAGGCGTAACTAGCTTCTAAATGATGATTTTTTACACGCTCAAGGTTGCTAATCATTGTACTAACACCGAATTTCACTGTTAGCCGTTGAGTGTTTTCGAAGTATTCTGTTAAAGTTAGTAATTTTTGTTCTAAACTATCGCGTTCTACTTCTATCGTTAATATGATGATTTTTGCATCTGTCACCGCTAGCAAATCGGAGGAGGCATTAAAAAAACGTTTGATGACTGAATAAACATCTAAATCCTGATTTTCAATATACTTGAATTCTGCATATACTACTCGCCTACAGTGATAAAAATTATGACCACCCAATATTTCTGATGTTGGTGTAAGTAAATGATTTTTGGATATAATGTATTCAATTAGTGACTGTTGATGTTGTCGTTGAGAATAAGCTATTTCAAGCAAATGACTTTCCGAAACAATCAATTCAGTAACTTTACGAATAATTTTAGTATGACCGAAGACTAATTGTGGTTGGCCCGTAATACCAACGACTCCTATTATTCTTTTTTTATGATAAACCGCAGTATTATAACCTGGTTTAACGCCCAATTCATCATTTTCCTCATAAACAATAACATCTTCTCCAGTATTCATTACCTCCAATGCGCCACTATGAAAACTTCCAATCCGACTTAGATCCGTTGAGGCGACAATTTGACTCTTCAAATCAAAAAAATTTACTTCATGTTGTATCACTTCTTTCAAGTTATCAACAATTTTCTGAGCTAATTTGCTATTCATTTCCAATTCGTTGTCCTCCAGACTAACATTTAAATAATGTAAGGGCTTTAATTCATTATACGGAACATAGCTTTAAATGACAGAATTTTTTATACTTTATGGAGAGTTTGTAATTACTTGAGCAAAGTAACACGCATCGATCCCGGGAATGAATGTTTGTTGCTTGTTAAAGATACAAATTAGAGAAAGTATACATATCCGAGGAGGAAAACAATGGAAACTGTCATAACTGTAAGCGCTCTAGGTGCCTTAATTGGTCTAGTTGTTTCAATCATTTTAATTTTCAAAAAGGTTTCGCCATTTTATGCATTATTTATCGGAGCATTAATCGGTGGAGTTACAGGAGGTGCATCTCTCGTTGAAACGGTTAGCTTAATGACCGGTGGTGCGCAAGGTATGGTGACTGCAATTTTAAGAATTCTTGCCGCTGGGATTCTAGCTGGCGTCCTAATTCAATCCGGTGCAGCTCAATCAATTGCTTACGCAATAATAAATAAACTGGGAACACAAAAAGCTTTATTAGCAATTGCAATTGCCACAATGATTCTTACGATGGTTGGTGTGTTCATCGACATCGCGGTGATCACTGTTGCACCTATTGCGATTGAAATCGCGAAATCAGCAGGTCTATCACGTTCATCCATCTTACTCGCTATGATTGGTGGAGGTAAAGCAGGTAACTTAATGTCACCGAATCCAAACGCGATTGCAGTTTCTGATGCCTTTGATGTGCCCTTAACAGATGTCATGATGTCTGGTATCATTCCAGCTATTGTAGGTATTCTGGTTACCTTTTGGCTAGCGAGTAAATTAACGAAAAAGGGTAGTGCGATTGAAACGAATGAAGGTAAGCCAGCAGATGAAAATTTACACTTACCACCTTTTGTTAAATCAATCATTGGTCCAGTCGTCGCAATTATTCTACTTTCACTAAGACCTTTAATGGGGATTGTCATTGATCCAATGATTGCTTTACCTTTTGGTGGAATTGTCGGCATTATAGTTTTAGGCCAAGCCAAACATATCGTTGAATACGCTGAATTTGGAATTGGTAAAATGATTAATGTGGCGATTATTCTTCTCGGTACCGGCTTAATAGCAGGTATCATTAGTAATTCAACCTTAGGAGATGTTATTGTTAATGCTATTTCGACGATGGGCTTGCCCACTTTCCTATTAGCTCCTATTTCTGGTATTTTGATGTCAGGCGCTACTGCTTCAACAACCTCTGGTTCAGCAGTAGCTAGTCAAGTTTTCGGTCAGACATTATTAAATTCTGGTCTATCACCAATTGGGGCGGCTGCAATGACACACGCAGGGGCCACAGTTCTAGACCACTTACCACATGGTTCATTTTTCCATGCAACGGGTGGTAGTGTCAGCATGGCTTTTAGCGAAAGATTAAAATTAATTCCTTATGAATCATTAATTGGTTTATCATTAACAATTGTTTCTGTCATTATTTACGGAATTCTTGGTATTGGTTAATTCAAGAATTCTAGATAACTAAGGAGGTACTTATGAAAAAATTTATTCTGGCACCTGACTCTTTCAAAGAAAGTGCTTCTGCCATTGAGGTATGTGACGCAATGGAAAAAGGCATACGTAAAGTATTTCAAGACGAAGTCGAAATAGTTAAATTACCTATGGCTGATGGTGGTGAAGGAACTGTACAAGCCTTGGTTAATAGTAGTCACGGTCGAATTGAACAGTTGACCGTCCAAAACCCATTGGGTAAAGAAACAATTGCTGAATATGGTATCTTGGGAGATAATCATACGGCTGTCATTGAAATGGCCAGTGCCAACGGCTTACACTTGCTCAAAATCGAAGAGCGCAACCCATTGACTACATCTACCTACGGAACAGGAGAGTTAATTAAGGCTTGTTTGGATCAAGGAATTGACAACTTTATTCTAGGTATTGGAGGCAGTGCAACAAACGATGGTGGCAGCGGCATGGCACATGCTTTAGGCATTCGCTTTCTAGATAAAAATGGGAATGACTTGCCACCTGGAGGTGCTGCTCTAATTGATCTAGCCACAATTGACTCAAGCCAAGTTCATCCCAAATTGGCTTCTGCTAATATCACTATTGCATGTGATGTAAATAATCCTTTATGCGGTTTCGAAGGCGCATCCGCTGTTTTCGGTCCTCAAAAAGGTGCCACACCAGCAATGGTCGAAGAATTAGATCAAGCACTGTTTCATTATTCAGAAGTCATCGCTCGTACATTTGATAAACATATCCGCAAATTTCCCGGTAGTGGTGCTGCTGGTGGTTTAGGTGCCGGACTTTTGGCCTTTACTGACGCCACGCTAGAACCAGGCATTGATATTGTTATCCGTGAATCTCAGCTGGTCGACCATGTTCCAGGAGCTAATTACATCTTCACTGGCGAGGGTCAAATTGATTTTCAAACAAAATTTGGCAAGACTCCTTTTGGGGTAATAAAAACAGCTAAAGCAGTCAATCCAACCATTAAAGCGATTGCTTTAGCTGGAAGTCTTGGTGAAGGATACACAACGCTATATGAAAATGGCTTCGACGCCATTTTCAGTATTACACCTGGAGCCAGTGATTTGGCAACCTTATTTAAGAATGCTGAAGAAAACATTGAGTTTACAACCGAAGCAATTTGTCGTCTGCTTAAATAAGTTAAACCCTAGAATTAATCAGGAGATCTGATTAATTCTAGGGTTTTTATTATAATGAATTGAGATCTTTCACTAACTTTATGGACGTGTTCTCATTTTAAAGATTTACTCAATTTTGACCTACTGACATAAATTATTTTGTTAGTTAGTATTGATGTATTTGGTTTAAACGCACTGCTCTGAAGTAACTACGTTCTAATGAATTCCCACTAGCTAATCCGTCAACTTATCCTTAATTTTATTTACAATCCCTTCAATAGGGGAAGTAGCAGGTTCTATCTCCATCGATTTTTGAACGAGGTCATGACGTTGGCCTAACTCATCATCCGTCTTACGGCTCCATAAGTCTTTTTGTCGTTTCTTTATAAGAGCTGCCATTGCCTTAGGTATAACATTACGATATGACGTTGCCTCACTTGTGACTACTTTTACCGCTGCTTTCACAGCTTTCTCTGGATCAAACTGTTCATAAGGAAAAGCTAACTGCTCATAGTCGAAAATTCGTTTCGAAGGGTCATCTTGCCACGTACGCCAAGTTTCAAATTCCCGATCATTGAAGCCTGTTAAATACGGTCCAGGATTTATCGTCGCGACTTGCACACCGAATTCTTGCAACTCCTTACTGAGTGATTCAGCAAAACCTTCTAGAGCAAACTTCGAGCCGCCATAAGATCCTGACAAGGGATCTGCCATCAAACCTGAAACCGACGACATGAAGATAATTTTTCCGCGCCCTTTTTGAATCATGTTGCGTGCGACTTTTTGCGTTAACAATATCGTGCCAAAGACATTCACTTCAAATTGATTGCGTAGTCGCTCTTCTGGAATATCGACGAGCGAGCCGCCTTCTGATATACCTGAGTTATTCAATAAAACATCGATGTCCCATTCGCTAGCTCGCTCACGATCCACCGAGTCGGTGATGTCTAACTTCTCTACTTGTAAATCTAACTTTTGCTCTTCTGCTTCGAGTGTGACAGCGGAGACTTCCGATAAAGTTTCCACTCCTGCGATTACTTTATGACCGGCCTTAGCCAATGCAAAAGCGATCCCTTTGCCTAACCCAGTTCCCGCTCCAGTAATCAAAAATGTGTCTGTTAACATGTTGATTCCTCCAATAAAGGTGTGTCCTAGTGGCTTTCTATTAGAGTATACTTCTAAAACACCGGCCTGACCAGATATAACTCTCAGAGGAATGTTGAATTTATAGCCTTAAATGCTAGGTCGTCTGTGATATCACCTGGGAGTGACCGAGCAAGCAACTTCATCACTCCCAAGTGACAATTCCCCCCCCCTAACTCAACAGCTCTGATGACTTAGCCGATTCAACCTAAAAGCACAATAAAAAACCAGCAGTTCATCCAATCAAGATGAACTGCTGGCTCATAACTTCTATTAATCTACATTTGGCACAATCGCAAAGACCTCTGCTGTAAAACCTGGTGCTCCATGAATATGCGGAACCGTCACAAAGATAATACTCCCGACTGCTGGTACTTGATCCAAGTTAGCCATCAACTCAACCTGATATTTATTTTCTGCTAACCAATATAATTCAGCATCTAAGAAACCAGCCTCAGCCGCCTCTACCCCACTGTCTGTATTGAGGGTTTCATGACCAATCGCTGTGACACCACGTTTACGACTTAAATATTCAAGCGCTGGAATTGACCAACCAGGCGTATGTTCCGTGCCGCTCTCGTCCACATTTTTAAACACTGCTGAATCATAAAAACGCTTGTACCAACCACTCGAGAAAGCCACAAAACTCCCTGCAGGTAACTCGCCGAACTCTGATTCGAAGGCTTTGATATCTTCCACGGTAACCGCATAGCCCGGAGTTTCCTTGACCTTATCTTCTAAATGAATGACATATAAAGGTAACACCCGCTCTTCAAGGGGAATCTCTTCCAAACTACGCGTACCAGCCGCGAAATGCTTAGGTGCATCGATATGCGTCCCATGCGACGTACCAATCGTATACTCACGCGAATCCACACGACCATCCTCTAAAGTCGAAATAATCCCCTGCGACAAAGGATTAAACGTATGATAAATCGGAATCTCCGCCGTCACATCATGCGTCAAATTGACCCACTTATGCCCTCTTAACATTTTTAATACGTCATGCAAATTGGTCATAAAATCCCTCCTTCATTTCTTTACTACAGTATACGCATTTACCGAAATCTATTCTAGAGAAGCGCTCTTTTCAACTGCAGAATAGACAGACAAAGCTAAGTGATAAACGTCTTATCACCTAGCTGCTTAAAATACTAGTGTGTCTGATTATGCATTTTTACCTTTGAAGTAAGCAGCTCTGGCTGCTTGCCATTTTACCTTGTCTTCTTCACCGATTTCTCGCATCACGCGAGCGGGATTTCCTGCCACAACTGTATTGGCCGGCACACTTTTCGTCACCACAGCACCGGCTGCCACAATTGCGTTCTTGCCAATCGTCACGCCCGGAAGAATTGTACTGTTACCACCTATCCACACATTATCCTCGACCACAATCGGTAGACCAAACTCGAGGTCTTGAATCCGAACCTCGGCATCGGTCGGATGCCCAGCCGTAAAAAAGCTCACGCGCGGGCCAACCATTACATGATCTTTGAATATAATTTTATTTACATCTAAGAAAATACAGTCCATGTTCGCATAGAAATGGTTACCAATCTCGATATGTCTGCCATAATCAACATACAGTGGTGGCGTAACGTAAACATTCTCGCCGGTTTTCCCAAATAATTCCTTCTCCAAGTCAATTATTTCCTCCCGATTTTCAATCGGTGTTCGATTGATTTTATCGGCTAGCATTTTACTAGCTTGCGTCCTATTTTCTGGTCGAAAACCGAAGGCAGAATACAGCTCACCAGCCAGCATTTGTTCATAGTCAAAGTCTTTTGTCATATTATCATCGCTCCAATATACTAATTATTCTAGGTCAGTCGTCAGTTCAATTAAATTGCCTTCAGGATCTTGAACCACTGCTTCATAATAGCCATCACCCGTCATGCGCGGTCCATTCAATAACGGATATTGTTTAGACACCATCTTCTCTACGAATGCATCAACATCGACCTTGCCGCCCACAGCAATCGCTAAATGCGCATAACCAAAGATATCCACAGCACGACCAGCTAAAAACTTTTTCGTCATCAGCTCTAAGCGACTACCAGACTCGAAGGTCAAGAAGTACGATTGAAATTGTGTTTTCGGATTATAATATAATTCACTGCTACTGACATTAAAATAATCCACATAAAACGCTCTCATTTTCTCAAGGTCTTTTACCCAAATGGCTACGTGTTCAATATGCATGTTGTCATCTCCTAGTTTTTATCTGATTCATTTGTCTGCTTAATGATTAACTTATTTCAGTCAGTTAATACTCTCATTTAGTATACCTTTATATGCTGAATATACAATGAAAAAGATTGCTCCTCTTACCTTCTTCGACAAGTGACTAGAACGATTCCCACGGAAAGGCTTAACTTGCTCAAAGACTACCATAAATCCTTTGATTAAAGATGACGCCGCTATAGTGTTGTGACTTTTCATTTTTAAATTCTTCACTGAATAGTTGGTTACCTAAATCCTGCGATAGAATATCTTTCAGCTTAAGTCCTTGATTATTATAAACATTCTCTTCAATCATTTTTTGCTTGTGCAAGACAGAAAAGAAACCAGCTTTTTTATAGCCATCCTTTACTTCAATCAGAGCATTTGGATCATCCGTTACGTATAACCTTTCACTAAATGATAGGAGTGTGACATCATTGTTAAATAGCTCTCGCCAAGTTTCTGTTAATCTCATTATAAAATTATTGAATATTTCTGCTTGAAATTCTTCACTAGTTAGTGTTAATTCTTGACTAATATAAACAGCCTCGAACGTCGCCCACCGATTAATCCCAATACCAGTTTCCTCAATAATTGCATCGTGAAAGGCAGAATCCTGTAATTGTTCGTACATTCCTTTAGCAAATGCATAATTCTCAATCGCACTCTCAGAAATTGCATCAGCAGTGTATAGGTAATCAGTGGCTAAATCAGCAGTATGACCAACAAGCGTCATTGCTGAAACGCTCTCCAAGTCATATTGATCGTCATCTAATTCTGTATTATATTCGTCGACGTAAATTTTTTTCCAGATGACAAACTCTGCTTCAAATCTGAATACCGGACCTTCCGTTTCTTGTGCTTCGGCTGGTAAATAAATCAAAAACTTTATAAAAGAATCGTCCAATTGATAAGATGAAAGTAGATTCATTTAAATGCTCCTTTTTAAAATGATCTTTAGAATAAATTTGTCCGCCCCTGTGTTATCATCAATTTTGCAACATTACAATGTGAACTATTTAAACACATAATACCGAGCGCACGTTCGTATGTCGATGGGGTTTTCCTTTTAGAAAATTTATTATATGCAAAAAAAACACCTCCAATTAATGAAAGTGTCTAGAAATTTGCATTATATTTAATGGATAATCACGAGGCCTAAGCCCCACAACATATCGAACCACCGATTATTTATTGAAAATCTTCGGTCCTTTTCGCATGTATTTAGCATCATTCTTAGGCTCGGTTTTGTTCTTAGATCGGCCACCCGACTGCTTGTTTTTGATAATTTCTAACATTTTTTCTTTTGCATTCATTCTTTCCACCACCTTCATTAACGGTCTACTTTAGTCTCGGCGGAATAAGTAGTTTCATCAATCACCACATTATACCGCAACACGACTCTTCAGTGTATTAAAACTACATAAAAATTAATGATAAATTAATTTTTAATTGATAGACAATCTGGACATCGACTACTTAAAGCGATAACCGAATTCCACCACGTTTAATTCAAGCAAAAACACTTCCTCGCAATGAGAAAGTGCTTGCCGTTAACATTTCTATTATAAATTTGCTGAACCTTTCAGAACACTTACCTGACGCCAAACAGCAAACTAGTCACTTTCTACATTTTTAGTCACTAGCCGTCAGATTAAATCTAACGTTCAGAAATTCTCTTCTCGTTTTCAACGGCTTGCATTGCTTCAGTTCTACTACCGGTTGTTGATCTAATTGAGTAGGCAACGTTAACCAAGTGATCCGAAATTCTCTGTAATGAGAATAGCGTCGAATACACACTCTTAGACACTTCAACTGGATAAAGCTCTGAACTTAAACGCGCCACATGTTCATCACGAGATGCAGCAATTAATTTCTTAGTTTTCAAGTGAAGTCTAGCGATTTTACTGAAGTTTTCAGTTTCACGATTAGAAAAGGCATCAAAACCTAATCCAAACATGTGACTAATACGCTCGTAAATTTCGTTCAGCTCTTCTTTAGTTTCTTCTAAGAACCTAATATTATTTTCCTTCATGTATTGAGTTTCATCTAACAAGAGGACCGCGTAGTCTCCTAGACGCTCAATATCGTTTGCCACGTGGTGTAAACCACCAATCAGCATTTCATCATCCGCATTCGAGTTAACTGATGATATTTTGATAAAGAAACTGGTTAATTTAGTGGTTAAAAAGTTAATTCGATATTCATTATCTTTAATTTTTTTACTGTCGGTCAAATCTTCATTGATTAAAGCCTCGTAGGCACAGTCAATGTTTTCTTTCGCAAGGATTGCCATTGCGTACATTTCTTTCAACGCTTGTTCAATCGCAACTGATGGCGTCTGTAAAGAACTTTCATCGATAAACGATAATTCTTCCAATTCTTGATCCTTATCCTTCACCATGCCTGTCACCATGTTAACTAATGGGTCTAGGAATAGCAGGAGAGGTAACGTATAAATGGTGTTATAAATCAAGTTAAACGTCGCTAAACTAAATGAAGGATTATTTGGAAACATGCCATTAAAAAAATCTACAATCGGCTGTCTAAATGCGATCGTAATAAATAAGAAGGCAATCGCACCAATCACACTTGTTATTAAGTGGAATAAAGCGATTCGTTTACCATAAGCATTTGTCGTCAATGAGGCCATGATACCATCACTACAAGTACCAATATTCGCACCCATTACTAAGAAAAAGGATTGATCAATATCAGTAATAACTCCCGTGGCTAAGAATGCTATGAAAACACCCGTTGCAGCTGAAGATGATTGGATAATGGATGTAAATAAAATTCCTAAAATCACTAACATAAAAGGGTTTTGCATAATGTCATATTGGAAGACTTTTGATAATTCAACACTTAATGTAGAATCCGCGCCCCCAATTGCCATTTCCATAACTTCCATCCCGATAAATAACATCCCAAAACCAATTAGGAAGGGGGCAGATTTATTCAACGTGATGTTACTGGTCGTGAAGATGATCATCACACCAATAAAAGCGAATGAAGCAAACAACGCACTAATTGAAAAGCCGCCCTTGCTAAGCCCTGACAAAGCAAAGATATAAGCCGATGCGGTTGTTCCGACTTTTGCTCCTAAGATGAAACCTGCACCTTGTTTTACAGAAATAATTTTCGCGTGAGCCAATCCAACTGACATAATTGACGTTGCTGATGACGATTGAACCAGAGCAGTTGCCCCAATTCCAATCCCATAGTTCATCATTCTATTTCGGTTCATCTTCTTAAAGATGCCACGGATTCTTGTGCCAGCCCCTTGTTCTAATCCTGAACTCATCTGTTTCATACCAAACATGAAAACAGCGACTCCACCTAACATCATTAGCAAATCCATTGCAATATTCATTTATTTTCTCCTTAAATCGCTTCACAATATTTTTCATTAAAATGCGACTGATAGCAAGCATTTATTGCCATACTGTTCAACTTTAAACGATAAAGTTCACAAAGGCAACGTATATTCTAATTTTTTATTAAGTCTTCACTTAGTGGCTTGAATTCTCATTATTTATTAATAAAACGCGCATTTCTCCCCTGCCAAAATACGACAACTAGCTCTCCCATCTTAATTTTTCTAGAATAAAGTAATCGAAGAAATAAAGATGTTTATCTTTTAATCAACTAGCAATAAACTTTAACCAAAATAATCACGCAAAAAAGAGGAGCAACAAAGCCCCTCTCTAACGTTTATCCTTTAATTTTTTGAATTAATTTCAGTACATTGAGTGCCGAGCGTTGAGCCTCTTTTAATGTCAGTCCATCAGGATGATTTAAGGATTGAATAAGTGACGAATCTGATTCCTTTATTTCAAATGATTGACCACCAGGCATTAAGATATCGACTTGAGCTCTCACACGGTAGGCATTGTTTTCAATCTGTGGACAGTTCGGATCGCTTGCCATACGCATCCACCAATCCGTCATAATACAACCTTGAAAGTCCCATTCTTTTCTTAAGACTTCGGTCACTAAGTCATAATGATAATGAGCCCATACACCATTAATCTTATTATAAGCGGTCATAATGGCATGAGGTTGAGATTCTTTGACACAAATTTCAAAAGGCTTCAAATAGATTTCCCTCAAGGCTCTTTCTGATATTCTAGAATCATTATAATTTCGGTTGGTCTCTTGATTATTGCATGCAAAATGTTTCGGACAAGTCGATACATTATGACTTTGTACTCCTTTGACATAACTCGCAGCCATTTTCCCTGTCAAATAAGGATCTTCAGAGAAATACTCAAAATTGCGTCCACCTAAGGGATTGCGATGAATATTCATACCTGGTGCAAGAATAATATCAGAGCCCAGTTCAACTAGTTCTTTTCCAAACTCTTCTCCAATTCGTTGAATTAAAGCCAAATCCCAAGTACTAGCCAAAGCGGTGCCGCACGGTAATAAGGACGCGTAATAATTGAGGCGAATGCCAGCAGGACCATCGGTCGTAATGACTGATGGAATGCCTTTATCTCGAAGAGACTCAATCGTTCCACCAAGCATGCCCGCATTCCCTTTCGGACCAAACGGACTATTCATCTTGCCTTCACCGCGGGTGATTGCATCTAATTCTATAGCGGATAATGATTGAATGATTTCTGACATTGTTTTACCAGTATCTAAAAAGACCTGCTGGTCTTCTACTTCAGATAGCGTTTCTAATTCTTGATCAATTCTTTCCTTAACCGAAATATGTTGCAGTGTGACCGGCTGGTAGCTTTCAACTAATTTTCCATCTTTTACTTCAGCCACTAAGCGATCAAATTTTTCAACTGGAGCTGAAATTTGACTTAAATTTTCCACAAGAACTAAATTTTCCAAGTAATAAGAGTCAACTGCTTCTAAGTTGTCCAAACCAGTCCCCACAAAGAAGTGATAATCCCCTGCTTCTAACACATAACTGAAGGGGTGACCGGTTATCCCCCGATCGTCGTAGGAAGCTAATTCATTCAAGTCAAAAGTAAATTCAATCTCTTGCGTCGTATTGGGGTCAAGTAAAATCGTTTTAGCAAAGCGAATTAAATTTCGACTTGGTTTACCCAATTGACCTTGTGGCGCTTGATAATACACTTGAACAACTTGCTTTCCAGCAACTTTTCCAATGTTTGTCACGCTAGTTTGAAGGGTGACCTGCGGCCCTTCTAGGCTGAAATTGGATTCTATTTCAAATTCCGTATAACTCAGTCCATAGCCAAAAGGATAGAGGATTTTTTCTGGATGGAAGGTTTCGAAATAACGATAACCAACATAAATATCCTCAACGTATTCCACAAATTCTTCATGACCAAATTGCTTGGCACTTGGATAATCTTCATAATGACGTGCGATGGTATCCGGTAATTTTGCAGACGGATTCACATCTCCTAGCAGAATGTCAGCAATTGCATGCCCGCTTTCCATGCCACCTTGCCACGCAAATAAAATAGCTGAAAAGTTATAGACTTGTGTCCAAGCTAGGTCGATCACATTCCCGCTGTTGATGATCAAGACCACTTTTTCAAATTGCGTCGTGACTTTCTTAATGAGTGCTTCCTCTTTTTCGGTTAAGTAATAACTTCCTGCTTCTAAAATGTTCTCTCTGTCTTCACCAGCAGCCCGACCAATTACCAAAATAGCGACATCAGAGTGCTCGCGTACTTGGGTGATTAATTCATCAGATACTGGCATTTCTTCTAAGAAACGTGGCCATTGTCCCCAAACACCATCATCAACTTGATGATGACGTGAATAGTCTTCATAGACTTCAACCAAGGGTTGATAGAGTTGAACGCTTTTTTGCTTAAGTCCTTCTAGCATATTAACAACGTAAGGAGGATTTACTTCCCCTCCAGAACCATAGCCTACATAAAAATAATCCAATTGACTCCGACCGAAAACCGAAACCTTACTGTCTGATTTCAAAGGTAATACACCGTTATTTTCTAGTAGAACGATGCTCTCTGCTGCCGCGGTTCTCAATAATTGAGACATTACCGGCCGCTGTCTTTTTTCACCAATGATACCGTCTTTTATATTAATCAGTTGAACTAACTCATTGACATTATTTGTATTTGTCATTTCCTTCCTCCACTTACTGATACATAAATCATCTAAAAAGATGATCTAGTCTATTTATTGTTCTAATGTCATATAGTATTTATCTCTAAATTTCTTAGGAGTAATCCCAACAAACTCTTTAAAATGTTTAATAAAATGGCTTTGTGAAGAAAAAGAAAATTTATTAGCAATATCCAACACTGTTTCATCTGAATACCTCAACAAATTCATCGCTAACCTGATTTTCTGTTGATTAATATACTTACTAATAGGTAGGCCCATCTCAGCTTTAAACAATCTCGAAAGATAACTTGCATTTATATTTAACTCCAACGCGATATCTTCCACTAGCATGCGCTCCTGGATATGTGCATAAATATAGTTTTTACTTTCAGTCACATGCTTTGATGCTGTATCACTAATTTTGATGATACGCATTTTATTCGTGAAATCCAACACCATTTCCTGATGGAGACGATGTACTTCCTCAAATGTATGCAAATGATCCAATTTTTGAATGTAGTAATCACTTAAGCGAAAAGCTCTTTCTATTTCCATTCCAGCACCACTGCAAAATCTGGTAATCAATGCTGTTGTAATCACAAAATGATATTTAATATTCACAACATGATTTTTGGATAGCTTGCCCACCCCTTTTGATTCAATAAACTTTTCCTCTTTGAAATTTTTATCAATCATACTAAGGTTGCCTTCAGCTACAGCTTTATAGAATAAATATTCTTCTGATAACTTGCGATGTTTCATACCCAATTCAGAAAAATCTGATTCAATGATCCAATTATCGTTTAATGGTCCCAATAATACACACCTCAATTTACGGCTTTAACCTAATTTGCTTATCCTTCTATATCATATCATCAATATATCCATAATACTTTGTTAAATTTATATTATTTGGTCAGTAAACTTTAGAATAGCCAGATAGCATCAGAATATTTCGATCCTTTATAATAGGTCATGCTGACTCAGTGACTTTCTTTACTCAACACGTTATTCTTTCACACTTCCGAGCGTCACACCAGCAATGATATATTTCGATAATAATAAATACACAACAACAATCGGAATGATAGCAACCACAATCATCATATAAACTTTCGCCATATCAAAATTCATAAAGTCAGCGCCACGCAGTGTAGCAATCAGAACAGGTACTGTCATTTTATCTTTCGAATTAATAATTAAAGCCGGAATAAAATAATTATTCCATGCGCCTACAAAGACGAATATGGCTTGTACTGCAATTGCCGGCTTCATAATTGGTAAGACAATTCGATTAAAAATCGCAAACTCGCCACAACCGTCAATCCGTGCTGCTTCGACAATCGAAAGCGATAAAGTCGCTCTTAAGTAACTAAACATAAAATAGAATACAGCAGGTGAAGCAATCGATGGGATGATTAGCGGCCATAAGGTGTCATCCATATTTAAATTGGTGACTAAACGTAAGAATCCCATAGCGGTGACTTGAGTTGGCATCACCAAAATTGCCATAATAAAAGTAAAAGCACCTTTTTTCAATCTAAAATCATACCGATAAATTCCGTAGGCAGTCAAAGCTGAGAAATAAGTACAAAGCACAGCTACAGCTGTAGAAACCCAAATACTGTTCGCAATTCCTCTAAACATTGGGAAGGTTCCGTCCGTTGCAACTTTGCGCAGGTTCTCTATAAAGTGTGTGCCGGGTAAAGCTGAGAAGCCTTTTTGTAACTCTGCATGAGAACGAGTTGAATTAATCAGGAGAATATAAAAGGAAAATAAACATAGAATCGACAAGAATATTAGCACAACATATTTAATAATAGTATAAAGTGATTGTTTAGATTTCATTTGTTTTCACTCCCTTTTTTCGACTTCTCTTTGCTTTCTCACGCATCATCCCTGTAGGATCGCGGTCTTCTAACATTTTATATACAAAATAACACAGAATACCACTTACAATAAATAGGTAGACAGATAAAGCTCCCGCCATTCCATAGTTACGACTCTTCAAATGACTATTAAGAAACATGATTAAAGTCATCGACGTTCTATTTGGTGAACCTTGTCCATTAGTTAATATTTGGGGCACGTCAAACATTTGCAAGCCACCAATAATTGAGGTAATTAATGTATAGGTAAGAATCGGACGAATCAAAGGTAAGGTAATGTTAGTAAACTTCTGTAATGGTGTACATCCATCCATTTCTGCGGATTCAAAGATTTCTTCATTGATTCCTAAAATTGCGGCCATTAGTAATATCGCCGTATTACCAAACCACATGAGGAAGTTCATAAAAGCAATCATTGCTCTTGTTCCAAAAGGCGTGCCTAAAAAATCAATCTTATCTGTAATCCAACCTAAATTTATCAAAATAGAGTTAACAGGACCATTCGTTGAAAATAAAGCAAAAAACATCATCGCGAATGCTGAAGCCATAATTAAGTTGGGTAAATACATCACTACTTTAAAAAATTGTAAGCCGGTGATTTTTGTACGTTTATCTGTAAACCATAATGCTAAAAGCATCGCTACCACCATTTGCGGGATGAAACCTAAAGACCAAAGCACCATCGTATTGCCCGCGTAGCGCAACATATCTGAGTCTAGTAACGCCTTATAGTTATCTAAACCAACAAAATTCGGACCAATTTGACGTAGGCCTGAACTAAAATACTCAAAAAAACTAAATCGAAAAGTATCTAAGAGTGGAATAAATGAAAAAATAAAATATATAATAAAGAATGGGATAATAAAAATATACCCCCATCTTGAATAGTCGACTGATCGCTTGCTTCGTTTCATATTTATTCTCCTTCAAGAAATAAAGCGAAGTGAAGCAAATAAATCACTGCTTACTTCGCTTTAATATTTTGGTTATTGGATTATACTATTCTGGCCAGGCAACTTCTGTAATTTCTGGATGGCGCTCTTTCACTGCCGTTTCAAAGTTGGCTTTTGCTTCATCAAACGTAACTTGTCCTTGGAAGTAATCGCCAAATGCATTCTGAATTAATTCTACACAAGCTTGATCATAAGCTGATAAAGGTGCCACTTTGATATTCTCTGCAACGGGTGTAAAGTATGTGAAGGGGTTTTGCCCACCTAAGAATTCAGAACCGAATGAATCATCAGCGCTGGCTTCTCGCATACCAGTGATAGTGTTTGTAAAGTCTAAGTACTCTTTAGAAATCGTCATTAAATTATCTTTATTAGCAGTTAACTCAAGAATGATTTCTTTGGCGTGCTCTAAATTATCTGTGCCTCTTGCAGCATGAATATATGATCCACCCCAGTTATATTCTTGAGGAGGTGTTGTAACTGCCCAAGAACCTTCATCTCCATCCCAGTTTGGTTTTAAGACAAAGTCAATTCCCCAAGCAGGGAATAGGAAACCAAATGATTTAGATTGAGATCCCATTGCTTTGTTCCAGTCATCATTCCATTGGCCTTTGACTGTTTCGTCGAAGTAACCTGCGTCCAACCACTCTTTAGAATCGTTGACCCAATCAACAATTTTCTGATCAACGGTAATCACTGTTGAATCTTTTTCTACCCATGGGTTTTCAATCGCATTTCCATAAAGTCGGAAGGTATCTGCATAAGATGAGAAGACGTGATAGCCTTTTTCTTTTAATTCTTCTGCTGTTTCTTTCAAGACTTCCCAGTTTTCAGTCTTTTTAGCGATTTCTGCTGGATCATCTGTTCCAAATACTTCTAAAGCAATATCACGACGATAAACTAAAAGACCTGGTGTACCTTGCCAAGTTGAACCTCTTTGGACACCACTTTGATCTGAAGGAGTCGTTTTTGCAAATTCGAATTGGTCTGCTAAGTCACTCTCAGGGTCAATTCCTAATTCTGTTAAAGGCACAGCAACATCGACGACTTCATCAATATATTTGTTAACATAGTCTGTTTCCGATAAGAAGATGTCTACTTTGTCGTCTCCAGAAGCATCCACTTGTCTGATTAATGCCTCATCTAGTTTTTGCTGATACACACCATCTTGATTCGGATTAATGATCCAATGAATTTCTGTTCCGTCCGTTAAGGTTGTAACAGTTCCATCACTTGAAGTACTCTCTACTTTAGAATAAACTGCTGTCACACGGTCTCTAAATTCTGTATTCCAAGAATAGATATTGATGACTTTCCCCTCTTCAGCACTAACTTTGACTAAAGAAGAAGCCGATGACACCATAGCAGCACTAAGTACTAATGCCAAACAACTTTTTGCCCAAAACTTTCTCATAAAAAACCCTCCTAAAATTTGACATTTTCCAATGCCATAAGATAGATTAATCTTAACAGAATGCGTATGTATCCGTTACCAATTCTATGACAATTATAGCACATTCATGACACTAAATGATACGCTTACATTTTACATAAAAATAATTACTTTAACGTTATTATAGTTAGTGTTCGATGAAATCACTAAATCACATTGGTAAGTCGCCATTTAGAGACTGAATATCAATTTGTTTGCCCACTATGCATCGCATTCTCTAAAATTTGTATATACTTTCGTAAAAATAAAGTGCTTTATTTGCACTAAAATGTTATTTTTTCTATCTCAACTCATGGTTTCAACTATAACCTCATAATTTCTCTCGATTCTGCTGAAAGTTTTATTGCCGTTTACTTGTTTTTAGACAACTTATTTTTATAACTTAAGCGATTTCTGTGGATGAGTAATTGAAACCGCCGGTGTTTAAAGATGTTTTTTTCTTAGTTAAACACGATTCAAATGGGTGTCTTTAAATTCCGTTGGATACTTTAAGCCAAAGCCAAGCAGTCGATCAAGTCCAATATGGGCCGACCAGATTAAGGCGATTGCCAGCAAAGTTTGATTTACTAAAACGATGGCTAACAATAGAAAGGCAAAAGAAAACAGATCAGTGTGAAATATGTTATAAATCCATGACCCCATCATATGATTAAACAAATAACCGACCATTCATTCTATATCTTTTCCTAATATTTTCGTAGTGACAAATTCACAATAAAAATGAACCTTCCCGTAAGTTTATTTTATACCAACTCCTGGCAAAGCGCAGCTATTCTAACTATAGATACGTTGTCCTTGCCGCCGATACGCTTGCCAAAATAAAAGCAAACAGTTTAACTCTTCCAACTAAAGACTAAGTTAATAATGTATAATTACATTTAAGATTAATAGTTAAATGGGAGGCGATATAAAATGATCAGAAGATTTTCAAGTGATGATCTTGATGCTGTTGCACAAATTTGGCTTGAAGTTAACACTGAAGCTCATCACTTTATTTCTGAAAATTATTGGATAGCACAGTTTGAGGCAGTAAAAAAAATGCTAGCCCAATCCGAGTTGTATGTTTTTGACCAAAACGGAGATATTATTGGCTTTGCTGGAATTATTGATAATTATATAGCAGGTCTTTTTGTTAAATCTACTTCACAATCTAAGGGAATTGGAAGAAAACTGTTGAATCATATCAAATCAATGAAAAACACCCTATCATTGAATGTTTATCAAAAAAATGAACGAGCGATAAAATTTTATAAAAGAGAAGGTTTTAGGTTGCTATCAGAAAACATCGATGGAACTACCGAAGAAATTGAATTTTCTATGCTATGGCAAAGATAGTATGACACATTACTTTCTAAATAAGTTAACGCTTTTCTACTGCTTAACACATGCCATCTTTGATAGCTAAACTTAAGTTTATTCTGATCAAGCATTAGTTTCCCAGTTTATAAATAATCTTCAAGCGACTTTTTTATTATCTGTTCGTGATCGAACGCCTAATTATTTATTTGTATTTGTTTTGTAATAGTAATCTTAATAACCTACACCTAAAGATAGCCGATGTAGGTTAAACAGTGTAGCAGTCACGGTATTTGAATAGAGCCTATTGAGTGACTGCCGGTTCATGTCAGACTTTCTGCCTACTTCGAGCATGTTTTTCTATGGTGTAAAGTTATCCACTTCCTTCAAGATTCCACGTCATGTCTACTGAATAATTCTTATTTGATAAATACTATAACGTAAATTAATAGTGTGAGTAACACTCTTACAGCATCAACAGAGTGACCAGGTTTATTGCATTTAAGGTATCTCATACAATAAAAATCTTAATACCCCTTGATACAAGATCAAGGGGTATTTCCCTACCATCATCAAATCAGCACATGGTAATTAATTTTTAATTATTTATTGTTTCTGATGTCATTGTTTAGCAGTCATTGTTGATTTAAGGTTTCTGCCAAACCTCATAGGTGTACATTAAAGCCTGTACGGGCTGTGTGCTCGCCTTTGATTCCCACCCAACAGCTTAGCTTATAGATCAACCAACCAATTTGTTTGTTGAATTTTTCCGTCTAGTTCCCGCAATTTCTTAGAGACTTCATTCATTTCTTTCGTTAATTTCTTTGTATCCACGGTTCGCACCATTCGAATTTCATTTCGTCCAAAACGTCGAATATCATTGGCAGCTTCAATCGTCTCGTTAAAAAGCCCATGCTGCCTTCTTAACGATTCTCTTTCCTCCAACGCCTCAACAATTAATTTATCTGCATCATACAAGGCAGCTGAGGAATTTCGTTGATTGATTTTTACAACTAATTGGGAAAATTCTTCATTAGTTTTTTGATAATCCTGAAGCAATTCTTCCAGACTGATATCCAATGAGTCCCCTTCTTGAATCAAAGCGTTTGATAAAACTTCTTGTTTCAATGCCGTTAACTTTGCTTCCAGATCTCGCCTTAAGAGTAATGCTTCTGCAAGTTTCATAGAAAAGCCCCTTTCAGTTTAACAGTTTATTTAAGGTAAGGTTAATTAAAAAAGTAGTCTTTTGCAAGTAAAGTGTCCAAGAGATACTGTTAATTATTCCACATTCTATTTACCTTTATTCTCTTTTTAATATAGTAGCCCTTTACTTTTTTGCGTATATCTTCTGATTCATTGAACCCACTTAATTTAAGTCTCACAAACGGTATTAGTTTAATAGATGCTCTATATACACTACCCCCTTATCAATCGAAGTCTCAATATATCCAATTATCTGTTCTAAACTAAATACTTTCATTTTTTCGTTTATAGCATCTACTTCATAGTTCATATCTTCTAGAACATACGGAAGTAACTTTTGTATGTTTTCCTTCGGTACTTCCTCAATATCAGGAATACCTGGTGGAATAATCAATGATTTTCTAAACTCTTCTTTATAACCATAGTATGCTAATAATTTTCCGTTCAATAAACTGAAATCATTATAATAGGCTTCTGCTACTGCTTTATCTGACTCGATTCGATTCTTTAGCCAAGGCACATAAAATCCTTGTAACCAAAGATCATCAGCAATTAAGTGCGTATAGTATCCCAATATCTAAGGACTTTCCTTGATAGATTTATACTTAATAAGGAATTCTCGATAATCAATATCTCTCGTGAAATCTAAGTGACTTCCTCTGAAAAAGTGGGATGAATCTTTAGAATTCCCTGCGTCAGGAGCGATTCCTCCTAGTAGAAACATTGTTCTGTCTTTAATCACTAATTTTTCGCAATTCTATCCGTAATGATTAAATGCATTATTCTTGACCCCAAACTACTCTCCCCTTTTAATACAGATTATTATCAATACAATGGTACACTATTTCGATTTAGCATACGATTAATATATACTTTTATAAAAAAAAGACACCTTCCAATAAAGGAAAGTGCCTTGTTTTTGAAAATGATTGGTACTCGATTTCTTCGAAATCTCCGTCCCATAGTGTCTTCGTAAGCGAATAAATTCGCAACGAATCCAATATTAACGTTTTGAGAATTGTGAAGCTTTACGGGCTTTCTTAAGACCTGGTTTTTTACGTTCCACCATACGTGGGTCACGAGTTAATAAACCAGCAGCTTTTAAAGCTGAACGGAAATCAGGATCAACGTTTAATAACGCACGTGCGATACCATGACGGATTGCACCTGATTGACCTGAGAAACCTCCACCGTTAACGTTAACGATCACATCGTATGATCCTAAAGTTTCAGTAGCGTTGAATGGTTGTTTGATTACTTCGTGTAAGTGAGGGAATGGTACGTATTCTTCTAATGTTTTACCATTAATTGTGAATGCGCCTGTTCCTGGCACTAAACGTACACGAGCAGTTGAGTTTTTACGACGACCTGTACCTAAGTATTGAGCTTTAGCCAAAATGATTTCCCTCCTTAAATTAATGAATTAATGTCTAATAATGTTGGTTGTTGAGCAGTATGATCATGCTCAGCTCCACCATAGACATGTAATTTAGTGAATTGTTTGCGACCTAAACGGTTCGCAGGTAACATACCTTTAACAGATAGTTCGATTAAGCGACGTGAATTTTTCTCTCTCATGTCACCAGCTTTAGTAGATTTTAGTCCACCTTGGTAGCCAGAGTAGCGGTAGTATAATTTATCTTCAGCTTTGTTACCTGTTAAGGCAATTTTATCAGCGTTGATTACAATTACGAAATCACCAGTATCGATATGAGGTGTGTAAGTAGGTTTATTTTTGCCACGTAGAATTGAAGCGACAACAGTTGAAAGACGACCCAATGGGATATCTGTCGCATCTAGGATTACCCAGTTACGTTCAACTTCGTTTTTCTTAGCCATATATGTTTGACGCACGTTAATTTCCTCCATTTAAAAATCTAGTTGTTTGACAATACTTTTGAGTTTCCGGGGCTCAACAGTGGGGCAAACAATACCGCTATTTATAATACGTCTAATCCCAAGATTTGTCAACAAGTTCTGAGAACTTTTTATATTAATAATTTATGAGACGCCTCTAAATAAACAGCATGGCCTATTATAGCATTTCCAGCTTCCTTTTCATACCAAAATATGACTCAACTTAGCCCGTTTTTCAAAAAGAAAAACGGGCTAAGTTTAGCGAAAGGTATTGCTGGCTTCCAGTGTCCACTCGGTCTCCAAATGAGAGACAAAGTCGAAAGCCTCTGTCAAAGTGGCCATATGTTCTTCTAAGCTGCTATACCATAGCGCGCCATCCGGGATTGCCATCGACTCATAGTCAGCCATCGGCACAGTTTCGTACTGCTTCTCTCCTTCAATTCCTAACATAAAGATTGGCATAAATTTAGGTTCAGTGACATAGACTTCGCCGTCTTCATTCCGCTTGAAGGTTACTTCAGTGATGCCACCTTGTTTATTATCCAGTTCTCTTTGGCCACTTAAAAAGCTAGCTTGAGAATAAATCGCGAACGTTTCTTGGTCATTGAACCAGGCAACTGGCTGCAAGACATGCGGGTGTCCGCCTAAAATTAACTTAACGCCAGCATCGGCCAAGGCTTGAAAGACGTATAATTGTTCATCATCTGGCATCGTGCCGTATTCTGGACCTAATTGTAGCGTCACGACCACCGCATCGACTTGGGGTTTGAGCCATTCGACTTCGGCTAACATCGTTGGCAGATCAACGAGGCTGATTAAATAGTCTTCACCGGTTGGCACCGGGATGCCGTTTGTACCATAAGAATAGGTCAGAAAGCCGAGTGAAATACCATTAGCTTCAATGATACGCGGCGTTTGGAAATCTTCCAAGCTATCGTAGGATCCGGTATACATCAAGTCGGCGGCTTTTAAATACTTGATTGAGGCATGCGCGCCTTCGCTCAACCAGTCAAGTGTATGGTTACTGCCATTCGATACAATATCAACGCCTATCTTCTTGAGTGCTTCCAAAATACTGGCCGGCGCATTGAATTGAGGATAACCTGAGACCGGCAAGTCTGGATAGGCTGCAATGACTTCTAAGTTAGCGATCGTAACGTCCGCATAGCTCATGTAAGGCGCGATTCTTGCTAACATGGGTAGAAAGTCAAATTGGTCAGAATCCAGGTTAAAATCGATGCTTTCGCCCCCTAGGACGTCTCCGTCTTGAGTGATCAAGCCCTCTTTTTGCAAGTTAGCCAAAGATGCTTGATAAACGGGCGAATCAATGTCGGCTAACCAGCTGACGCGGTCATGGATTAAGACGTCGCCAACTGAGCGCAAGACGAGCTCCCCGTCTGTTCCTTGCCAAGGCGCTTGGGCTTCTCGGGCCGGTAGGCCCATAAGGCTGGGCGGTAGTGTGTCAACGGGTGTTTCTTCTTGAGCTGCTGCGATTGGGAGGTTGCTGGGGTTATTGGTGTGACCCGGGTTTTCTAGGGCCCTATTGTTCCCAAATAAGTGTAGTGACAGGATGAGTATGAGTGTGACTAGTCGTTTGTTCATGCTTTGCCTCCTTTTGATGTATTTATTATACCTTTATCGCTGATTTAATTAAAACATTATATTTTTTTGGGGTGTGTGCATGATATACTAATAGATAGAGTATATATTAGGAGACTGAATTATGAATGGAGATCAGAGGCGAGTCAAGATTTTGACGGTGCTTGAGAATTCGTTGGAAGCTGTGTCAGCTTCACGTTTGGCTGAGCGTTTTGGTGTCAGTCGTCAGGTTATTGTTGGTGATATTGCTTTATTACGTGCGAGTGATCATGATATTGAAGCAACGAGTCGTGGGTATGTGTTGGCGGCTCATGATCAGGTGGTGAATGAGCGGTTTGTCAGTAAGGTAGTGAGTGTGCATGAGCCTGAGTTGTCTGAGACTGAGTTTAATGTGATTGTTCAGCATGGTGGCGAGGTGTTGGATGTTCAAGTGGAGCATCCGGTGTATGGCTTATTGACGGCTCCTTTGAATATCAAGTCCTATGCGGATGTTGAGTTTTATTGTGATCAGATGGCTGAGCATTCGGCACGGGATTTATCTGTGTTGTCTGATGGCGTTCATATCCATACGATTGAGTGTGATTCTGAGGCGCAGTTTGCGGGGATTTTGCGTGCTTTAAGGGCGGCTGGTTTTCTTTTGCGTCATTAGATAGGGGCGTGTTGTTTGATTGATGGTTTGGTGGCGTCTTGGCTGGGCTATGCGCTTGATTGGAAGTGGTGCGATTGCGGGAGTAGATGGTGGGAGGTCGGGTCGGGGCTGGTTTGATTTGCTCCTTTCCACTTGTTTACTCATTTTAGGTCGTCACTATTTACAAGCGTCAAACAAATCGCTATAATTTTGTAAACAAGTTGAATTTTGTGTGAAAGAGGTGTTCTCTTGGTAAAATCTTATTCTAAATCGTCGTCGAGAACTTTACAGTTGACGAGTGCAGCCATTTTGACAGCTGTTGGGATTCTCATTCCTATGGTGATGCCGATTAAAATCGTGATTGGCCCGGCTTCCTATACATTAGGCAGTCATATTCCGATTGTGATGGCGATGTTTTTGTCACCTTTAGTGGCTTTAGCAGTTGCCTTCGGGACAACCCTTGGTTTTCTGATGGCTGGCTTCCCAATTATTATTGTCTTTCGTGCCCTTTCGCATACTCTATTCGCGACGGCGGGAGCCATTTATTTGGAGCGCTCACGCGGTATGTTAGGTAATCTTTGGAAACGTCAGATATTTAGTTTCTTCGTGAATGTGATTCACGGCCTAGCCGAAGTTGGCGTCGTCTATTTCATGACAGCTTTTGGTCAACAGAATCTCGATGGGAATTTCTTGTATACGTTATTCGTTTTAGTCGGTATTGGCACCATTATACACGGCATGGTCGATTTCGAACTGGGCTATCAATTTACACGGATGTTATCGTCTCGCACAAGTTTACATTTTGATAATTACGACCGCAATCAGTAGATCCGGTTTGACAGTGAGCTTTTCACGAAAACTCGTGACTGGTGAGCTTTCTAATCCCCCGATATATTAGTATTTGCGACGGCGCCGCCCAATTGCTGGGCCTGGCGCTTTTCTTTTGTTTCTTTGATAGTTGGTGGGCTATTTTGAGCCCTGATTTTTTAATAGAAAGGGGAGACGCATGTCTACTACTCAGGAATATAATTACGATGTAATCGTCGTTGGAGGCGGCTCGAGCGGCTTGATGGCGGCGATTAACGCAGCTGAACAAGGTGTACGCGTTTTGGTCATCGACAAAAACCCAAAATTAGGCCGCAAGTTGTTGTTATCGGGCGGCGGGCGTTGTAACGTCACCAACCGCACCACGCGCGAGGAATTAATTAAGCATATTCCCGGCAACGGCAAGTTTCTTTATAGTGCATTGAACCAGTTTGACCAGGAGGACATCATCGCCTTCTTCGAAGCGCGCGGAATTGAACTGAAGGAAGAAGATCACGGCCGAATGTTCCCTGTGACCGACTCGGCCCGCACGATACTAGGGACTTTGGTTGATGCTATGAATAAACTGGGTGTGATTGTCCGCCTGAAAGATCCGGTGGATGCGGTGCTTTACGAAGAAGGCCGTGTAATAGGCGTCCTAACGCGAGCGGGTGAAACAATTACCGCCCCTTCGGTGGTCTTGGCTGCAGGTGGTCGGGCTTACCCACGAACTGGCGCTGAGGGCGACGCTTATGCCTGGGCACGTTCAGCTGGTCACACAATCGAACGTTTGTACCCGACGGAAGCCCCTTTATTGTCGAGTGATGATTTCATCGTATCAAAGGCATTGCGCGGCATTTCCTTACGCGATGTGGCGGTCACACTATGGGACACGCAGCTAAAAGGTTCGCCTGCTGAAAACGCCCACACCCTCACCCATGACAAAATAGCTCCTCTAACCGTTCACCAAATGGACATGATTTTTACTCACTTTGGTTATTCTGGTCCGGCAATTCTACGTTGTAGTGGCCATGTGAATCAGTATTTGCACCACACTGGTTTCAAGACGGCTTACTTGAGCATTAACTTTGTGCCTAACGAAACGCGTGACGCGATGAAAGCTGTCGCTGAAGAGATGCGCGAGAAACAATTGATGACGGTTCTGAAACAGTGGATGCCCGAAGCAATGGCGACCCAACTGTTAGTCTCCGCAGAATTAGAGCCAACAACACCATACAAGCAATTGGTGCATGCGGAAGTTGAGCGTCTGTTCGACTTCATCCAAGCCTTCCCTATCACGGCTTACGAGTCCCAACCGATTGAAAAAGGTTTTGTAACGGGAGGGGGCGTGTCTACTAAGGAAGTGAACCCGTCAACAATGGAATCACGTTTAATGACCGGCCTATACTTTTGTGGCGAGTTACTGGATATCAACGGCTATACTGGTGGTTACAATATTACAGCCGCTTTCGTTACCGGTACGATTGCAGGAAGAAACGCCGCATGGTCTAGTTTTGCTGGATAGATCTTTTAATTGGTCCCTCTCGTTTATGCGAGAGGGACCTTGTTTGGTTTGGTGGTGGATAGTGATGGTTGCATTGGTAGGGATGGTTGGGGATGGTGATAATTTGCGGTAGATCAAACGATGGTCAAGACACCCAGGACGACCAGGGGCAAAACTGGTACTCGCCGTCACGGCCAGGGGCAAAACTGGTACTGGCCGCGACGGCCAGGGGCAAAACTGATACTCGACGCTACGCCCAGGGGCAAAACTGATACTCGCCGTCACGACCAGGGGCAAAACTGATACTCGCCGCGACGGCCAGGGGCAAAACTGATACTCGCCGTCACGGCCAGGGACAAAACTGCTACTCGCCGCGACGGCCAGGGGCAAAACTGATACTCGCCGCGACGGCCAGGGGCAAAACTGATACTGGCCGCGACGGCCAGGGGCAAAACTGGTACTGGCCGCGACGCCCCAATACTATCTCTCCAAAAGTGCGAGCGGTGTCGTTCGACAGGTCTCACGACGATTTAAAGAGTCAGTGGTTTTATAAAATCGTCTGGCACGCAGTGACGGACACCTTTATCTTTTAAACAGAAAGCAAGAGGTGTAACAAACAGGCACTTGCTTTCACTTATCCCGGCTTTAACCGTGTTTGCGGGTCATTATTGCTCCCGACTTTTTGGTTAGCCAATTTATGGTAGAAAAAAACAGCGACGTGGTGTGATAACCGCTCGCTGTTTTTTGAAAGGCTTATTTAATTATTAGTCGTTTCTTCTGAAGATTCTTCTGAAGATTCTTCGCTAGATTCAGTTGTTTCTTCTGTTGTTTCTTCATCCTTGTCGCCTGTTGGATCTGATATATAAATTGTGCCGTTAACTAGGATCGCTTCGGCTGGTAATTCGTTCCAGTCGCGGAGGTTTTGAACTGTTACGCTATGTTTTTGCGCAATTTCGTTCAGCGTTTCGCCTGGAGTCACCTCGTAAGAGTTGGCTGTCGGATCTGAAACAATCAGTTCGTCGCCAATTACTAATTCATCGGTTTCTTTCAGGAAGTTCCACTCGCGAATATTCTTAACCGTCGTTTTATATTCTGTTGCTAAAGTGTCCAACGTGTCGCCTTCTGCGAAGACGTGAATGGTCGGCTCGATGTTAGGGTTGGTGATGAATAACTCATCTCCCGTCGCAATCGTTGCATCCGTTAATTCGTTCCATGTCAATAATTGCTCTTCGTCAATAAAGTTTTGACGGGCAATATTGACCGTGTCTTCCCCTTCGCGTACAACGTGAACGCGTGGTAAAATCACTTTTCTAGCATTCGGATTCGTTGCTTCCGATGGTGTCGTTGGTGTCGTTTCCGCTGGGGTTGACGGTTCGTCAGCCGCAACTAGGCGAATTTCTTGACCGATTTGCAGGAAGTTTGTTTCCAGGCCGTTAATCGCCATTAAGTACTCTTCTGTTGTACCATTCCATTGAGCGATATCCCACAGGTTGTCACCTTTTTGAACAACGTAAATATCGTCAGATGTAGGGGCCGTCGGCTCTGTTGGCGCCACTGGTTCAACTGGTTCAACTGGTGTCGTGTCTTCTGTTGGGCCGTAAACTGAAATGCGGTCACCAATTTGTAAGAAGTTCGTCGCTAAGCCGTTCCATGCCATCAACTGTTCTTCTGTCGTACCGTACCATTGAGCGATATCCCACAGGTTATCTCCCGCTACGACTACGTGTACGCCGTCGCTAACTGGTTGATTAGGCGTTGTCGGCTCAGTTGGTGCGTTATCAACGGGACCATAAACTGAAATCAGATCACCAATTTGGAGTAAATTATTTGAAAGACCATTCCAGGCCATCAATTGTTCCTCAGTTGTTCCGTAACGTTGCGCAATATCCCACAGGTTGTCACCCGCGATGACCACGTGTACGCCATCTGTCACCGGTTGGTTAGGTGTCGGTGTAAAGTCAGACTCGTCGCCCGATAGAATAACTTTCTGTCCAATTTGAAGTAAATTTGATGATAAGCCGTTAATTGCCATCAAGTACTCTTCTGTTGTGCCATTTGCGTGCGCGATAGCCCACAGGTTTTCACCTGCTTGGACGATATGTACACCGTCCGTTTGTTCAGGCACTGGGTTCGGAGTTGAGCCGTCTTCGTTAGGCCCTTCTTGTGGTAAGACAATTTCTTGACCAATTTGTAGTAAATTGGTGGATAGCCCATTAATCGACATCAAGTGTTCCTCGGTTGTGCCGTAATCTGCGGCGATGCGGTATAAGTTATCCCCCGCTACGACAGTGTAGATGTCTTTTGCATTGACTGCCAGTGGCGTCACTGTAGTTGCCATCATCCCAACCGTTCCTAAAATCGCGGCCGACTTCGTCATCCATCTATTCGATTTTTTATGTAATTGTTTTATATTCATTTCGATTGCTCCTTCATTTAAGAACCATGTTAATTCAATAGTTAAATCAATTATAACACGATTAGAAGATTGTCAAAAGTTTTTATACTTAATGTCACAAATCGGTAATCTAAAACCAACATTTATCATAAAATATGACTCATCGCATGACGGCTAAAAAAATAACTCTTTGAGCTTCTTAGTCAAAAAAAGCTGTCCGACGTCTTTGACAGTGTCGGACAGCTCATTATTCTGTTAGTCATTCACAATATCAATCAGACCATGCGAAATGTCTTTCGTCGCATCGTAAATTTTACGATATTGTTCGTAAATTTTTTGATATTTCTCTACATTTTCTTTGATTGGTTGTGTAACCAATCCATAATCAACAAAGGCTTTATTACAGTCTAACATTGTATCGTACCAGCCTAGACCAACAGCCGCTAACATCGCAGCTCCCATACCGGGTCCTTCATCCGCGATCAATGTTGTAATGGGTGTGTTAAAGATATCTGCTTGAATTTGTAACCAGTTTGGATTTTTAGATCCACCACCGACTGAAACGATTTTTTCAAAACGTTTATTAGCAACTGTTTCCATCAAGTGTTGTGAGTCCTTCAAGGAGAAAGTAATCCCCTCTAATACTGCACGCGCGAAGTGATCCAGCGTATGCGTCGTATCCATTCCTAAGAAACTACCACGTATTTTGCTATCGGAATAGGGTGTGCGCTCTCCGACAATATATGGTGCAAACAATAACCCCTTAGCTCCTGGCTCAATTTGATCAATGTTAGCTAACAACTCATTAAAGGTTTTGTCTGGCGCAAATGTGTTCTTGAACCAAGTCAAGCTGTGCCCCGCTGCCAAGGTGACACCCATTGAATAATACGCATCATCGGCGTGGTTGAACAAATGTAATTGACCTTGATAATCGACAGAGTCATCGGCTTCATAAGATAAGAAGACGCCTGAAGTCCCAATACTAACCATACCTGTTGTGTTATCCAGGATGCCTGAGCCAACAGCTGCGACAGCATTATCCGCACCACCTGCAAAGACTTGAACGTCTTTATCAAAACCAAATCGTTCTTTCAGCGCTTGGGTGACTGCGCCAACGTTACCATAAGACTCGATTAATGGGGGTAGCACAGTTGTGGCAATTTGATACTCAGCTAAGACTTCTGCTGACCACTCTTTCCCACGCACATCGAGCATTAATGTTCCAGCAGCATCAGAGTAATCCATATGATAGTTACCTGTTAACCAGTATCGTAAGTAATCTTTCGGTAGTAAAATTTGAGCGACCTGCGCCCAAAGCTCTGGTTCATGCTCTTGCACCCATAAAATTTTAGGCAAAGTAAACCCTTCACGCGCAATATTCTGTGTGATGTTTAAGATTTGTTCACCGAAATCAGTATTGATACGGTCACATTCTGCAGAGTTCCGCACGTCATTCCATAGAATAGCATGACGTAAAACTTCGCCAGCGGCATCGACCAACACTAAACCATGCATTTGACCAGAGAAAGAAATCCCTTCTAAGTTCGTTTGAAAATCAGCGACTTCTGCCGATAATTGCTCAAATACTTTCACACAAGCCTCTAACCATTCTTGTGGATTCTGTTCGCTGTAACCTGATTTTAAATGGATTAAAGGATAATCTGCCGAAGCTGACGCAATTACTTTCCCCTTATTATCTACTAACAAGCCCTTTAAAGAGCTTGTGCCTAAATCTAGTCCTAATACATAACTCATAATTTATCCCCTTCTCGCAACTTTACACTTTTTACATTTTCACTCCACCAGCTGTTACTCCACCGATAATACGCTTAGATAAGAATAGGTAAGCGAAGATTAACGGGATAACTGATAAGGATACACCTAGGTATAAACTACCATATTCAGTTGTATACGTATCCGTTGTCAGTAATTGAACGAGCATTGGCAAGGTATATTTGGATCGGTCGTTGATTAAAATTAATGGCATTAAGAAGTTATTCCAAGACTGCACAAAGCTAAAGATTGACATGGTCGCAATCGCTGGCATCATCTGTGGCAGAATAATACTGTGGAAAATCTTCATTTCGCCTGCGCCATCAATACGAGCTGAGTCGACAATTGATGGGTGGTAAATTGTTTCTAAATATTGCTTCATGAAAAACACTGTAGGTGCTGATGCAATCGCTGGAACAATTAATGGAATATAGCTATCCAACAAACCAACAGATGCCATGAAACGGTAGAAACCAATCATGTTCACTTGTGGCGGCAACATGATTAAAAGTAAAACAATCGAGAACAATGTCTTTTTCCCTTTAAAGTCGTAGACAGTAAAACCATACGCTGTTAAACATGAGAAATACATACTTAAAACAGTCGAACCACCTGCAATGGTTAAAGAGTTACGATAACCTTCAAAAATATTAAAGCCACGATCCTTCAGAATATTCCAGTTGGCCATAAAGCTACCACTTGGCACCAGTGACATCCCTTGTTGAATCTGCTCAGCAGTTCGAGTCGAATTGACCATAACAATCCAGAAAGGGATAATACTTAAGATGGTTAATAGCGCAAAGAAAACATAGATTAGTGTTCTTTGCATTTTAATTTTTTTCATTTCATCCATATTATCAATCCTTCTTAGGTTTTCTATCGCGTATCACCATAAAGATGACGATACTTAAGCCAACAGTCATTAGTAATAAGTAAATTGACGAAGCCGCAGCAATACTGATGTTACGTCCGCCTTGGAAAGCTTGCTTGTAAATATACGTCATAACGGTCTCAACGCTTCCGTTAGGTCCACCATTGGTTAATAACAATGGAATATCGAACATTTGTAAACCACCAACTAGCGAGGTAATTAGCACATAAAGTGTAATTGGCTTCAAAAGTGGTAGAGTGATTTTTCTAAAGGATTGCCATGGTGTTGCACCATCGACTTCAGCTGCTTCATATAGTGAGGCATCGATACTTAGTATTCCAGACACTAATACAATCGCTGTTTGTCCATACCACATCCAGAATTGGATGAAAGACACAAGCCCACGTGTAAAGGCAACGTTTCTAAAGAAATCATACGGTGCTTCTAAAACACCTAAATTCATTAAGAGTAAGTTGATCGGTCCTTTAGGATAACTAAATAATGCATAGAAAATTACGGCCACTGAAGCTGCAGTGATAATATTAGGTAGGTAAAAGGCACTCTTGAAAAATGTTTGGCCCTTTAATTTGAGTCGCGCATTGGTAAACCAATAGGCTAAAATCATCGATATGAATAGTTGTGGAATAAAGTTCATTGTCCATAATACTAAAGTGTTTTTGACTGCTTGCAGAAACAAACTGTTTTTCAGTAAGTTTGTATAGTTCATTAAACCAACAAAAGTTCCTTCGGTTTGAAAACCTGCAATATTATAAAACGACAAGTAAATAGTGTTGAGTGTTGGATACAGATTAAATATGACAAAAACTAAAAAGAATGGCGCGATGAAATAATAGCCGAATTTATTCATGTCTTTTATTTTTGCATATTGTTCAGGTTTCTTGCTTGCATTTGCTTCCATAATTGATTGCTCCTTTAAAAACTCCTTTAATAAAAAAACAGAAGAATAATAGTTCCCTATTATTCTTCTATAATTGTCTACTTAGCGATTACTCAATGATGAGATTTGGGAATGAGTTTTGAACTTGTGCTTTGAAATTGCTGATTGCAGTTTCTTTATCTACTTCACCTTTTGAGTAAGGAGTTAATGCGTGATCAACAAATAATACGTTAAGTGCTTGGTCGTATTCTGTAATGATGTCGCCATTGATGTTGCCTACTAAGTCAGCAAATGCTGCATAATGATTTTGTCCACCTAAGAATTCATCACTATACTCACCTTTGATTTCTTCAACAACGTTGACGTCAGATACAATATCCCCCGTATCTAAAGCCCATTGTGTTAAGAATTCAGGATCCGTTGTAATGTAAGTTAATAAGTCTGATGCTTCTGGTAGCATATCTGAGTTACCCATTGCACCTAACCATGTCCCCCCTCTAAAATAAGCACTTGGTCCTTCAACCATACGCCAGTCACCTTTTGTTGCTTCGCCACCGTTAGGTTTTAACCAGAAGTGTAAGCCCCATGATGGTAAGCTGTAACCAAAGATTTCATCTTGTGACATGCCACCGAAGTATGCTTCTGACTCTGGCGGAGCATCTAACATTAAACCTTCTTCGTTCATTAATAAAGCCGTATCTAATAACTCATCCATTTTTGGATCAATCACTAATGAGCCATCTACAACCCACCCTTGCTCACGCGTGCCTAAGTAAGCAAAACGTAAGTCATCGATTCCTGAGATCATGTATACTTCGCCGTTTGAAGCTTCTTTAATTTCACGAGCAGTTTCGATAAAACCTTCCCAGTCTGACATTTTGGCTTGCATTTCTTCTGGGTCAGTAATTCCTAGTAAGTCCTCAGCAATACTTGCACGGTAGAAGAAAGCTCCTGGTGCTGCTTGAAATGAGTTCGCATAATAAACGCCATCTCCACTTGTTCCGATTCCTTTAACATAGTCTAACGTATTTTCAGAACCAGCCGTTACATTCTCAAACTGAGATAAGTCTGCCATTAAACCTGATTCAACATACTTTTTAACGAAGTTCTGTTCTAATAAAATCACGTCAGGTGCGGCATCTGTCCCAACAATTGGATCCAGTTTCGCTTCGAATTCTGCCGTAGGAATGTTAACAATTTCAATTGTATAGTCTAAATCTGGATGATTAACCATGTAGTAATCTTCAATCATCGTATTGATTTCGTTCGTAAATGACCAAATTTCTAAAACGCGGTCACCAGATCCATACGTTTCGGTTTCTTCTTCTTGTGCATTAACCATTGGCCCACCCACACTGCTAAGTACTAAAGATCCAAGCAAAACATTTGTAAGTAAAGATTTAAGTCTCTTCATTTTTTCTTACTCCTCATTTTTTAGTTTTCTTCTTCGTAACGGAAATAATCAAAATCTGCAATCATTTTTCTCCCTGAAGTATCAATAGCATTTACGCCGATAAACGCGCCCGTGAAAAAGCCTCCTTCCTTCTGTTTGATGTACTCATCTGACAATTTACGCGAATCAAAGGTCACATCAATCTTCACCCATTCCTCGCCATCAAGAGAATAACTATAGTAGTATTCAGCTTGATCCACATTAATCCTAAAGTAAACGTATTCATTTTCATCTGGTACAACAATCGCTTCAGTAATCGGACGCGATAGTTCACGGTGATCACAAGCTAATAGGTCAATCACGCGACCTAATTCTGGGTCCCAAGTTAAATGGATGCTCGTCCAGTTATTTGTATTATAGAAAGCAACAAGACCAGCTTGTTGTTGATACGTTACTGGATTTGCGGATACTTTAGTTTCTGCTTCAAAGTTAAGTGCTTGCCAACGTCTTGCAACTAATGACTGTTGGAAAAGGTTATGGAAGCTTCCGCCACCATATAATCTTAAATGTCCTGGTTTTTCAGTTAAACTTCCCATCGTGTCATCAAACGGAATTCTTAATGTATTCCATTGGTGATTTAAGCTGGTTTCATCAAACTCATCCACAATCGGAAAATCTGCTGGCCAAGGAACTTCTTCTAAGTCAGGCATTTCAACTTCATCTTTCGGGAAGTTTCCGCCAACGATATAAGGCCAATCCTCTTTCCATTCAACTTTTTGAATCGCTGTTTCGCGTCCTAAAGGACTGTAACCACGATCTTCTAGAATACTGGCTGTTTCGTTTTCTAATGGACGTGACGTTAAATGGACGAAATACCATTCACCATTTTGTGTTTCAACAAATGACCCATGTCCAGCTCTTTGTAATCTAATTTCTGGATGTAAGAAAGATGAAATTAAAGGATTTTCCGGATGGACTTCGTAAGGGCCATCGATAGTCTTCGAACGAGCTACTGTTTGCTGGTGAGTAAATACTGTTCCACCCTCAGCCGTAATTAAATAGTAGTAGCCATCTTTCTTATATAAATGAGGCGCTTCAACCAATTTAACATTCGTTCCTTTAAAAATATTCTTGATTTCGCCCACTAAGGTTTCTTGTTCAGGATCATATTCTTGTAAGGCAATGCCTTCGAAATTGTGATAGCCCACACGGTGATCCCAAATCATGTTAACGAACCATTTACGGCCATCTTCATCATGGAATAGTGAAGGGTCAAAACCTGATTGGTTCATCACAACTGGCTTAGTCCACTCGCCATCTATCGTTTCACACGTTGTTAAGTAGTTCGTGACATCTTTATATGGACCATCAACCACTTTGACATCTGAGTAAATTAACCAGAATTTACCATCTGCATAAGATAATTGTGGCGCCCACACACCCCCACTGTTCGGATTACCTTTCATATCCAGTAATTCTACTCTGTTTAAAGGACGTGATATTTGACGCCAGTTCTTTAAATCTCTTGAGTGATGGATGACAACCCCTGGGAACCAATCAAACGTTGATACAGCAATATAGTAGTCGTCTCCAACACGCAAGATACTAGGATCTGGATGAAAGCCTTTCAGAATAGGGTTTTGGATCATCATTAATTATTTCCTCCGTTCATCTTCTTTATTTAATTGGATGCGCGTTGACAAAGCTCTAAGTTTAAACACAACGTAAAGCTTTGTAACGTCACCCTCTAACTATTTAATTTTAAACTAAGTAATCATTTAAGACTGATTTAACATACTCTAAACGGTTGGATTTGTTTACAATCTCTTGGTTTTTAAAAGCGTACTCAGATAATGATTCTAAGTCTTCTTTACCGGCAACGATACTTGCTCCGATACCTTCAGAGTAGCTTGCATAACGCTCTTCTAAAATGTCTTCAAAGAATTTATCTTCTTTTAATTTAGCGGCGCCTTTCAAGCCTCGAGCAAAGGTATCCATACCTGCGATATGTGCTAATACTAAGTCATCCATTTCGAATGATGTCCGACGTACCTTCGCATCAAAATTGATGCCACCTGGTGCAATCCCGCCATTTTCTAAGACTTCGTACATGGCTAACGTGATATCTAATACGTTTGTTGGGAACTCGTCCGTATCCCAGCCTAACATTGTTTCCGCATGGTTAGCATCTAAAGATCCTAAGGCATTATGTTCACGTGCGACACGAATTTCATGCTCAAAGGTATGACCCGCTAGTGTCGCGTGGTTACCTTCTAAGTTTAATTTAAAGTCATTTTCTAAACCGTGACGGTATAAGAATGCCATTGACGTTGCCGCATCAAAATCGTATTGGTGAGTCATTGGCTCTTTTGGTTTTGGTTCAATTAAGAATTGAACTTTATGATCAATCTTGTTTGTGTAAGCAATCGCCATTTTGAATAGACGTGCAATATTATCTTGTTCTAAGCCCATGTTAGTGTTTAATAATGACTCATAACCTTCACGGCCTCCCCAGAAGACATAGTTTTGTCCACCAAGTTTTTTACTCAAATCTAAACCTTTTTTAACTTGTGCGGCTGCGTAAGCAAACACATCTGCATTGTTTGAAGAAGCAGCACCGTTCACAAAACGTGGGTGAGTGAACATATTAGCTGTGTTCCATAATAATTTAATGCCTGTTTCTTTCATTTTCACTTGCATTAAGTCCGTAATTTCATCTAAGTTTTCAAAGAATTCTTCTAATGAGTCACCTGTAGGTGCAATATCCACATCGTGGAAACAGAAGTATTCAACATCTAATTTCACTAATAATTCGAAGAAGGCATCCACACGTTTGCGCGCAGTTTCCATTGGATCATCTGATAACCAGTCACGTTGATTAGTGGCTGCACCAAATGGATCCGAACCATCTTGTGTCATTGTGTGCCAATAAGCCATCGCAAAGCGTAAGTGCTCTTTCATCGATTTGCCTAACACAACTTCTTCTGCATTATAATGACGAAACGCGAATGGATTCTTAGTCGTTGTGCCTTCGTATTTGATTTTCTCTACATTTTTAAAATAACTCATTTAATAGCCCCCTAAAATTTTTAATCGGTTTGTCAACTTTATTAACTAACTACATGATAACGTTATCATTTCGGTTTGTCAATACTTTTTACAAACTGATTGCTATTCTTTTAAAAATGTTTTATGCTAACAACATGAAGAAAGAGCGGGTGTAGTTTATGGAGATGACAAACTTAAGTAATCGCGATGTTAACGAGATAAAATTATTAGGTTCGATCATTGAACATCAACCAATTTCGCGAGCAAATTTAGCAAAATTAAATGAGTTAAATAAAACCACTACTTCTGCTGTGGTTAACAATTTAATAGAAGAACAATTAGTTTATGAATCAGGTGTCGGCTCATCAACGCTTACTGGCGGTCGTAAACCGATTCTCTTGGAATTTAACCCTAAAACAGCGGTTGCCATTTCAATCGAACTTGGTCAGAATTATATTCAATCTTGTTTGGCTTATTTAAATGGCGAGATAATCCACTATCAGGAAGAAAAAACGGCTTTAATTGAAAGTGATACTATAGTAGATACTTTAAAAGGTCTCATCAATCAACATTTGGGCCATCTGCCTGAAACGCCCAATGGCTTAGTTGGAATTACAGTCGGAATTCACGGAGTGACGTTAAATAATCAGATCACATTTTCCCCCTTCTATGATTTCACTGAGCTTGATATTCACGGCTGTCTACAGTCAACTTACCAATGTCCGGTCTACTTAGAGAATGAGGCGAACTTATCGGCAATTGGTGAATATACTTTTGTGACTGATCAAGATCGGATTATTAATGTCAACATTAAAAGTGGGATTGGTGCTGGTGTGATTCAGTTCGGAAAATTAATGACTGGTACGCATGGTCGCTTTGGAGAAATTGGCCATACGATTCTATTTCCAGGTGGTCGTCCGTGTCCTTGTGGCAATCTCGGCTGCCTCGAGCGTTATGCATCTTCGAAAGCTTTGTTTCGAAGTATCAAAGAAAGAATGGACATTGATTTTATTGAAGTGGATGAGCTGATTAAGTTGTGGCATCAAGGTGATCCGATTATTACCGAGGAAGTCACTCAAGTCATCGACTATTTAAGTGTCGGCATCAATAATTTAATTTCATCTTATGATCCGGATGAAGTGATTATTAACGGAATGATTTTCAACCGCATTCCAGCTTTGTTGGACTCATTGACGGTCAAACTTAATCGTCGAATTGCACAAGATACCAAACTATCCGTCAGTCGTTTGACGGATATGGCGACTATCTACGGTGGGATTGCGGTTGTTGGTTCACGTTATTTAAATATTGAGGATTTGAAGTTACAGGGTGACCATTAGATTCTGGGGCTGGTTCTTGGCGCTGAGGCTTGGGCTTGTTTTGGAGCTGGGTCTCGGTAATCCGGGGTGTTTGGGACTTCGAGGTGTTGCTGGATTTAGCTAGGCTCTGTGAAACAGAACAGTTAAGGAATCATGAGCAGTTGTGAATTCTGACTTAGTCTGTCAGGCAGGCTAAGTCAACTTTCTAAGCTTGATCCATGCCGCGAAGAAGCATGGCCTCTCGCCGATGGTCTGATGATACCGGCTAGTGAGGCTCGACCTCTAGCCGGTGTTTTGATAATAACGGCTAGTGAGGCTCGGTTAGATAGGGACTTTTCTTATAAGTAACAGGTAGTGTTGTCTCCCTTTGGTCAACAACGATTATATTAGAGCAGTGAGACCATATAGTCGTACCGGCGTTCTAACCGGCTCACCTTACGGTTCTCTTAATACTCGTAACACATCAGCCTTCTAAAAGCTTATTGATTGCTCTGGCAGTCTCAATAACAATCTACCGACATGCTAGTCGTTTTTCGGAGATCAGCTCACATCAATCCCATTCCAATCAAGAAAATCAAAAGCAATCATATTCTCTGATCACTGTGAACACACATGAAAAAGCGCCCACTCTCCAAAAGGAGGTTGGGCGCTTTTTCTACTTAATTTATTTCGCGGAAGCTAAATATAATCGATCGACTGAACATTATTCTGAAACACTGGCGCTTGAAACAGCATCCGCGTTTTGTTTAGCTTCGACAGCTGTGACCGTTGCTGGTGCCGCTGGTTCGTCGTGGACTGAAGCACTTGATGTTGCGTCTGGAGCGGCTGCTGCTTGAGATGCACCTGAAACTGCATCAGCTTTTTTACCGCCAACTAATTCTTGACCAGTTTGTTTCAAGTACCATTCGATAGTTGGTTTCAAGTCCATGATGTATTCGTTGATTCCCATGTAGTTGCCGTCAGCGTCTCGCATTGCTTGGTAGTTGTGAACAACATATTTGTCTGGACCATGTGTTGGTACGTGAACTTGTACGATGTCTTGTTTACCTGAACGTAATTGGCTGATTACCCAAGAAACGTTTTTAAATGTTCTTGGTGGATGGCATTTCGCTAGCGGGTTACCAACTTGTCCTGGTACACGTTTTGCTAACATTTCGTCTGAATCTTTATGACGATTGTAGTATAAGAATTGGTTGTTGTAGTCTGCGAATGTTAATTCCATTGGCATTGAGTTTAAGAAGTAGTTTAATTGATCAACTGTTAAAAGACCACGGTCTAATTTAACGTAGGTGCTACCTTCTGCTGCGCCAACTTGTTCAGCTGCTAATTCTAACCAATTGTCTGCTTGCATATCGATACCATCAACGGTTGTATCAATCGTTCCTGTTGCCCATAAATCTTCCACTGGTGCTGCCTCCTTAGGTATTGCGGGTTTTTCTAAGACTGAAACTACTTCAATAAAGCGTGTAAATTTGTCTAAACATAAGCCTAAGAAACCTTGGGTCCCTTGATCTTTTAAGTTACCTTCGTCGTCAAAGGCTTCTTTAACGTTACCTAATAAGAATTCGTTACCAGGTAAAACAATCGCGTTAACGCCTGGCGAATCCAGGATTTGGCGTAAGTCTAATTGTGCACGTGACGAACCTTGTTTAAAGTAAGAAGCACCAATGATCATAACCGGCTTATTTTCGAACGGATGTATTTTGAAAGAAAGCCATTCGATAACGCTTTTCAATGCTGCGGGAATTGTATGGTTGTGTTCTGGTGTCGCGATAATCACACCGTCGGCTGCTTTGATTTTAGCGGCTAAATCTTGAATCACAGGTGTATTTGTTTGGTCATCTGATTGGTTAAATAATGGCACATCTTTAATTTCGACTACCTCTAATTCAAACTTATCATTAAATTGCTTCGCGATATATTGTAATAATGTGCGGTTATAAGATTGTTCAGCGTTTGATCCTACTAGTCCTACTAATTTCATATGTGGTCGCTCCCTCTATTTATTGTCCCAAGAAAAGTTTTCAGCGTGTGCTTTATTAGCAGCATGTGCGTGGTTTAATTGCTTCATGATCTCGATAAATTGTAGGAAATCTGCGAATAAACCTTCAAGTAATTCAACGTTTTCAGCGTCAACTAAGTTGCCATTGGCGTCGAAAGCTTGTAAAGAATGGCTTAACAAGAATTCTGAACTTGGCATAATGCGTGCTTTTAATTCAGGTGAATCGAGCATTTGGCGTAAATGTTGTTGCGCACGAGACGAACCTAAAGTGCCGTATGAAGCACCTGTGATCATGACTGGTTTGTCGACGAAAGGTACCACGCCATATGATAACCAATTTAATGCGCTGATTAAAGCCGCTGGAGCTGAGTGGTCATATTCAGGAGTACTGATGATGACACCATCGGCAGCTTCAATTTTTTCTGCCAAGTCGCGCACACTTTGCGGTAAGACTTTATCGGCTGGTTTGTCGAACAGTGGCAAGTCTTTGATTTCCACCACTTCGATTTCTGCTTGAGTTGAAAAATGTGATGCCATGTATTGTAATAAGTTGCGGTTCGTTGATTTATCTGAGTTTGTTCCCACAAGTGCGATTAAATGTACCATTTATAATTCCTCCTGTTTAACTGTTTTTTCCATTTTCTTCAATTCGGTTAAAGCGACTGTATTGCGATTAATTTTCGAGTATGCTCTGGCATCGTAAATTAATTCAAGAATCTGACTGCGCTCTGCCTGCTGCTTGATCGCATTCTTGGCCAATTGAATCGCGGCCCGCGCTAAGTAATATGTCACGTGATTATCAGAACAAATGTTAATCGCGAAATGACAGAGTGCGTCACTTATCTCGATTTCATTGACTTCTGAGTAAAAGACAGAAGATTGGAAGACTACGTGTAAGACACGCCAAGTATCTTCGATTGTCTGGTGTGGATAGTTGTAAATTCGTTCCATAACTTTATGGAAGTAAAATTCTGCCTTATCTTGATCGTCCTCGCCCATATAAATCATGCCAATGCCCGTGTAAGCGAGCATGTGAAAAATTTCCGATTGCTCAGTCAAGGGCGCCGTAATAATTTGATCGAAAACGAACATGATATCCATCGTCGGCGCCTGATTATACATAAGTAGAAAGCCCTCAAGATAGTGATAGCGTAATTTCAATAATTGATCTTTTTCTAGCGCATGCACGTCCAATGTCTTCAGCAGCTGACTCGCTTGCTCGAATTCACTCGTGATTAGCCAAAACTCTATTTGGTTCATTTTTTCAATAGCTTCTGGATTCTTGACGCCAATTTTTGGAAACAAATCGCCTAGCGACAAGTTCAATCGATTGCAAAGCTTCATCAGAATTTTCAGATTAGGTACCTGGCCATTATTCTCAAAGCGACTCAAGGTGGCCTGCGTACAAATGCCTTCACAAAGCTCACTTTGGGCCAAACCCAGTTGCTTTCGCGCCTCTATAAAACGGTCAATATTCACCTTGCTCCCTCTCCCCCTGTCTTTCTCCTAGGTATCACGTCACCATTTGTGTTTGTTTTCACATTAGTTTATATTTAGAGTATACACTCGATATATAAAGCTGTCAAGACACTTATATAATTTATTATATATTATTTTATATAAAATTCCGGCCAAAATATTGCTGATAATCATTCGGTGTTTATTGCATGCTAGGCTGCTGATTAATATTATGAAAAATACTGGCTAAGTCACTTAAAATATCATGGTGGCTGGTGATCTACGATATCAGCTTTTAATGACAAGTCGTCTTAGCAATATCCCTTCCAAATTTCAAATCAGCACCTACTTGTCAACAGACAAAGCTAGCAGCCACTGGATTCCAGCCGATCAAATAAAATATTAGTCTTATTTAATTGCCGTGAACGACTAAAGAATGACTGCGCCGGTCTTAGTTGTTCAATAGTAGCAATCACCCTCTTTGCCGCGCCTAAGCTAGTCTCTCGCTCCGTCATCCCTACTTTTCCCCACTTCCTTCAATTAATATCTCCATAAGTTTTACTAATCGGTGTCAGCTTGTAATTTTCTAAATGGTATCTTACAATTAAATTGTGAAGTAATTAACAAACTAAATTTTGGAGGAGAAAGAATGATGATGAAACTAACTGAGTTATTGGGCATCGAGTATCCGATTTTCTGTGGAGCGATGGGTGGCGTGTCGCGGCCTGAATTAGTGGGGGCAGTTTCTGAAGCTGGCGGAATGGGTATCCTAGCAACGGCTGGTTCAAAACCTGAGCAAGTACGTGCGGATATCCGTCAAATCAGAGAATTAACCGACAAACCATTTGGCGCTAACGTAGCAATTATGACCGGGAATGCAGATGCCTTGATCGATGTGATGTTAGAAGAAGGAATTAAATTCTTTACCACTGGGGCAGGCGACCCCCTACCATATTTCGACAAAATTCATGCAGCTAGAGCCAAGGTTTTCCCAGTCGTACCTTCAGCGCGAGTCGCTAAAAAAATGGAAGATAACGGAGCTGACGGTGTTGTCGTAGAAGGGATGGAAGCTGGCGGGCATATTGGAACGGCAACAACCATGACCTTAACGCGTCAAGCAGCGGCAATTGTCACCACAATTCCGGTCATTGCAGCTGGTGGAATTGCGGATGGTCATGGGATTGTCGCAGCCTATGCGCTTGGAGCGGCTGGCGTTCAAGTTGGGACGGCTTTTGTGGCTTCAATTGAAGCACCCATTCATGATAATTACAAACAAGCTTTAGTCGATGCCAACGATACCGCAACGGTCGTTTCTGGTAGCAAAACGCGTGGTCCGATGCGGATGACGAAAAATGCAGCCACCGTTAAACATGTCGAATTGGATGAGGATCCAAGCGTTGATTTAGATGCACTGGAAGCATACACAATTCCATCTTTAGTGAGAGCAGCTCGTGACGGCGATACAACCAATGAAATTGTGACTTTCGGCCAGATTGCTGGACTAATCACAGAAGTCCGACCAGTCAAAGAAATTATCGAAACGATGTTTGCTGAAGCGAATGACGTGATCGAATCGCTTGCCGCTTTTAGAAGATAAGCAATTATTTTCACGAAGTTTGAGGCTAAAGACAAACCAGAGCAACTTATCATGCTAACTTTATATAGCAATAAACACTCAAAAGTATTCAGTTTTTAGCCTGACTAAGAAACTAATGACAATAAAAAAGCCGCGACACTCAAACGAGTGCTGCGGTTTTTCTAATTAAATCTCTAACATTAAGGGCTGATTATTCGAACTATTCGGTTTAGTCGGATTTCTTAGATTATTCTGATTATTCGAACTATTCAGTCGTCTCCGGCGATTGAAGTGATTGAGCTGTTAGTTTCGCTTGAATCACTTGGCTAACCTGGTCGACTTGCATGAGCAGGCCGTCGTTCGACGCTTCTTCTACTTTTACGTTCTCTATCGGCGGATACTGTGCCACTTTTACTTGGTTACGTCCATTATTCTTACTGAAGTAAAGGGCCTGGTCAGCGCGGCGATACGTATCCACCGGTGTTTCCGACAAGACACGATGAGCTAGGCCAATCGAAACCGTCGGTTGCGTAATCGCTTGATTAACATGACCTAAGTAGGGTGTTTTCTCAAAGATTTCTCGAAGCTGTTGGACAAGTTCCTCAGCTTCCTCTTGGCTCTTACCCGTCATGATCAAGGCAAATTCCTCGCCTCCCACCCGGTAGGCATTAGTTTTCAGGCTAATCCGTGCTGTCAATAATTCGGAGAATCTCTGGAGGACCATGTCGCCAACTTCATGGCCAAAAGTATCGTTATATAATTTAAAATGATCAATATCAAGCAAAGCAATCGAGAGGTTCTTTTCAACAGATTCCAGAATCCCAAGATCTTCTTGAAAACGTCGTTGATTATTCAGACTCGTCAAGCAATCATTATTGATCAGCTTGACCATTTTCGTCAAATCTTTGATAATCGCCACACAGAAAAACAATAATAGGAAATTTGCTAACCAAAGTAGAATAATCAGCTGCAATGAGTGCATCACATCTTTAATTAAAATCAGTAATGATATGGAAGTTGTTAAAGTACCATTTGCCAATAAAATAGCCAACTGGGTCGATTCTGAAAAACGTGTTTTCATATATTGAGCTAACAATGGCAAAGAAATCAATAAGTAGACTCCATTCACTAAATTAAGCAGTGAGACATTATTCTGACCCCACATAAACCGCGCTAATGTTAGAAAAATTAAACTGCTTATGGCCGTCTTTAAATCGAAATATTTAAAAGCAATCGCGAACAACAAGCCCCGAAAATCGAGTCGAATCTCATAAATCGTTATTGAAAATATCATCTGACTAATGCCCACAATTGAAAGTCCCAGCGTATACATCAAGTGATGAGTCCAAGATGGGTCACGGTAATTGGTACTTGATCGATTAACCGAGAAATAGAAATAAATAGCAACTAACATAATACCTACATTGATAAATAAATTTACTAGCATACGGCTCCTCACACCCTCCATTACAGTGTCTTAACATAATTATACCAGTTTCTAAGTAGGACACAAGCACAGTTCAAGTTCATTTTAATTCCCGAATATAAAAAAAAACCGCGCAGCGGCTTTCTCAAAATTGGGAGCTAAATTTCTTGAATCGGTTTCGACCAAAAAAAACCTTGTTGAAAAATAATGCCGCGCGAAGTCATGATGTCCGCGGTTGTTTGATTTTCGATTCCTTCAATGACCAAGTCAACCTTAGCAACTTTAGCAATTCGCACCCATATGTCAACGTATAAGCCAACTGTAATTGGGTCTAAATGCTGTAGGTGTAAGAGCGAAATTTTAACCATATCGACGAGGTGGATATTCTTCGTGACGAAACTAATCGAATGTTGACCATTGCCAACGTCGTCGAAAGCTAGTGGCATACCCAATTCGCGGATGTAAGCCATCGATTCAAAGAATAAACGTTTGTGTTCGAGGTTCGACACTTGATAAAATTCGGTCATTTCAATCGCGATGCGTTTCTTAAATTGACTGAGACCTTTTAATAATTCCCACGTCGATGTGTATTGCATTTGTTGTAAGTCGACATTCAAATTAAAGATGACTTCTGGATACTTGCTTAAATAATACGTAATCTTATTTTCATACCATTGATTGAGTAATTTACAAGCTTCTTCAGTGCGTGTTAATTTATTAAAAATCTCAAATGGGAAAAAGTCTCCATCCGCGTAACGCAATAGTATTTCGTAACTCTTAATAACCGCTCCACTACCAGTTATTTCCCAAATCGGTTGAAAAGCTAGACTTAGGTTCTGTACTTTTTTGCTAATTGACTGAATTGTCTTTTCTTCCAATTAATATCCAACCTTCTCTTGTTGATTTTCGCTAATATTCCTCACAAAACATTATGTAATTGTATCGTTTTAATTATAGATTAACAAGTTTTTTATTAAAACTTTAAGACCTTATCATTTTTTGTTACAAAGCCCAGTGGACAAGCGCCATTTCGGAATTTTTATCCGCTGAACCAAATAAAAAACACGTACTAAAGACGTGTTTTCTGAACGCTACTTTTAATTGCTCGACTATTTCAACTATCTATTTGGACAAACCAAAACGCTCAATCAGATAGTGTGCCAAACCGTCCTCGTCATTCGTCAATTCTGTTTGGTCGTTGGCGACAGCTTGAAGCGCTTGGTTGCCATTGCGCATCATAACGCCCGTTCCCGCATAGTCCAACATATCAAGGTCGTTCAGTTCGTCCCCAAAAGCTAAGACGTTCGACGCCGAAATTCCGTAATATTTCGCAATCGTATCGACCCCAATTGCTTTATGGACGCCTTGTCGCACAACTTCTAGGACCGGCGCTTCCCCACCCCAAGTATGAATGTCAACATAGTCGCCAAATGAGCGTTGAATATTCTTCTGAATCTCACTTTGTCGCTCGCGCTGACTCAACAAAAGTAGTGCCGTCGGATCCGCGAAAGTTGCATCATTCGACAGAATCGCTCGCTCGTCTAAACGCATCCAATCATAAATTCCTATTGTCTGGGAGCCATCGCGTGCCATTTCATTGTCACCAAACGTTAAGCGGCGCGAATATAATTGATCCTGGCCTTCAACCAACATCAAATCGATCGCCAAATCGTTCTGCTGTGCCAGTAATTCCAAAGCTATTTCACGCGTCAACCCTTGATGGTAACGCCCGGTCCAAGCCGTCTGTCCTGGAAAATGACACAACGCACCATTAAAATTGACCATTGGACGTCGAATTCCCAACTCTTGATAAATCGACGCACTACTTCGATAAGGTCGCCCGGTCGCAATCGACACCACATGCCCTTGCTTATTCAATTCACGCAAAGTCCGAACCGTTAAAGGACTCAACTTAGACTCATTATTCAAAGTTGTTCCATCCAAATCAATCGCAATCAACTGACGCTGCATCTAAAACTCCCCTTTTTCTAAAGCATTTCAATCATTATACCAGAAATATACCTCATCAAGATATCTATTTTTTGCTGGTGCATGCCTGCACTGAGTCTATGCAAGGTCTGATGCTTTTTAGGCAGAATATAACATAATACTGTGACTAATCCTTAGAAATCCAGTGTCACGACGTGAGCGACAACGAATACCAGCCACAATTCGGCGTCGCTCAAGGTGCCACACCGGTTTTAGTCTCATTCCTTTCTACTAATAGTTTAGTCTTCTAACATTTTATTAGTAGATACTTCACTATCACGGGCTTACTCGCTCAAAGTGCTACACCGGAATTAGTGGGATTAGCGAGGGCTGGCAGGTGAGTATGCAGACTCGATAACACAACGTCATGAGAAATCCACGTGGCGATAGACGCCCTTCATTTCATTCACGTTCAGTCAACCAGATATCTATATAAGGTTGGACGAACGTGCATTTCGACATAATACACTGACGGTGATTCGAGTCGAGGTAGATGATAGTGGGTTTGAAGGACAAGTGCTTTTAAAAGTCGATTTAAGAGCTCTAATGCAACGTCACGCTAAACTGAAAACACCGTGCTTGAAGTACAGTCATCACTTCCTCAATTCTACCATCAAGCCCAGCGGAGTCATTCACCTGAGGTTCACGACGATTTGATAAAGAACCCGTGCCTCTGCTGAAATCGTGCGGATCAAAGAGATACGACTCATTTTTTACTTCAAAGCCAGTCACCCTTCCAAAAGCATGGCGAATTAAAGAGAAGCGACTAGTTTATAGAAATACAGACCTATCTCAATCAGCTCTTACAACGTTTCTAAGTCCGTGAAGTCAAATGCAATTCCTTAACAAACAAAAAAACCACCTAACTTAATAGACGGTATCGCAATTTAAAAAAAGCTGGAAATAAATAATCCGAGCGTGGCCACCCCAATGGCAAATGACACCAGGACCATGCCTTCAAAGCGTTTATTTTCTTGGTATTCACGCCAAGAGTTCCACAATTGGTTAATTCCTACTAGCAATAATAAAACTAGACCGAATGTCCGGATCTCAATTAAATCAAACCACATCGCAAGATAATTCACCGCAATGGCGCCTGAAAAAAGATAGCTAGTCCATTCTCCTAATGTTTTTTCCTTCAAAGAAACCGCCTCCATTTATAGAAGAAGTTTATCATATTTAAAGAAATCTTGATAGATGGCTTGCTAAATCTAGGCCTTAATTTTCGTCAAGCATTCAGAGGGCGACTAAAAGCTGGGCGCAAATATAAAAAGCTCCAACGAGGTTTTTCTTTCACCGTTAGAGCGTATCAGTCTTATTTAGTTATAAAGAGCTAGAATGTTTTAAAGGTCGATTTTTTCGGCCCAGTAGTAGCCTTGTTGCCATTCGATGCCGTTGGCAAATAGGTAGTCGGCGACGGTTTGGTTTTCGACTCCTTCGACGACGATGCGTAGGCCGTAGGAGTCCGCGAAAACTCGCCAGGCAATGATAAAGTGTTTCAGGACGTCAGGGGAAATCCGTCGAAAATTATGAATCGAGAATTTGAGGGTCGAGACGCCTGTCATTCGGCCAGCGATCAATTCCAGCGTGTTGATGCCTGAGCCAACATCGTCTAAACTTATGCGGTAACCGAGCTTTTGAATAGCTTTAATCTGATTGCACAGGCTGTGGTCATCACTCGTTTCGGTACAGGATTGTTGAAATGGTTTTTCAGTCATTTCAATTTGAATCCGGTCCTTCCATTCTAACAAGCTTTCTAAAAAGACCCAAGTCGAGGGATGTGTGAGTTGTTGCGGGTGAATGTTAATGTCGAAGCGATAGGTCGGATGTTTTTGGATAATCCGGATCATTTCTTCACTATACCATTCCAACAATTGGCGATTGCGATTTTCGCTCGAAATTAAGAAATCCATAAAGTCACCCGGGTAGCGGTGGTTGCGTTTGGTTCGCAATAAGACTTCAAATTCAGTCATTTCGGTTTCTCGTGTCGTAATTCGGCGAACAATCGGTTGATACACTAGATACAAATCGTTTCTTAATGACGCTAATTGACTCTGCATTCTAACACATCCCTTCTATAATTGTGATGATGTTTTTCGAACTCTTTCAATTTCTGAAAGATCAGGAATAAATGAATCCTCCAATTGGTACAATATGGCTACTTAGCCAATAATAATTTGGTTCTTACCATTGTGTTTAGCTGTATACATGGCTTGATCGGCGCGTTTAAAGGTATGGTTTAAATGCTCGTCGCGCCACTGATAGGCCACCCCAATTGAGGCGGTGACTGTAATCAGTTGTTCCCCGCCCATTGGAGAAGCAATGACTAAATCTTGGAGCCGGGTTTGAAAGGCTTGAGCAACTCTGTAGGCTACTTTGCCATTCTGATCTTTAACCAGCACGACGAACTCTTCTCCGCCATAACGGTAGGCACTATAATCTTTTCCGACGGCTTCTTTCAGCACTAGCGAAAATCTGCGAATCACTTCGTCGCCTACTAAGTGGCCATATAAATCGTTGTAACATTTGAAATCATCAATATCAATCATCAATAAAGCATATTTAGTATCGGATTTAGAATACTTCGATAAATCCTCTTGCAGGCGTCGGGAATTGTACAGGTCCGATAAGTTATCGATGATTGCTAAGTTTAAAAGTTTTCGAATATCAAGCATCACATAATGAATAATTAGAATAAAAACCGTCGAGGACAGCAGTGCAATTGAAAAAAACATGAAAGCCTTTTGCAAACTGCCCAGCGTATAAATATAAAAAGGTAGTAAACTGACCAAGTAAATATCATTGACGACCAACAACTGTCCCAGATCATTGAAATACTTTTTCGACCATTCAAGGAAGAATGGTAGGGTCAGTATCAGATACGCCGAAAAGATCAGATTCGATGTGATACTTAAATAACTACTAAAGAACAGTCGGCCGATCGCAACTATCGCGATGGTTGGAAGGGTGACTTTCAGCCCCAGATATGTGGCCATCAGAATGTACAGGATGACTCGAAAGTCAAACCGAAGCCCTAAAATCATTGGGGCCATTGCTAGCATAAAAAGACAAACAATTGTTTGAATTAAAATGTAAACAGCTAACTCCTTCGGGCCTTGTTTCTTAAGTGGGAAATCGTTATTATTTAATTTAATTAATATATATAAATCGACTAAAATTATTGCTAAGTTACCCAATATTCTAACTATCAAGTTCTCGCCTCGCTTTACTAGTCGCCGCCCATTGTTACTTAGCCAATCCACGTATCCCCTTTTCATCCACAATAATCGTGTATGGATAATGTCCGCCTGCAAAAGTTTCAACGACTAGATTGTGTCGCCCCTTGCCAAGCGTGGCTAGAAATGTCCGTGAAAGTGTTAATTGTCCTAAAGGAACGTCCGGTTGATAATCTTCTAAATAGGTCAAGGGAATCGGTTGGTTGCCTGTTACTAAGTTAATGCGTTTCACATCGTGACCCGCAAACTCTACGGGAATCACGAGCGTACCTGCTTGGGCTTGGCTTGTTGTTTGGTTGATGTCGGCGGGTTCGCGGTCAGCGTCTGGTTGAGCGTTGATGTCTGGTTGACTGACGCGTTCGCTATCGGCGATGGTGTCATCGCTGGTGCCTTGGTCGGCGGCGACGCTTTCGCTGCTGACTTCTGCTTGACTGGTGTCTATAACAATTTCGCCACTGCTGATGTTGGGGCTGCCGTTACTGCTGGTGTCTGGCAAACTGCTGTCCGCTAGAATGAAGTCGCCAACAATTTTCACCTGTTGGTTCCAAGTTGCACCTTGCGTAAAACGCATGGTTAATGTGCCACCCTCACCCGCAAAGCCTGGGTACAAATAGACGCCGTCTTGATTGACTTCAAAGTCACGACCAGCAAGCAAGTCTTTTCCATTGTACAATAATTCGTCCAAATTCGCACCATTATAACTCAGCGTAATAAATAAATCTGCTTCAGCGTCAGTTAAGTAAGAGGTATTAAAGAATGTCCCATAAGCCGAATCACTATGCATCGATTGGCTAATCACATCGCCAAATTCCTCGAAACGCCAAGTCAAAGCCAGCCGGTCAAAGTGTTGGCCGTTGTCCCATAAGAACAAGCTGATGGGTTGGTAACGCGTTAACTGGTTAAGATGGGCGATGTATTTGTAAGTTTCACCGATTGGGTTTACATCATCTGATCGGTCATAGCCCAGTAAGCCATACTCACCTATCACGACTCCAATTCCTTGATAGATAAAAGTTTGATTCAATCGCTGAATGAAATCTTCACTCAGTTGTCGAGGTGTCTGACCGCTTGGCAGTGCTTCATCATATAATGGATAACCGACATTATTACTAAAGTGCCATTCACTATAATAATGAACCGTTGCGAGCAGATTTTCATCAGCTAATTGGTCAATCTCCGCCTTCAAGGCTTCCAACTTTGGCTGTTCCGTCGATCCTAAAAGGGTCGTCAGTAATAACATCCGCTTGGTATTCTCGCCACCTGATTGACGGACAATCCGGTGAAAATCATGATTGAGAATCGCCAGACTCTTTTGTTGAGCCGCTTGATCCAAGTTGTCAAAGCGTGGCTCATTAATGGCTTCAAATAACACACGCTCATTGTCGTACTCTTTGAAGCGCTGTGCTAATTGCCGCCATAAAGAGGCAAAGCGCTGATGATCGGTGCTCGCTCGCTGGCCGTCCCAAAGCTGCAGCCATTCGATTGAGTCATGGTGAATATTAATGATTACATACAGATCCGCAGCCAATGCCCAATCCACAACTTCTTGGTAGCGACCCAAATAAGCTGGATCAATGACCCCGGTTTCATCCGCTCGGTAATTGACGGTGAATGGCAGGCGGATACTATCAAAGCCTTGTGCTTTAATGGCTCGTAGTAATTCCTGAGTCACGACTGGATTATCCCACGTCTGCTCGCCCTGATCGGCGGCCCAATCATGACTATCAAAGCTATTCCCCAAATTCCAGCCATTGCCTAACTTAGTTGAAAACTCAAGCGACCGTGTTTGGCTGTCTGAGGTTGGTGGGCTAGTTGGTATCGATGGTGTGGTTGCCGACACCGACTTAGGTAACGCAGAATTAGCCGGACAGAGTCCGGCTAGAATGATGATAAACATGAGGATGATTTTATACATTGCTTGCTCCTTTTCATGCTTAGCAAATGAATCTGCTTCATTCATTTTAAAATTTCCAAACGGCCAAGCTACTTATATAAATCTTTCAATAATCCATTGGCGAAGTCCAATTTCGTCTTTGTTTGGGTCAATTCAGATTCCAATTTCTCAAGCCGCGCGAGTAAATTTGGATCCGCTGGCGCAGGTTGTTGGTAAAATGGCTGATTTGGATAATAAGCTGACTGATACTGTGGTGCCGGGCTTTGAAATCCTGGCTGTTGATAGCCTGGCACCTGATAATAAGGTGTTTGGTAATAATTCGGCATCTGATGTTGTTGTTGCATTTGTTGATGACCATTTTCAAAGACATGATTGTCAAAAGCGGGCATTTGTCCTGCTGAAGCGGATGGATTGACTGAGTTTTGCGCCTTGACTGAGTTTTGCGTCTGGCTTGAGTTTTGCGCCTGGCCTGAGTTTTGCGCCTGGCCGGACGCGTAACCAGCTTCCGCCTGCTTCATCTGATTTGTTTGGATCGTCGATGATTCTGTCTGCGACGTTGTCCGTTCGATGTCTGATGTGGCTTTCGAACGCCCTTTGATGTAATAGTGCTTCGGCTGACGGGCTTTTTCTATTGGCGCTTTCTGCGGATAGTCCAACTTGGGCTTCGCTTCAACCGGTGCTTTGTATGAGCCAGCTGTTTCAGAATTAATTTCTGACTCTTCCGCTATCACAGTATCATTATTCGCTTTGAATTCTTTTTTCGCTTTGAATAATTCCTTCGCATTAGCCTTGGCGTCCGAGTGCTTCTCTGGCACAACCGCCAGTTTAACAGTGGCTTGATCAGAAGCTGGCTTTCTTTCTTGCACTTCAAAGGCGTGATCCGAAGCAGCCACTTGAAATTCAACCGGTTCGCTCGATTGTGTTAAATCCAATAATTTCTTCGATTGTTGGTCAAATTGATAAACGCCTTCCGGCAAGTCAAAGGCCGCCTCTGAATCTAAAGCCGGTAAACTCAAACCCTCTACTTCATTGCTAGCCTGGCCAAGCCACTGACGTAACAAGAGATTCTCCTGTTCGACACGGTCATGTTCATCGGCCAATTCTTGATACTTCTTTTCAGCATCTTCGTACAATTCGTCGAAATATTCCTGAACATCCTCTCGGCGATAACCACCTAAAAATGACTTTCTTAAATGAGTCGTCTCTTTCATTAGTCTACCTCCATCCCTTTCTCGTGATAAAATACGTAAAATGCGTTCTGTGGTCACTATCAGTCTTGATCATTAAAATTGCTTCTTCTAGTAAATAAAACCTCAGAACCTGCGACTCCCGACGTTTAATATAGTTATATTCTGACAAAATCGTCATGAAACGGGGTGAATGATCCTTTTATCTTTTTATAGACAGTGTAAGTTCGTGCTGCCCAAGCCGATAAATCGCTACTCATAAAACGGGAAGAATTCTTCCGTTAGATTTTGCGGGGTGTAGGTGACAAAGACATAATCAAAGTCTCCTGTTTCAACGACTTCTTCAATGCTCCCGCCGTAATAGCGTGGATCAATTAACATGGTTGATTCGGTGCCAAGACTAAAGAATGAAGCGACTGGCACAATCATCGAATCTTTAATAAAGAGCACACGTGGTTCGTTGGCTGCTTCTTCGCTTAAATTGGTAATCTGAACAATCCCAGGATTACCGTCCATATAGGTAAAGTATTTATCATTCATGACATCATAGATATCTTGACTATCTTTTAGTATAGCTGGATTCAGAATTGAATCTTCAAAGCGCCCTTGACGTTGAACATCGTCTGTCACTGACGCTTCCTCAAAAATGTGAAAGTCGGTCTCGAACTTAGGATAAATCAAGGTGAAATCTTCGACACCACCCGCATAACTGTAACCGACGCTGCGTCCCATTGATCCAATATAAGTGTCTTTGTAAAGTATTTGATTAAAATGATCTAAATTTGTGACAAAGTCTTTATTCAAGAATTCCCAACCATAGCGCGCCTCCAGTTCTTCAACCAATTGTGTGTAAGCCCAGAACGTTGATTGGATGGTCCAGTGATGGTCAGTTCGGTAGAAGACATCGTCCGTCGTCATCCCGTCTCTTTGTAACAAGTCACGGTAGTCAATAAAATCGATCTCGTACTTCGTCAACAAATCGAGAAAATTGTCGGCCGTTTCATTTGCATAGTTGTAAGGCATGCCGCGTGAAAGTTGAGTCACACCAGGTTCATATTTGTCTGGGGTCATTAGGTAAATTAGTTCAGCGTCAGAGGCTTTCACCACCTGATTCAGACGCCCCATTCGGGCGGCTAACTGACTGACATCATTGGGTCCATTCGTAAAATATGTGTAATGCAGTTGATTATCCTGATCTTTGACGACCGCAAAATTACCGACTTCATTTTTTAATAGAATCGTCTGAATTAGACCGTAAGCTTCTAATGCTTCGTACTTGTAGCTTGCTTTTGTATCAATTACATTGTTTGTTTCAGCTACAAAAGCTGGCCAATCTTTCAACAAGTTTGAACTTTCTAGAATATAGCTTGACCAATTTTGCGAAATTTCCTCTATGTTAGCGGCCAGATTCTGCCATGCACCGATTCCTAGTAATAGGAAGAGAAAAGCAGTGGTTATCAGTTTTTTAATCAAAGCTAGCCCTCCTAAAATTGGAAATACAGAAAGGACGTGTAAGTACCTTTCAGAATATAAATCACCGAAAGACCAAATAGTGCTAATAGAATCACTGGGTATAAGATGTCAAATACTTGATGAAAAGAAACACTTTCGGCAATTCGGTGATCAGTGACCGCGCCTTTACGTGAAAACCGTTGACGAACCGTGATGCCTTCACTCAACCAGCGCGTGACTTTTGGTGCCACAGGCATCGAGAAAATCAAACCTAGTAAAAAGTAAACACCGTATTCTTTTATGAACAGCCAAATGGTTGCATCGCCCAAATTTCCAGCAAAAGGATTAAACAAGGTTCCAATATAATTGCCTGCAGCGGTTAAACTATCCGAGCGAAAAATTACCCAACCAAGCATAACGACTAACATCGCATAGACATGGCGGAAGCCATCGCTTAGTTTTAAACGGTCAAAGTTGACGATTCGTTCGAAGGCAATGAACAGAAAATTCCAGACACCCCAGACTAGAAAAGTCCAGTTGGCACCGTGCCAGAGGCCGGTTGCTAGCCACACGATGGCTAAGTTTCGTAGAATTAAATCTTGGTTCTTCATGCGTGAGCCACCCAGTGGGAAATACAGGTAATGTTTGAACCAAGCCCCAAGCGAAATGTGCCAGCGACGCCAGAATTCTGAAATCGATTTAGAGATGTAAGGATAATTAAAGTTTTCCATTAAGTCGAAACCAAAAACTTTCGCAATTCCAACGGCCATATCTGAATAGCCAGAGAAGTCGAAATAAATTTGCAACGTATAGGCCAGCATTCCGAGCCAAGCAAGGCCCATCGTCAGGCTATCCATGACTTGGAGTTCAAAAACGCGATCGGCGACGATTCCCATTTGATTGGCAATCAGGACTTTCTTTGCCAGGCCGACAATAAAACGCGCGCCCCCTTCAGCCACTTTATCAGCAGTTAGGTGACGGTGACGGATTTGCGGGGCAAAATCGGCATAACGCACAATGGGTCCTTGTAATATTTTGGGGAAAAAGGTGAAATAAAGACTTAAAGATAACAGGCTTTTCTCGACGGGTGTTGTCTGGCGGTAAACATCCGACAAATAAGAAATCGCCGAGAAAATATAAAAGGAAATTCCAATCGGAAATAGCCAACTTAGGGTCGGAACCCAACCGGCGGTCATCGCATTGAAACTGATCGATAAAAACGGAATATATTTAAGGCCAATCAGGACACTTAAATTCAGGCTGACGCCTAGCAAATAAACCAGTTTGCGGCTCTTGCTTCCAGGTTTCAAGAGAGTAAAGGCTAAGCCAAATAAGTAATTCGCGAGCAGTGTGATGATTAAGAACAGCCAATAAGTCGGCTCGCCCCAAGTATAAAAAGCTAATCCGAGAACCACAAGCACGATATTCTGTAGGCTGCGTGAGAATGAAAAAGCGAAATATAACACCAAGGCGAGAGGCCAAAAGTAAAACAAAAAGGTGATACTTGAAAATGCCATTATTTCTCTCCTCTCTTCACGCGTAATTGTCGGTGATTTTCAATTCGGTAACGGCGTTCGGTTTCCCACCAATAAACGAATAAACCAACCATTGCAAAGGCGCCTAAGCCAGCTGCCAACCGCAAATAGGCCAAGTTCTGTTGCCAGCCGTCAAATTCATCCGTTTTAAAAGAAGCAATTTCGGTGGGTAAGGGAACCGATAAATCAGCTAAGGCTGGATTCAATTCGGTTAAGGGCATCAATTGAATCACTTGGCGGTTAAAGGTCCCACTTTCTTGATCGCGAATGTCTAATGTAATGCTATCAACGGTGAGTTTAGCTGCCTCAAGTTCGAGCAGGCCTTCAGGACTGACAGACACGCCCTCATAATTTTTCGCTAATGCAAATTCAATTGGGCGACCTTTTGCCAGTGTCTCCGGACTTGCTTGATAGACTTCCAACATCGAACCGGTCTTTGGCAGTAGTAAATTGAAGTTTCCCGTTAAAGACGGCGTTTGCAAGCGTGCCCCGTTATGACTGATGCTATCGCGTAATAAACGAATATTGCCGATTTTGAAAAAGTGTTGACCAGTTTCTGCTGGAAAATGAACACTCAGTCCAATCGTATCGCTCCAAATAAAAGGATTGCTGCCTTCAGCACCATACATAGCTAAAGGCATATAGAGATAACCAGAAAAACCTGCTGGTATTTCAAAGCGGTTCCCATCCATTGCGAGCACTTCAAATGTCGTCTGACCATCAGCGCTGAGCCATAAATGGGTCGGTTGAATGACTGGTTGACGCAGATTAGCCATCGCATCTGCTTCTGATTCGTTATTTTCCATTACTAGATTGACACTTAGCGCGTCCTCATCGGGATTACTTATATGGACGGTCACCGCGTCATATAAAGCTAAATTCCGCGACTCATAATCATAAAAAAATAAGGTGTGCCAGTCGAGCATGCCATCGATGACCGCTTGTTCTTCGGGTGTTAAATACTTATTGGTCGGCTTAGGGTTAGTTGTAGAGTTGGGATTGGCGGTAGCCAAAGTGTCTTCAATGGCTGACGTAACGGTCGATGTCTCATTAGCGCGCGGCATGTCGACACTGACGCTTAATTCGCCATCCACTGAGAGCGTGCTTTCATAAAGGACGCCATCTTCCCAAACTGAGAAATCAGCTGCCAGAACCGTGCTTGATCCAACCCGTTGAAAGCGCGACGTTGTTTCACGCGGGACGGTTATTTGCATGCCACCACGGCTTACCATTTCAACTAAGAGTTCTTCGACTGGTGTCTCCGCAGTGTCTGGTGTCTCGGGTGTGTCAGGGGTCTCGCTTTGAGCGGACACCAGTCGTGGCATTAAGCCCGGCCAAGTAACAGTCTTGACTTGTTTGGTGCTGCTTGCTTTGGTCAGGTACGCACTCGCTTCGGTCTGATGTTCGCCTGCTTTGGTCGGCTGCTCACCCGATTCGAACGGCAGACTAGATGCAAGCTTGCCGAATAAAACACTGAATAAAATGCTGGTTAATAGTAGTGTAAGATTGATATTCTTGCTGAGTTTCTGGACTGAATTCACTTGCATCGCTCCATTCGTTTGACATAGTCGTGACTACTAGCGAGCTCGGTGGCTGGCTAGTTATCTATTTGTTGCTGGGTAATTTTCGGAATATATTTGCTAGAAAAATGCGGCTTGATAATTCGTCCTTATTATTTCTGACTAGATTCAGCAGTCATTTCTGATAAATAATTCGGCCTAGATTTCGTTGCGTATTTTCAGTTAAATATTGCGGTTTAATATTCTGCATAATAGTCGGCAAAATATTTCCGTTAAAGTTCTATACGTATTGGTTTAAAAAGGTTGTTCGAGATAGTGATCAATTTTCTTCTGATAAAGCGTACGCTCATCGACAACTTGATCGAAATGGTTAATCCAGGTCGCTAATAGGGTTCTAAAACTAGGTTGCGATATGATGTCGTCACGATTGATCAGCTGATATGCCACCATGCCAGGTAGATGTAAATCGACGCGCTCGCATTCCATCACGAAGCCGGTCTCCAATAAACGGAGTTTCTCAGGAATCACTTGAGCTGATTTTTCTCCAGCTGACAGATCGTCAACAGCGGAATTCGGCGAGTTCACTGAGACAGGCTCGCTTAAAGCTAGCTGCTTGTTATCGAAAGCGACGGTAATATAATCATAGTTGAAATCACAAACAGTCACTGCATAACCTTGATCAGTCATGACGCTTTTTTGAATGTTTAAGCGCGGCAAACGTCGGCTAAACAGTGCTTGCTTGGCGAAACGCGACTGGATATTGTGAACCCAATCCGTGATACTGCCGTAGTTCTCAACAATATATTTCGGCAAACTGTGCTCGCGGTCATAAATAATCTGCAAATATGCTTGTTGATCTGGCAAAGTTTTCGCTTCAACATCAAAGCCAAAACGCCATTTATCGCCAACTGGAAAGACATTCATGATTTGCGCGTCTAAATTGGCGGTATAAAACTCCGACCGTAACTCAATTTCCACTGGACGATCTGATGGAATCCATTCGGGAAAATTAAATTCAACCGATAGACCAGCTTCAGAAATATCATACGTTTTCGTCCGCATAATTCGGTCGTCAAAGCGTACAATACAATCAATTTCAGCCGAAAAACGTTCATAGCGGCGATAAGAGCGGCGCCCTAACATAAAGAAAATTGACATAGTTAAGTTATAGAAATTCAAGGTCACCCAGAAAATAATAATAATATAAGCGGGTGTGCCGGTTAAAAAGGTTTGACGCACACTGACAATGATCGCCAACAAACTTAAAATCGCGAACACCAAATGTGGCAGAATCGTCTGAAACTTATAGCGACGATTGACCGCTTCAAATTTCTGACCGCTATCTTTGCGCGTTACTTTAAAGGTCGTCATCGAGACCCCAATCAACTCCATGAAAACGGGTATTAATAAAGAGGGAAATAAAATCATTTCATACACGTTAGTCAGGCGCGTATTACGAATCCCGCCTGACAATTTCTTCAAGGTATAGTTATTAAATAAATACATTGGCAGCCAGAAAATTGCAACTTCTAAAATCGACGTCCGTACGACAATCACGTTAAACAAGGCGTAGAGAATCGGTGCCATCACATAAGCGAGTTGCTTAAAGGGACTTAACCAATAGGTAATCGACGTCAAATAACTAACTTTCTGAGCCCACGTCAAACCTTTGACGAACAACAAGTTGATCTTACGCCCGGTTTGAATACAGCCTCGCGCCCAACGACGTCGTTGCGTAATTAAACTCTTCAAATCCTCCGGCGCCATCCCGACCGCCAAACCTTCATCGATTGCATAACATTGGAAACCCTTGCTTTGAATCTGCATGCCGGTCGCGAAATCTTCGGTAATTACGCCGACAAAGAAACCACCGGCTGCTTCCAGCGCTTCACGAGAAAGAATCGTATTCGTGCCACCATAGATTACCGAATTACTTCGATTTCGCATGACTTGCACATCACGGTAAAAATAGTCTTGTTCATTCGGCGTACTCTTTTCAGAGTATAAATTGTACTGGAATAAATCAGGGTTATAGAATGTCTGAGGGGTTTGAATAAAGCCGATTTTCTTGTCTTTAACGAAGTAAGGAATTGTGCGCATGAGAAAGTGACGTCGCGGAATCATATCAGCATCAAAGGTCACAATATAAGGAGAAGTCGTGTTGGCCATCGCGTGGTTCAAGTTACCCGCTTTAGCATGACGGTGCGTGTCACGCACTAAATGAGTCACGCCTAGCTCAGCCGCTAACACACCCATCTCATCACGGTTGCCATCATCACACAAATAAATATGGATTTTACTCTTATCCGGATAATCCATATTCAAGCAACCATTAATCGTTTTAAATAATAGGTCTCGCGGCTCATTGTAAGTCGAAATAAATATATCCACGTCAGGATACTCCTCGACTTCAATTTCCGGCGTCTCGCCCAATGTTAAGGGATTTGACAATTGTTGAAAATGGACAATCATCTCGAAGAAGCCCATGATTTCAACCACTAACAGAAATAAACCACAGAATAACGAAAACAAACCAAACTCAAAAGGCAAAGTTCTAACCGTTCGCCAAATGATATAAATCGTCGATGTTAAAATGGTCATAAAGACCAATATTTTTTTATTAAAAACCATCTAAACAACTCCTTTCATAGATGAATATTAAATGTCAAGCAATTCAACTTTCATAGTTATCCTAGTATAGGCGAAAGTTTGCGAAAAAACAATCCAATTCAAAATAAAAAAAACAATGCGAAAGCAAGTCCTCACAAACATCCTTTCAGAATATTGTTCTGAATTACCTTGTGAATTTATGCCAGTTGCGACCTCAAAAACAAGTTAAAATCAACTAATGATTGGCTGTATATTCATTCACTTACTTATAATAATAAATTAACTTGAGTTTACCATAAATTTTCAGAAAAAGAAGCTGGTTAAAACCCTTTCTGAAACTTTATGCAAACGTTCGCATTTTAGTTAAATGCATTCGACAATTTGCATATTGATAAGAATGTAGAGGCAAACAAAAAACATTGGGTGAATTAAATTGGTGATCGTCTTCCGATTGATCGGAGCGGAGGGAGGGATTGGAGTTGGGGTTGGGGTTGGGCTTAATGTGCCCACTGAGAATGGTTTGAGTGGGCACGTTAAACGTTTAATTGTCCCACTCAAATCGTGAGTGGGATAATTAAAACCAAAACATCACCTAATAGGTGTATAATCACTCACCTACTTGATCAAACTTAGAGAATACCGCCCCATTTCCAGCTGATTTTAGTCAAATTCCATTCTAATTGTTCCACTCGAAGTTTGAGTGGGCACGTTAAACGTTTAATTGTCCCACTCAAATCGTGAGTGGGATAATTAAAACCAAAACATCACCTAAAAGGTGTATAACCATTTACCTACTTGAGCAAACTTAGAGAATACCGCCCCATTTCCAGCTGATTTTAGTCAAATTCCATTCTAATTGTTCCACTCGAAGTTTGAGTGGGCACGTTAAACGTTTAATTGTCCCACTCAAA
>NZ_JBQKLF010000004.1:0-186539 GCF_052116365.1 Fundicoccus sp. Sow4_D5 | reverse complement strand
AAGGTCGTAGGTTCGAGTCCTACCTCCGCAATTGGTCCGGTGGTGTAGGGGTTAACATGCTTGCCTGTCACGCAGGAGATCGCGGGTTCAAATCCCGTCCGGACCGTTTTTTACTAAGCTAGACATCATGCGGGTGTAGTTTAGTGGTAAAACTACAGCCTTCCAAGCTGTTGTCGTGAGTTCGATTCTCATCACCCGCTTAATGGACTCACATCGGTGGGTCTTTTTTTATGCTATTTTATAACTTTTTTGTCAGATAAACCTGATAAAAATTTCCTAAGAGGGTAAACAGCACAATGTTGTTTACCCTCTTTTGTTATGCACAGTTGTTGTGTATAAGTCATAATTTTTTCGATGTATGTAACAGTGTGCATTCAATAAATTTACTTATGTGTTTTTAATAATCAAATTATGATTGTATGTCCTTGTAATATCTATCTTTCCAGCAGATATATCTAAGAATCACAGGGTTAAATGTATTAGATACTCATTTTATCCTAACTATATCGGGTTTCTTTAATTTAATTCTAATAAAACTATTGACTCTAGGAGTTGGCTTATCTATAATTAGTATTATTCTGCCTGTAAAATATTAAAGGCATTCCTGAGGAGGAAAACGAATGGTATCTAATGGTAAAAAAATTGTACAAATGTTTGTGGCGTTAGCTCTTTTTCTTTCGATTCTAGCATCAGCAACAAATGTTAGTGCACAAGATGAAAATGTACTGCGTGTTCAAACGGAAGTAGAAATTGCGACACTTGATCCAAATATTGCGACTGATGGTACGTCAATGGAAGCAATTGCCGCATTACAAGAAGGTTTGATGACTCGTAATCAAGAGGGTGAGTTTGTAGAAGCTGCAGCTGAAAGTTATGAAGTAAGTGAAGATGGAACAGTTTATACCTTTAAACTTCGTGAAGACGCTGTTTGGTCAAATGGTACGGCGGTTACTGCGCATGACTTTGTCTTTGGTTGGCAACGTTTAGCAGATCCTGCGACTGCTGCGGAGTATTCATTTATTTTAGATACGGCTGGTGTTAAAAATGCTGCGAAGGTTACTGCTGGTGAGGTTGATAAGTCAGAATTAGGTGTGGTAGCGGTTGATGATTACACATTAGAAGTGACTTTAGAGATTGCGACGCCCTATTTTCTCAGCTTAATGGCTTTCTCTCCACTATTCCCAATCAACGAAGCGTTTTATGAATCAACGGATGGTCAATTTGCGACTTCTCCGGAAACAATTATTTCAAACGGTGCCTTTGTATTAACAGGTTACACACCTGCTGGTGCAACGACTGACTTAACAAAGAATCCTGATTACTATGATGTAGACAGTGTGTCATTAGATGGCTTACGTTTCCAAGTAATTAAAGATTCTCAACAAGCTGTATTAGCTTATCAAACGGATCAATTAGATGTAACGAATATATCAGGTGAGCAAGTAACGTTATTCTCTGCTGATCCAGAGTTTCGTTCAGTGGAACAAGGGTATATGTGGTTTATTTCACCTAATCAATTAAACGAAAACATTGCGAATACTGATTTACGTTTAGCAATTGGTAAAGCATATGACCGTGAGGTAATTTCGAATAATGTCTTGAAAGATGGTTCATTACCAGCTGCTTACTTTATTCCACAATTATTAGCGGATGGTCCAGATGGTACGGACTATCGTGATGTTGCTGGTCGTGACTTAATGTCTTCAAATGCTGAAGAAGCACAAGCTCACTTAGAAGCTGCGAAAGAAGCGTTAGGAACAGATAGCTTTACGCTAAGCTTATTGATTGAAGATACAGAAGCATCAATTAACGTTGCTCAATCATTAGAAGCGCAGATTGAAGCAACATTACCTGGTGTGGATATTCAAATCGAACAAACGCCTAAGAAAAACCGTTTAGATCGTATGCGTGAAGGAGACTTTGATTTAGGCTTAACACGTTGGGGACCAGATTATGCAGATCCAACGACTTATTTACAATTGTTGATTACTGATAGTAGTTATAACGATGCTCGTTACTCTAATGAACAGTTCGATGCTGATTATGCAGCTATTCAAACAGGTGATTTGGTGTTAGATCCAGAAGCACGTTTTGCTAAAATGATTGAAATGGAAAAATTAGCATTGTCTGAAGGTGCTGTTTTACCAGTTTACCAAGCGGCATCTGCTGTATTGGTTAAGGCAAATGTTGATCAAATTGGTTTCTACACTACTGGTACACCACGTATTTTCAAATACGCTGTTAAACAATAAGGTACTCTCAAACGCGATATAAGTAATAGAAGTCAGAACGTTTTCTAAACATATTATCACATTATGTGTAGAGATTGACTGTTTAATTTTTAAGCAGTCAATGTCACACAGCTGGATAATTGCTGGAAAGTGCTTCTGACTTTAGTTGTTTATAGTTTTTTGAAAGGCCGAAGTAAAATCTAGAGAGGATTTATTTCTATGAGCAAGTATTTAATTCGACGAGTACTCATTTCAATAGCGACTTTATTATTGATTGTCTTCATTTTATTCATGTTGTTACAATTCATGCCAGGTTCGCCATTTAATGATGAAAGAATCACTCCTCAGCAAAGAGAGTTAATGAACATTCGTTACGGCTTAGATAAGCCAGTGTTAGTTCAATTTTTCAACTATGTGAAGAATATGTTATCTGGTGATTTAGGTGTATCGTATTCAATTTCCCGAGATGTTCCAGTAACAACTCTATTAAAGAGTCGTTTACCGATTTCTTTTGAGTTAGGTTTTTGGGCAGTTATTGTAGGGACTTTTTCCGGACTTGTTTTCGGGACGGTGGCTGCATTCAAACAGAATTCCCTTTGGGACACGTTAGCCACGTTATTATCGGTTATCGGTGTGAGTGTTCCTTCCTATGTATTTGCCTTAGGCTTATCGTATTACTTTGGCTTCCAATGGCGTGTGTTTCCCATTCTCTTCAATGTCAATGACAAAGCAATGAGTATGGTATTACCAGTTATCGCCTTAAGTCTCTTTACAATGGCGTCGATTGCGCGTTTCACTCGAACTGAGATGATTGAAGTGCTACAGTCCGACTACATTCAGTTAGCTGAAAGTAAAGGGGTAACAGGCAGTCGTCTGTTAGTTAAACATGTTTTACGTAATGCGAGTATTCCCATTCTAACTGTTTTAGCCCCTTTAATTGTTGGTTTAATGACTGGTTCAATGGTTGTAGAGCAAATATTCTCCATCCCAGGTTTAGGACAATTGCTTGTTCAAGCGATTCAGTCGAATGATTTTAATATCGTAATGGGAATTTCATTTATTTATTCAGCGCTATTTATTTTTGTCATGTTAATTGTAGATATTCTATACGGATTGTTAGATCCACGAATTCGTGTGTCAGGAGGAGAGTAGTATGACAGAATCTAAACAAGTAATCACTAATAAGCAGTATGACTTTCTTCCAAGTGACTTTGAGTTAGCCGATAAAGGGAAAGACGTTAATGAACAGGAGATTTATGTTCGTGAGTCTTCATTTAAACAATTTTTAACGAAGTTTTCTAAAAACAAAGGCTCTGTTTTTGGCTTATTCTTTATTATCATTATCATCTTTTTTGCTTTATTTGGTCCTTATATGAATTCCTTTGGATCTAACGAGCAAATTATCGGTAATGAAAGTATGGCACCACGCGTTCCTTTCTTAGAAAATTTTGGCCTCTTAGATGGAACGCAAACTTTAAAAGCCTCAACGGGTTCAATTGAAGTCAATAAATATGAGACCAATGCCAATGCGAGTGATGTCTATTACTGGTTTGGTAGTGATGTGTTAGGACGTGATATCTTCACCAGAACGTGGGAAGGAACACGTATTTCACTTTATATTGCCTTAGTAGCCGTTATTGTGGATGTGTTCATTGGAATGACCTATGGTTTAATATCAGGCTATTTCGGTGGTAAAGTGGATATGGTTATGCAAAGAATTCTTGAAGTTTTGAATGGAATTCCAAGTCTAGTCATCGTGACATTATTAATTGTTGTACTTCGACCAGGAATTTTAAGTATTACAATTGCGATTGCCTTAACGGGTTGGATAGGGATGTCTAGAGTTGCACGGGCTCAAATATTAAAATTAAAAGACCGTGAATTCGTTCTAGCGGCTCGCACATTAGGTGCTAAACCTAGTACGATTATTTTTAAAGAGATTTTACCGAACATTTTTGCTCAACTAATCATCATGTCGATGTTTAGCGTGCCGAACGCTATTTTTACGGAATCTTTCCTAGCTTTCATTGGTTTAGGAGTTCCAATGCCAGATGCGTCCTTAGGTTCGTTAATTAGTGATTCATTTAAATCATTTTTAAATGCACCTTTCATGATTATTCCGCCGGTACTTGTATTATCTCTGACAATGCTTAGCTTTAACTTATTAGCAGATGGCTTAAGAGATGCACTTGATCCAACGATGAAGGAGGTATAAAAATGGGACGTACAAAAATCTTAGAAATGCGTGACTTAAACGTTTCGTTTAGAACCTCTCAAGGTTCGATTGAAGCTATTCGTGGTGTTAATCTGGACTTATATAAGGCTGAAACTTTAGCAATCGTTGGTGAATCTGGTTCAGGAAAATCAGTAACTGTCAAAACCATTATGGGAATACTTGCTAACAATCAGCGAATCAATTCAGGCGTAATAGACTATAAGTATGAACAAAACGGTCAAATGACGTCAGTTGATTTATTGAAAATTTCGAAGAAGGAGATGCGTCGAACGTTTAATGGTAAACGCATCGCCATGGTTTTCCAAGATCCGATGACCTCTTTAAATCCCACGATGACGATTGGCGCACAAATAATGGAAGGAATGTTCATCCATTATAAAACAGGTAAAAAAGAAGCGCGTCAAAAGGCTCTGAGCTTATTAGAGTTAGTTGGAATCACGAATGGTGAGGAACGTATTGACCAGTACCCACATCAATTATCCGGTGGTATGCGTCAACGCGTGGTAATCGCGATAGCTTTAGCCTGTGACCCGGAAATTCTAATCTGTGATGAGCCTACAACAGCCCTTGATGTGACAATTCAAGCAAAAATACTTGAATTAATCAAAGCAATTCAAGAAAAAACAGGTATAGCGGTTATTTATATTACGCATGATTTAGGGGTGGTGTCGAAAGTAGCTGACTATGTCAATGTGATGTATGCAGGGCGTATCGTTGAAAGAGGAACAGTAGATGATATCTTCTATAACCCTAAACATCCATACACATGGGGCTTATTATCAGCAATGCCTGATGTCAACACGACATCGGACAAACTTTATGCGATACCTGGTAACCCACCAAATTTAGCCCATCACAAGCAAGGAGATCCGTTCTATGTAAGGAATGTCTATGCATTGAATATCGATAAACGATTGGATCCGCCGGTGTTCCAGGTGTCAGATACTCACTATGTAGCGAGCTGGTTGATGCATGAGAATGCACCAGTAATTGATATGCCCTCTGAATTAAAAGGAAGAATCAATCGAATGAAATTGGAGGCGAACCAATATGACGGCTTATAATCAACCATTATTAGAGGTGAAAAATTTAAAACAGCATTTTAGGGTGAACAAACACTTTACCGTCAAAGCCGTCGATGGAGTTAGTTTCCATATCAATCCAGGAGAAACATATGGTTTGGTGGGAGAGTCAGGCTCAGGTAAGTCCACAATCGGGCGGTCATTGATCCGTCTATATAACCCAACTTCTGGTTCAGTCTTGTTTGATAATAAAGAGATGGCGGGGAAATTAGATAAAGACCGTGAAAAATTACTACGTACAAAAATGCAGATGATTTTTCAGGATCCGATGGCAAGTTTAAATCCACGTAAGAAAATTATTGATATTATTACTCAAGGCTTAGAAATTCAAACTATCTATAATTCTCAATCAGAGCGTGAAGCGCGCGGTCTAGAGATATTGGAACGTGTGGGGCTATCAAGGGAATTTGCGAACCGTTATCCTCATCAATTCTCTGGTGGACAACGCCAAAGGGTTGGGATTGCTAGAGCTTTAATTATGAATCCACAATTAATCATAGCGGATGAATCAATTAGTGCCTTAGATGTTTCAATTCAAGCTCAAATTGTTAATTTGATGAAAGATATTCAACAAGAGACTAAACTATCTTATTTATTTATTGCGCATGATTTATCAATGGTGAAATATATTTCTGATCGCATTGGTGTCTTGCATCAAGGTCATTTATTAGAGACCGGTACAACGGATGAAATTTTTAACAATCCTATTCATCCTTATACAAGGTCGCTCTTATCTGCGATTCCACATCCGAATCCTCGTTTGGAAAAACATCGGATTGCTCTACATTATGATTATGCCGGTAGTGGGTTAAACTATGGACAAGGAGTGGAACATAAGTTAAGCGACACTCATTCAGTATGGTTGGAGCCAGCGAAAAAGGACAAGATAATGCAGGAAGCAAAAAATAATCAATTGAATTAGAATTAAAAAAAGAGCTGTTAAGGAATCGATTCCTTAGCAGTTTTTTTAGTCAATTGGGAAGAAGCTAATAGCTTCTTCTAGTATCTCCCGTTGGTTTGAATGCTCTTACTTTCGGATAAGAAGCGATTGATGCTTGTCTGCTGCGCTGTCTTTTATTAAAATATGTGAAAATGCTTGTAATTAATATTTAGATGAGTTATATTAGTTTTGGATTAGAAAACATTAAAATTAGTTAAGGAAGTATACCTATGCAAACATTATGCGCACAACAGAATATTATTATTATTATTAATATAAGGGCTATGTATTTATAGAGAAAATTCTATAAAATATACAGTCCTATTCGTGCATCATGATGAATGGGACTTTCTTATAAGCCACCCATTCGATGATTGAATGGGTGGCTTTTTCTATTTTAAACAATCTGATCTAAACAATAAAAACAAATACAGGAGGAACACAGCATGAACTTTAGAAAATTCGGAATTAAGTTATTTACGGGACTAGCGTTATTAACAGGGGTTGCACCAGCCATTACAGCTAGCGCACAAGAGGATAAAGAACCGATTTTGGTCGGTGCGAACTATGAACTATCGGGTTACTCTGCTTCATATGGTGTCGCATTATTTGAAGCCTTACAGTTAGCGGTTGAACAGGTCAATGAACAAGGTGGTTTATTAGATGGACGTCCAGTAGAGTTAGTTTATGCTGATAACCAATCTGATAAAACCGAAACAGCATCGGTTGCGACAAAACTGATTGAAGATAATGTCGTAGCAATTGTTGGACCAGGTGCAACGGACGTCGCGATGGTACAGAGTCAAATCATTGAAGAAGCGGGTGTACCTACTTTGATTCCTGCAGCTACTGCTGACCATTTAACAACGAATGCCGATGGGGAAGTTTATAATTACTTATTCCGTTTAGCCTTCACTTATACTTATCAAGCGAACGCAGCCGCTCGTTTTGCTCAAGATCACTTCGGTGCAACTAAAGCAGTCGTTCTGGTTGACCAAGCCAATGACTATTCAGTTGGTCAAGCTGGTCCGTTTGTGGCTGAATTCGAACGTTTAGGTGGAGAGATTGTCCGAGAAGAGTCTTATACAGGTGGAGAAACGGACTTTATGGGAATTCTAACGACTTTGATGGCGGAAGATTTTGATGTAATTTACTTACCGGCCTTTTATACAGAGGGTGGTTTAATTACGAAACAAGCTCGTGAAATGGGGATTACACAACCAATCTTGAGTGGACACGGTTTTGCAAGTGATACATTAGTGGAGTTAGCAGGTCCTGAGAACGCAACAGATTTATATTATACGTCTCACTTCCACACAGGTTCAGAAGATCCAAAGGTAAAAGAGTTTATTGCTGCTTATGAAGAAAAATTTGGTAAAACACCCGATACATTTGGCGCATTGGGATATGACGCAGCTAACCTTTTATTCCAAGCAATTGAAGATGCTGGATCAACTGACCGTGAGGCTGTTCGTGACGCTATTGAAAATGTCGAACAGTTCGAAGGAATTACCGGTGCCTTCTCATTTGATGATTTCCATAACGCTGTGAAGACGGCACCAATGCTTCATATGGAAAACGGGGAAATCGTAGAAGTGTTTGAAGTGGATGGTTCGACGAAAGAGTAATAAATAATATGCTTGTGAGAGTCAGACATTAAATAACTCACTACACCAGGGAATCATCATTAGTTGATGGTTTACCTGGTGTTTTTTTATTTGTCATAAAAAGTTAGTTAAAAACGGTTTTAGTTTAGCTGTAGAAAAATGATTATTGGAATAAGGCGTTTGTTAAGGCGCTTTGTTTGTATTGAATACTAATGTAAGGAGGTAAAAAATGTTAAAAGTTGAAGGAATCGAGAAAACGTTTGGGCAAAACAAAGTTTTGAAAGGAATTGATCTAACGGTCAATCAAGGTGATGTTGTGGCACTCATTGGCCCAAGTGGGACAGGCAAGACAACTTTGTTACGGACCATTAATTTTTTAGAACGTGCCGATAAAGGTCATATTATCGTAGATGGGGTAAGCGTGGATTGTCAAAGCGCTACGCAGAATGAGATTATCCAATTACATCGCAAGACAGCGATGGTATTCCAAAATTATAACCTTTTCCATAATAAAACGATATTAGAGAATGTTATGGAAGGTCTAACGATTGTTCAAGGTAAATCTAAAGCGGAAGCAGAAGCAATTGCCAAGGAACAGATTGAGATGGTTGGCATGAGTGATAAATTAGATGCTTACCCGATGCAATTATCTGGTGGACAGCAACAAAGGATTGGAATTGCGCGTGCTATGGCACTTAATCCTGATGAGATGTTATTAGATGAGCCGACTTCTTCACTTGATCCGGAACGCTCGGCTGAGATTTTAAAAGCTCTACAAACAGTCGCGAAAACGGGCATGACGATGGTTATCGCCACGCATGAAATGAATTTTGCGAAATATGTGTCGAATCACGTTGTCTTTATGGAAGCTGGTCATATCGTTGAACAAGGAACACCGGAACAGATTTTTACCAATCCAAAGGAAGAGCGAACACGTAGGTTTGTTCAGGAGTTAGAAAATCCATTTGCGGATTAATTAATTATAAAGGGAGATTTTTATGAAATACTTAAAATATTTAGCTTTAGCGCTTGTGTCTTTAATTTTAGTGGCATGTGGTGACGGCAATACACCAACAGAAGAAGCAAACGCTTCAGTAGAGGAAACGACGGAAGCGGTTGAAACGACGACAGAAGACGATGTAACTGAAGTAACTGTAGCGGTTGAAAATGCATCAAACCCACTTAGTTTCACGAATGACGCTGGTGAGTTAACAGGTTACGAAGTGGATGTCATTAATGCTATAAATGATGTCATCGAAGGTTATCATTTAAATATTGAGTCAGTAAGTGCTGAAGCAACGCAAGTTGGTTTAGACACTGGGAAATATGCCTTTATTGGAGGCGGCCTTTTTAAAAACGCTGAGCGCGAAGAATTATACTTATTCCCTGAAGAACATACAGGTGTGAGTACGATTGAGATTTTCAAACGTGCGGACGATGATAGTATTCAAACATTGGATGACTTAGTGGGTAAAGTGGTTCATCCAGTCACACCAAACGGTGGAATTTTTAATCTATTGACAGCTTATAATGAAGAAAATGCAGAAGCACCGATTGATTTACAATTAGGTGAAAGTGGAAACTTCGCTCAACGATTCCAAGCGTTAAATGATGAGGTGTCGGATGCAGTTGTTATGCCGTCTAACTTAGGCGCGTCAGATATTATTGAAGAGTTATCTCTGAACGTTAATACAGCTGACGAACCAGTTCAAGTGAACCCAACTTATTTCGTATTGGCGAATGATCAAACAGACTTGAAAGAAAAATTAGATGCTGCGATTCAACAGTTAAAAGAAGAGGGTGTCTTGGATGAATTATCTGAAAAATGGTACAACGAAAACATGTTTGATTACGAATTGTCAGAGTAATCCTTACTAAACTACTAAAAATCAAAAATCATGTATCACAATGTGAAGGTGTTGCCGGTGCCGCTCTATGTACTTGCAACACCTTTTCGATATAGAAGAATTTAATACTATATAACTAACAGTCCTTTGGAGGTGAAGAGATGGATTTTGGATTTATACTTGAAACATTACCGACACTAATTAAAACCTTGCCTTTAACGCTGTATATATTTTTTATATCAGCATTTTTTGGCTTTTTACTAGCGGTTCTTGTGGCGGCAATTCGAATTGTCAAAGTGCCAGTCCTCCATCAATTATTTGCAGTATATGCTTCCTTTATGCGGAGCACGCCGGGTATTATCCATATTTTTGTGGTGTATTATGGTTTACCGGTTTTATTAAGTAACTTTGGCATTAACATTAATAATATAGACCGTATGGTCTTTTCCGTTATTGCGCTTGTTTTATATAACGGAGCTTTTGTTTCGGAAATTTTACGACCTAGCTATTTAGCCGTCTCTAAGCAACAACATGAGGCTGGAACAAGTGTGGGAATGACACGTTGGCAAACGCACCGTCGGATTATCTTTCCTCAAGTTTTACCGATTGCCCTACCCAGTTTGAGTAACGCCTTGATCGATTTGCTTAAAGATACTTCTTTATTATTCCTTATCGGTTTAATCGATATCATGGGACAAGCCAATATCATCATTGCGAATACTTACGGAGTTTATCAACTAGAAGTCTATGTGGCCATCGCTATTATCTTTTGGATTTTATCGAGCGTTCTTGCGTATGCCTTACAACTACTCGAACGTTACTATAATCGTTATAACCGACAGGAGGGCTAGGCATGAACTTCGATATACAAATTATGATCGACACAATATGGATTGTCTTTCAAGCAGTACCAAGAACCTTCCTCCTAGCTGGAATTATCTTATTCTTCGGAATTATCTTAGGAGCAGTGTTAGCTCTAGTTAAAATCAAACAAATTCCAATGGTGACGACAATCGTTACTATCTTCGTATCTTACATGCGTGGTGTACCCTTAATCGTGCATCTGTATGTCATGATGAATTTATTGCCAGAAGCCGGAGTGTCCTTATTATCGATTTTTGGTGTCACGCTGAAAGTACACGAATTCCCTTCGTTAATTATCGTTTTGATAACCTACTCTTTATTAGAAGCGGCAGTTGAATTAGAAAATATTCGAGGCGCATTTCAATCAATCGATCCTAAGCAAATTGAAGCGGGTCAATCAATTGGAATGACGAGACGGCAAAACTTAACTAGAATCATTATTCCTCAAGCCTTAAGTGTCGCCATTCCTTTATTCTTAAATGCTTTCTTGAAGAACATTAAAGGTTTATCACTGGCGTTTACTGTCGGGGTAGTGGATATCTTAGCGCAGGCGCGCTTTGCAGCTGCTCTAAGCTATCGTTACCTAGAATCCTATATAGCAGCTGCCCTTGTATACTGGATCATCTGTGGCGTCTTACAAGTGATATTCAATCGAGTGGAAGATAAACTTAAATTTGGTGAAGTTAGATAGAACCAATTGTCATAAGCGACAATAAGTAGAGTAAGCTAATACTAAAGGAGTGTGACTTGAATGCATAAAAATGAAAAAATGAAGCAAGCAATTAATGGACAAAAACAACAAAACATCCCGTTTTCTTTTTGGACACACTTGCCTGACATTGACCGTCAACCAAAGAAGCTAGCCGAAGCGAGCTTCCAATTATATAAAGACTATGACCTGGATTTCATAAAAACAATGAATAACGGTATGTATGCAGTAGAAGACTACGGTACAGAAATTGATTTTTCCCAAGTAGCTAAAGGCGGGGTAGCCCAAGTAGTAGATACGCCTATCAAAGAAAATCAAGACTGGACTAAACTAGCAAAGTTAGAAGTAGCCACTGCTACTGCCTTACAAAGAGAATTAACACACTTAAAACATTTACTTCAATTCGTAGACGGACAAGCACCTGTTATCATGACCGTCTTTAGTCCTTTAACGACAGCAGATAAATTAGCACAAGGTCGTCTAGTAGAACTACTCGAACAAGATGATGCGACTCAGTTGCATCAAGCCTTAGAACATATTGCTGAAACAACAGCAGAATTAGCTAAACAAGCGATCGAACTTGGAGCAGCTGGTGTCTACTTTGCTAGTCAAATGAGCTCATACGAGAAGTTAACAGCTAAGCAGTATGAAACTTATGGTGTACCTTATGATTAACAAGTACTTGAAGGTGCAGCGAACGGCTGGTTCAATGCCATTCATATTCACGGTAATGACATTATGTTTGACTTAGTCAAAGATTATCCTGTTCAAGTATTTAACTGGCACATTTGGGAAACTTTACCAGAAATCAAAGAAGGTTTGGATTATACAAATAAATGTGTGATGGGTGGTATTGCCCGAATGGATATTACACATAATCGATTAAATGAGCTGCGCTCACAAATTTATCGCTCAATTCTCAGCACTCAAGGCCGCGGCTTGATTCTAACACCAGGTTGTGGGATTCGTCATCCTTTTGCAGAATCAACCATTCGTTTTATCCAACAAGTGAGAACAGAAACAGAGAACTTGCTAAGCAACTAATACTTTCAAAAAGAGTCCTTATTGATCAGTTAAGGATTCTTTTTTTTTGTGACTTTGCATATGTAAAACGTATTCATAAAATATTTACGAAAATCCATTGACATCGGGTTTTGAACGTTATAACATTACACAGCAAGCAACACACAAGGTGATAGCCAAATCGCTTGTAACGCTTCAACAACAAGGGTAAACAACTTCAATCCGTCAATGTTTCACTGTCAAGCACACTCTCGTGATGATCATAAGCAAACGATAGGTTATTTTAAAGACATCTGTATTTTTTTCATCTTAAGAATCTTACTAAAAAACATTCAAGTGTAACTCAAGCCTATATAATAGTAGATAAAATTTAAAAACATAGAAAACACTCGGTAACACTGAGTTTCTAAGCGATTTCTGATTGGATATTAAAGTCATAAAAAACCTTTAAAGAAAATTATGATTATTTCTTTAAAAAGCCTTGCATTATCATGTTATATTCTATATAATAATCGTTGTGTCTGTAGAAGGTTTTTTTAAATCGAAACAAACGCAAACCTTGGAAACAAGGGAAAGACAGCGATGAAGCGAGAGGTTGCGACACGCTAGGACGAGTTGCCACGGGCTAGTGAAGTTGGAGATTCTTGTGGAGCAAGTCATTTTTAAAATTGACGAAGGAGGAAATTAATCATGGCAAAACAAAAAATTCGTATTCGCTTAAAAGCATATGAGCATAGAGCTTTAGATGTTTCAGCGAACAAAATCGTTGAATCAGCACAAAGAACGGGAGCTAAAACGGCAGGACCAATTCCATTGCCAACTGACCGCTCTTTATATACAGTTATTCGTGCAACGCACAAATACAAAGATTCACGTGAGCAATTCGAAATGCGCACACACAAACGTGTAATCGACATCTTAGAGCCAACTGCTAAAACAGTAGACGCTTTAATGAAGTTAGATTTACCAAGTGGCGTGGACGTAGAAATTAAATTATAAAATAAAAAAATGGAGGTGTACTCATGACCAAAGGAATCTTAGGAACAAAAGTAGGAATGACTCAATTCTTTACGGAAAACGGTGAATTAATCCCTGTAACAGTAATCCAAGCCCCAGCAAACGTTGTTTTACAAGTTAAAACAAACGAAACTGATGGTTACGAAGCTGTACAAGTTGGTTACCAAGACATGCGTGAAGTATTATCAAACAAACCTGCAAAAGGTCATGTAGCAAAAGCAAATGCTACTCCTAAGCGCTTCATTCGCGAGTTTCGTGATGTTGAGCTAGGGGAATATGAAGTAGGGCAAGAAATCACAGTAGAAACATTCGTGGTTGGTGATGTCGTCGACGTGACGGGTACATCAAAAGGTAAAGGATTCCAAGGTGCTATCAAGCGTCATGGTCAATCACGCGGTCCAGAATCTCACGGTTCTCGTTACCACCGTCGTGTTGGATCAATGGGTATGGCATCGGATCCATCTAAAGTCTTCAAAGGTAAAAAATTACCTGGACAAACAGGTGGCGAACGTGTAACTATCCAAAACCTTGAAGTAGTTTCTGTAGATACAGAAAACAACGTCATCTTAATTAAAGGTAACGTTCCTGGATCTAAAAAATCTTTAGTTGAAGTTAAACAAGCAATTAAAACAGTTAAATAATATATCGAGAAGGGAGGAACGAGAGAATGCCAAAAGTTACTTTATATAAACAAGACGGTTCAACAGCCGGAGAAGTAGAATTAAATGAAGCTGTGTTTGGAATTGAACCAAACGAAAGCGTAATTTTCGATGCTGTCATCATGCAACGTGCTTCATTACGCCAAGGTACACACGCAGTTAAAAACAGAAGTGATGTACGTGGTGGTGGACGTAAGCCATGGAGACAAAAAGGAACTGGTCGTGCACGTCAAGGTTCAACAAGATCACCTCAATGGGTTGGTGGTGGAGTTGTTTTTGGACCAACACCTCGTTCATATAGTTATAAATTACCAAGAAAAGTACGTCGCTTAGCGCTACATTCAGTACTTTCACAGAAAGTTCAAGAGAACAACTTGGTAGTAGTAGATGCATTAAACTTTGATGCACCTAAAACAAAAGAATTCAAAGCTGTGTTGGCTGGCTTAAATGTTTCAGAAAAAACACTTCTAATCTTAGAAGGCGACAACGCTAACACTTACTTATCAGCACGTAACATTCCAAACGTTAAAGTCATTGATGACTACAACGTGAATGTTCTAGATGTAGTAACTTACGACAAAGTAATTATTACAAAAGCTGCACTTTCAACAGTAGAGGAGGCTTTAGCATAATGCAATTATCAGAAGTAATTTTACGTCCAATCATCACTGAACAATCAATGATGCTTATGGATGACAACAAATTCACATTCGAAGTTGACACTCGTGCTAACAAAACACATATCAGACAAGCTGTTGAAGCAATGTTTGACGGTGTAAAAGTAGCTAAAGTTAATACACTTAACGTAGCTGGAAAAGCTAAACGCGTTGGTCGTCATAGCGGCTACACACGTAAATACAAGAAAGCAGTTATTACATTGACTGCAGATTCAAACACTATCGAATTATTCGCTAACGCTGAATAATTACTTGAATAATCGAAACAGGAGGGAAACATAGTGGCGATTAAACATTACAAAGCGACTACTAACGCTCGTCGTAATATGACTGGTTATGACTTTTCAGAGATCACAACTAAAACACCTGAAAAAACATTACTAGAATCACAAAAACAACATGCCGGCCGTAACAGCCAAGGTAAAATCACAGTTCGTCACCACGGTGGTGGTAACAAACGTGCTTACCGTGTGATTGACTTTAAACGTAACAAAGACGGAGTAATCGGAACAATTGCAACAATTGAGTACGATCCAAACCGTACAGCTAACATTGCGTTAGTACATTATGAAGATGGTGTTAAAACTTACATCATTGCACCAAAAGGCTTAAAAGTAGGCCAAAAGATTGAATCAGGATCTCAAGCAGATATCAAAGTTGGTAACGCACTAGCATTGATTGACATTCCAGTAGGTACTGTAATTCACAACATCGAATTGAAACCTGGTAAAGGTGCTCAATTAATTCGTTCAGCTGGTACAAGCGCACAAGTATTAGGTCAAGAAGGTAAATACACTTTAGTACGTCTTAACTCAGGTGAAGTACGTATGATCTTATCAACTTGTCGTGCAACTATTGGTGTTGTAGGAAACGAACAACACGAATTAATTAACATCGGTAAAGCAGGTCGTTCACGTTGGTTATCTAAACGTCCAACTGTTCGTGGATCTGTAATGAACCCTAACGATCACCCACACGGTGGTGGTGAAGGTAAAGCACCTATCGGTCGTCCATCTCCAATGTCACCATGGGGCAAACCAACTCTAGGTCTTAAAACGCGTAACAAGAAGAAAAAATCTAGCAAGTTAATTGTCCGCGGACGCAAAAAATAATTGATTAGATGAACAATTCGAAGGGAGGCTACACACTGTGAGTCGTAGTTTGAAAAAAGGGCCTTTCGTTGACTCTCACTTAATGAAAAAAGTTGAGGAACAACAAGAAAGCGCAAAAAAACAAGTTATTAAAACATGGTCTCGTCGTTCAACAATCTTCCCGAACTTTATTGGGTTAACGATTGCTGTATATGACGGTCGCAAACACGTGCCAGTATACGTACAAGAAGACATGGTAGGACATAAATTAGGTGAGTTCGTACCAACTCGTACATATAGAGGTCACGTTGCCGAAGATAAGAAAACGAAAAGACGCTAGACGAAGGAGGGAATTTAAATGACAGAACAAATTACATCTGCTAAAGCAGTAGCTAAAACAGTTCGTATTGCCCCTCGTAAAGTTCGTTTAGTGGTCGATCTTATCAGAGGTAAGCAAATCGGTGAAGCAATTTCAATTTTGAAATTCACGCCTAATGGCGCAGCACCAGTAGTAGAAAAAGTACTAATGTCAGCAATCGCAAACGCTGAACATAACTATGATTTAGATTTAGAAAACTTATACGTAAGTGAAGTATTTGTGGATGAGGGACCAACGATGAAACGTTTCCGTCCAAGAGCTAAAGGTTCAGCTTCGCAAATCTTAAAACGTACAAGCCACATTACTGTTGTGGTATCAGAAAAAGAGGAGGCTTAATCCATGGGACAAAAAGTACATCCAATAGGTATGCGTGTTGGTATCATTCGCGACTGGGATGCAAAATGGTTTGCAGATAAAAAATATGCAGAATTCCTACACGAAGACTTAAAAATCCGTGAATACCTATACACCAAACTTTCAGATGCCTCTGTTTCAACGATTCAAATCGAACGTGCAGCTAACCGCGTGGTAGTTTCTGTTCACACTGCTAAACCAGGTATGGTTATTGGTAAAGGTGGATCAGAAGTTGATGCAGTTCGTGCTGGGTTAACTAAATTAACAGGCAAGAAAGTACACATTAATATTGTTGAGATTAAAGAACCAAGTTTAGATGCTAAATTAGTTGCATTAGACATTGCTAACCAGTTAGAAAACCGTGTAGCATTCCGTCGTGCACAAAAACAAGCGATCCAACGCGTTATGAAAGCTGGCGCTAAAGGTGTTAAAACAATGGTTTCAGGCCGTTTAAACGGTGCAGATATGGCACGTACTGAGTCATATACTGAAGGAACTGTTCCATTACATACTTTACGTTCAGATATCGACTACGCTTGGGAAGAAGCAGATACAACTTATGGTAAATTAGGAGTTAAAGTTTGGATTTGTCGCGGTGAAATCTTACCAGCGAAAAAAAATTCTACGAAAGGAGGGAACTAATCAATGTTAGTACCTAAACGTGTAAAGCACCGTCGTGAATTCCGTGGTAAAATGCGCGGAGAAGCAAAAGGCGGCAAAAATGTTGACTTTGGAACTTATGGTTTAAGAGCGGTTGAATCTAAATGGATTACAAACCGTCAAATTGAAGCAGCACGTATTGCGATGACTCGTTACATGAAACGTGGTGGGAAAGTATGGATTAAAATCTTCCCTCATAAATCATATACGTCTAAGGCTATCGGAGTTCGTATGGGTAAAGGTAAAGGAGCACCAGAAGGATGGGTATCACCAGTTAAACGTGGTAAGATCTTATTCGAAATCGACGGTGTATCTGAAGAAGTAGCACGTGAAGCATTACGTCTTGCCTCTCACAAATTACCAATCAAAACTAAATTTGTAAAACGCGAAGAATATGGTGGTGAATCGAATGCAAATTAAAGATATTAGAGAACTAACCGCCGCTGAAATGGTTGAGAAAGAAAAAGAATTCAAGCAAGAATTGTTCAACCTTCGATTCCAATTGGCGACGGGACAGTTAGAAAACACTGCCCGTTTACGTCACGTACGTAAATCAATTGCTCGTATCAAAACAGTCTTGCGTGAGCAAGAATTGTCTAAGTAGACTAGCAAAAGGAGGCAAATAGAATGAGTGAACGTAACAAACGTAAAGTTTACCTTGGTCGTGTTGTGTCTGATAAAATGGACAAAACAATTACGGTTCAAGTTGATACTCGTAAAACACACCCTAAATATGGTAAACGTGTAAAATACTCTAAAAAATATAAAGCACATGATGAATTAAATAGTGCAAAAGAAGGCGACATCGTTCGTATTATGGAAACTCGTCCATTATCAGCGACGAAACGCTTCCGCTTATTAGAGATTGTTGAAAAAGCAGTCGTTATCTAATACATTAGTTAATTTCGGAAGGAGGACATCGAAATGATTCAACAAGAAAGTCGATTAAAAGTTGCCGATAACTCAGGAGCACGTGAAGTCTTAACAATTAAGGTTTTAGGCGGATCAGGTCGTAAGACAGCAAATATTGGTGATGTGATTGTTGCAACGGTCAAACAAGCAACACCAGGTGGAGTTGTCAAAAAAGGTGACATTGTTAAAGCAGTAATCGTACGTACAAAATCAGGAGCTCGCCGCAAAGACGGATCTTATATAAAATTTGACGAAAACGCATGTGTTATTATTCGTGATGATAAGAGTCCCCGCGGTACGCGTATCTTTGGACCAGTTGCACGTGAATTACGTGATCACAACTATATGAAGATTGTTTCATTAGCTCCAGAAGTTTTATAATTACACACAAAGGAGGAAACAATTCATGCGTATCAAATCTGGCGATAAAGTTCAACTTATTGCAGGTAAAGATAAAGGGAAAACAGGAACTGTTATCAAAACTTTACCAGCTAAAAACAAAGTAATCGTTGAAGGCTTAAACATTGCAAAAAAACATACTAAACCATCTCAAAGTGCTACTGGTGGAATTGAAGAAATTTCAGCACCGATCCATGTATCTAATGTGAAGTTGGTTGATCCTACATCAGGAGAAGCAACACGCGTTGGTTATCGTTTCGAAGATGGAAAAAAAGTTCGTTTTGCAAAAAAATCAAACGAAACAATTAACTAATCCGTGGAAGGAGGATCCTATTAAATGGAAAACCGTTTAAAAGCTAAATATAAAAATGACGTAACAGCTAAACTAGTTGAACAATTTAACTATACTTCAGTTATGCAAGTACCTCAAGTAGACAAAATTGTTGTAAACATGGGTGTTGGCGATGCGACTACTAATGCTAAAAACTTAGACAAAGCTGTCGATGAACTAACATTATTAACTGGTCAAAAACCAATCATCACTAAAGCTAAAAAATCAATTGCAGGCTTCCGTCTACGTGAAGGTATGCCAATTGGAGCTAAAGTAACATTACGTGGCGAAAGAATGTATGATTTCTTAGATAAATTAATTACTGTTTCATTACCACGTGTTCGTGACTTCCAAGGAATTAGCAATAAATCTTTCGATGGTCGCGGTAACTACACTTTAGGTGTGAAAGAACAATTAATTTTCCCTGAAATCAGCTACGATAATGTAGATAAAGTTCGCGGTATGGACATTGTTATTGTAACTACTGCAAACACAGACGAAGAATCACATGCTTTGTTAAAAGAACTTGGCATGCCATTCAAAAAATAATAAGGAGGCGAATAATTAATGGCTAAAACATCGATGAGAGAAAAAAACAAACGTACACCGAAGTTCAAAGTGCAAGAGTATACACGATGCGAGCGTTGCGGTCGTCCACATTCTGTTTACCGTAAATTCAAACTTTGCCGTATTTGCTTCCGTGAGTTAGCATACAAGGGCCAAATTCCTGGCGTTAGAAAAGCTAGCTGGTAATTTTGACGAATATTAGTAACTAAGGAGGTAAACATAAATGGTAATGACAGATCCAATCGCAGATTTCCTAACACGTATCCGTAACGCAAACAGCGTAGGACACAAAACTGTATCTGCTCCTTCTTCAAACGCGAAAGTAGCGATTGCTGAAATCTTAAAACAAGAAGGTTTCATCAAAAACTACGAGGTAGCTGAAGATAACAAACAAAACGTAATTAAAGTATTCTTAAAATACGGTCGTAACAACGAAAAAGTAATCACTGGTATTAAACGTATTTCTAAACCAGGTTTACGTGTATATGCTAAATCAGAGGATGTACCTAAAGTGTTAAACGGTTTAGGTATAGCAATTATCTCAACATCAACAGGTGTTGTAACTGATAAACAAGCACGTCAACAAAGCGTTGGTGGAGAAGTATTAGCTTACATTTGGTAATCCTACCAAATTATTATAAAATTAAACAAGGAGGTGCAGCCCTGTGAGTCGTATTGGTAAAAAACCTGTAACAATCCCAGCTGGCGTAACCGTAGAAATCGATGGTCATACAGTGACTGTCAAAGGACCAAAGGGCGAATTAACTCGTGAGTTAAACCACAACATCCAAGTTGAAGTTAACGAAAACGAAGTAGTATTCACTCGTCCTAACGAATCTAAACTTAGCCGTTCATTACACGGAACAACTCGTTCTATCGTCAATAACATGGTTATTGGTGTATCTGAAGGCTTCAAAAAAGAATTAGAATTAATCGGTGTTGGTTACCGTGCTCAAAAACAAGGAGAAAAACTTGTATTAAGCGTTGGTCTATCTCATCCGGTCGAATTCGAAGGTTCAGAAGGTGTTTCTGTTGAAGTACCTGCTAACACAAAAATCATTGTTGAAGGTTTCAACAAAGAAAAAGTTGGCGAATTAGCTGCTAATATCCGTGCGGTACGTCCACCAGAGCCTTATAAAGGTAAAGGTATTCGTTACGTTGACGAATTAGTACGTCGTAAAGAAGGTAAGACAGGTAAATAATTTACCTGATCGTATCTCCTATATATATACATTAAAAATTAAGATAAAGAGGTGACAATTGTGATTACTAAACCAGATAAAAACAAATTACGTCAAAAAAGACATAATCGTGTAAGAAACAAAATCTCTGGTACTGCTGAGTGCCCACGCTTGAACGTATTCCGTTCGAATACTAACATCTACGCTCAATTAATTGATGACGTAGCGGGTGTGACGCTTGCAAGTGCCTCTAGTAATGATTCAGCAATTGAAAAAGGAACTAAAGTTGAGCAATCAACTGCAGTTGGAAAATTAATCGCTGAACGTGCTATAGCTAATGGATACAAGAAAGTTGTATTTGACCGTGGTGGATATTTATTCCACGGACGTGTTAAAGCTTTAGCTGACGGAGCTCGTGAAAACGGCTTAGAATTTTAAGAAAAGGAGGACACCTATTCATGGTATTTATCAATCCAGATAATCTAGGAGAAATCGAAGAGCGTGTAGTTGCGATCAACCGTGTTACTAAAGTAGTAAAGGGTGGACGTCGTTTACGTTTCTCTGCTTTAGTCGTAGTTGGTGACAAAAATGGTCACGTTGGTTTTGGTACAGGTAAAGCACAAGAAGTACCAGAAGCAATTCGTAAAGCTGTAGAATCTGCTAAGAAAAACTTAATCGCTGTACCAATGTCAGGTACTACAATTCCACATGAAACTATCGGAGAATTCTGTGGTGGACGTGTGTTATTAAAACCAGCTACTGCCGGTTCGGGAGTTGCTGCAGGTGGTCCAGTTCGTGCCGTTATGGAATTAGCGGGCGTTGCTGATATAACAAGTAAATCATTAGGGTCAAATACCCCAATCAACATGATTCGTGCAACTGTTAAAGGTTTAGAACAATTAAAAGTTGTCGAAGAAGTTGCTGCACTACGTGGCAAAACTGTTGAAGAACTATTAGGATAAGGAGGACTGTACAATGGCAAACTTAGAAATCACTTTAAAGCGTAGCTTGATTGGACGTCCTCAAAACCAAGTCGATACAGCTAAAGCATTAGGCTTAACTAAATTGCATAAAGCAGTTGTTAAACCTGATAACGAAGCGATTCGTGGTATGGTTCAAACAATCAGTCACTTAGTAGAAGTAAAAGAAGCGTAATTACTGTAGACTAGTATAAGGAGGTGCCAATTAATGAAACTTCATACATTAAAACCAGCAGAAGGATCTAGACAAGAACGTAACCGTGTAGGTCGTGGTCAAGGTTCTGGTAACGGGAAAACAGCTGGACGTGGATCAAAAGGACAAAAACAACGTTCAGGTGGTGGAGTGCGTTTAGGATTCGAAGGTGGACAAACAGCATTGTTCAGACGTATTCCAAAACGTGGATTCAACAATGTTAACCGTAAAGACTATGCTGTTGTTAACTTAGAAACTTTAAACCGTTTTGAAGATGGTACAACAGTAAACCCAGCTCTATTAATCGAAGCTGGAATCGTTAAAAACGAATTATCAGGTATTAAAATTTTAGGTGAGGGACAACTGGAACGAAAATTAACTGTACAAGCAGCTAAATTCTCCAAAGCAGCAGAAGAAGCAATTACTGCAGCTGGTGGATCAATCGAGGTGATTTAATGTTTTCATTTTTGAAGAATGCCTTCACCATTAAGGATATACGTCAAAGAATATTGTTTACATTATTTATTCTTGCAGTCTTTCGGCTTGGGTCTCATATTCCAGTTCCTGGTGTGAATGCAGCAGAAATACAGTCGCTTACCGATGGTGGTTTGGCTGGACTATTGAATACTTTCGGCGGTGGGGCGTTACAAAGATACTCTATTTTTGCGATGGGTGTCTCGCCTTACATTACGGCTTCAATTATCATTCAATTGTTACAGATGGATATTATTCCTAAGTTGACCGAATGGGCAAAACAAGGTGAGGTAGGTCGTCGTAAGTTAAATCAAACGACTACTTACACAGCTATTGTCTTAGGATTTGTACAATCGGTGGGAATTTCAGTCGGATTTAACCAATTATCAGGTTTAGGCTTAGTGAGAAACCCAAGCGTGGCAACTTATCTTACAATTGCCTTAGTATTAACAGCTGGAACAATGTTCTTAATTTGGTTAGGTGAGCAAATCACTCGTAACGGAATTGGAAATGGTGTTTCAATGTTAATTTTCGCAGGGATTGTTGCAGAAGTTCCAAAAGAAATTTACAGTTATGTTTCTACAAGCATTGTGAATGCAGGCGATCAATTAGGAATGAACATTCTAATTTTATTAGCAGTGATCTTAGTAATTGTTGTGCTGATTGTAATTGTAGTTTTAATGGAAAGAGCTCAAAGACGTATACCAATACATCACTCGAAGAAAGCATCTGGCGCAAGCCATACTGCTCATTTACCTTTAAAAATTAATTCCGCTGGGGTTATTCCTGTAATTTTTGCATCGTCATTTATTACAACACCTGAAACTATTCTTGGATTTATGGATACAGATCCAAATAGTACTTGGATGCAATTTATTGTAAATTTATTTAGTCTTCAACACCCACTTGGTGCTATTTTCTATACAATTTTAATTATTGCTTTTGCATATTTCTATGCTCTAGTACAAGTCAATCCAGAGAAAGTTGCTGAAAATCTTCAGAAACAAAGCGCTTATATCCCAAGCGTGAGACCTGGACATGATACAGAATTGTATATTACAAATCTTATCAATCGATTAAGTGGTGTTGGTGCATTTTACTTAACGTTTATCGCGGTAATGCCAATTGCAATTGGTTTTATATGGAACGTACCAATGCAAATATCACTTAGTGGTACAAGTTTATTAATCGTTGTTGGAGTAGCAATTGAAACAGCTAAACAAATTGAAGGTCGAATGGTAAAACGTCGTTACCAAGGATTTCTTCAAGAATAAAACGTATTAAAAAACGAAGGAAGATAAAGATGAATATATTATTAATGGGATTGCCGGGTGCAGGTAAAGGTACTCAAAGTGAACAAATTGCTAGAGATTATGACATTGTTCATATTTCGACAGGCGATATTTTCAGACAAGCAATCAAAGATGAAACACCTCTTGGATTAGAAGCTAAATCATTCACAGACCGTGGTGATTTAGTTCCAGATGACGTAACTAATGGTTTAGTTCGTGAAAGATTAGCGCAAGCTGATGTTAAAGCGACAGGCTTCATGTTAGACGGGTATCCTCGTACTAAAGTGCAAGCTGAAGCATTAGAAGAAAACTTGAATACTTTAGATACTCAAATCGATGCAGTTATTCTAATTGATGTTGATCCTGATGTCTTAAAAGCTCGTTTAAGTGGACGTATCATTTGTAGAGAGTGTGGCGCGACTTATCATAAAATTTACAATCCTCCTACCGAGGATGGTGTTTGCGATAACTGCGGGTCACATGATTTCTATCAAAGAGAAGACGATAAACCTGAAAGAGTAGCACATCGAATTAATCTTCAAATGGAATCAATTCGACCTATACTTGATTATTACAACCAACGCGGTCTATTACACAAAATCAATGGTGAACAATCAATTGAGGAAGTTTACCGTGAGATTCGTACAATATTAGAGAAATAGATTTATTTCGTCACTTGTTTTGTATATCAGTAAAAAGATTGTTAAAAGGAGGAAGTAATAATGGCTAAAGATGATGTTATCGAAGTAGAAGGTACAGTCATTGAAACTTTACCAAATGCAATGTTTAAGGTTGAATTAGAAAACGGGCATGAAATTTTAGCTCACGTTTCAGGTAAGATTAGAATGAACTACATTCGTATTCTACCAGGTGATAAGGTAACAATTGAATTGTCTCCTTATGATTTATCGCGTGGACGAATTACATACCGCTTTAAATAAGACCATCCGCCAAGTAGTTAAGGAGGGACATAGTTGAAAGTTAGAGCATCAGTAAAACCAATTTGTGAGAAATGTAAAATTATTCGCCGTAACGGACGAGTAATGGTCATTTGTGAAAACCCGAAACATAAACAACGTCAAGGTTAATAAGTAAGATAAGGAGGCAAACAGATATATGGCTCGTATTGCTGGAATAGATATTCCGCGTGAAAAACGCGTAGTTATTGCATTAACATATATTTTCGGAATCGGAAGCACAACTGCTCAAAACATCTTAGCTGAAGCTAACGTGTCAGAAGACACTCGTGTGAAAGATTTGACTAACGATGAGTTAGATCGTGTCCGTGGTATCATTGATGCATTAAAAGTCGAAGGTGACTTAAGACGTGAAGTAAGCTTAAACATTAAACGTCTACAAGAAATCGGTTCTTACCGTGGAAACCGTCACCGTCGTAATTTACCTGTACGTGGACAGAACACTAAAAACAACGCCCGTACTCGTAAAGGACCTAAAAAATCAATCACTGGTAAAAAATAATTAACATAACTTAGATGAAGGAGGTAAAAAACTTCATGGCAAAAAAACAACAAACACGTAGACGCCGTCGTGTAAGAAAAAATGTTGAAAAAGGTATTGCACATATTCGCTCTACTTTTAACAACACAATCGTTATGATTACAGATGTAAATGGTAACGCGATTTCATGGTCATCAGCTGGATCTTTAGGATTCCGTGGATCAAAAAAATCTACACCATTTGCTGCTCAAATGGCATCAGAAGTTGCTGCTAAAGGAGCAATGGAACATGGCATGAAAACACTAGAAGTTACTGTAAAAGGTCCTGGTTCAGGTCGTGAATCTGCAATCCGCTCTTTACAAGCTACTGGTCTAGAAGTAACTGCAATTCGTGACGTAACACCAATTCCACACAACGGTTGTCGTCCACCAAAACGTCGCCGTGTCTAATGATAATTGTGACATTGTTTGTCTAACTATTATGCATCTAAATTATCATTGAAACAAAACGTTTTGAAAGGGGCAGAATAATCAATGATCGAAATTGAAAAACCAGAAATTAGAACGATTGAAGTCAGTGACGATTCCAAATATGGAAAAATCGTCATTGAACCACTAGAGCGTGGTTATGGCACAACCCTTGGAAACTCATTACGTCGTATTTTATTATCTTCTTTGCCTGGATCTGCTGTTACTAGCATTCAGATTGATGGAGTGTTGCATGAATTTGCAACTGTAAAAGGTGTGGTTGAGGATGTCCCAACAATCATCTTACATTTGAAAGAACTTGCATTGAAACTTCACACTCAAGAAGACAAAGTAATCGAATTAAATGTTACTGGTCCCAAAACTGTTACCGCTGCAGACATCATTCATGATAATGAAGTACAGATTCTAAATCCAGATTTATATATTTGTACTTTAGCTGAAGGTGCACAATTAGATATTCAATTAAATGTATCAAATGGACGTGGCTATGTTCGTGGAGAACATAATAAACGTGAAGATATGCCTATTGGAGTCTTACCAATTGACTCTATCTATACACCTGTTCATAAAGTAAATTATCAAGTTGAGAATACACGCATCGGACAGAAAAATGTTTACGATAAACTTACAATGGATATCTGGACAGACGGTTCAATCAGTCCTGAGAAATCATTAAGTTTAGCTGCTAAAATCTTAACTGAACATTTAAATATCTTTGTGAACTTAAGTGATGAAGCACGTCAAGCTGAAATCATGGTTGAAAAAGAAGAAGCAGAAAAAGAAAAAATGCTAGTCATGACAATTGAAGAATTAGATTTATCTGTTCGTTCATACAATTGTTTAAAACGTGCTGGTATTAATACTATCCAAGAATTAACGAATAAGACTGAGTCTGAAATGATGAAAGTACGTAACCTCGGACGTAAATCACTTGAAGAAGTTAAGAATAAGTTAGCTGGTCTAGAGTTAGGTTTACGTGAAGAAGACTAAACTTTTCATTTGTTAGAAAAGGAGGAAAATTTTAATGGCATACCGTAAATTAGGACGTAAAAGTGCGCAACGTAAAGCATTATTACGCGATTTAACAACTGACGTTATCATTAACGAACGTATCGAAACAACTGAAGCTCGCGCTAAAGAAGTTCGTAAAACAGTTGATAAAATGATTACTTTGGCTAAAAAAGGCGATTTATCATCACGTCGTGCTGCAGCAGCTTTCTTACGCAATGAAATTGCTGACGCTAGAATTGAAGATGATAAGGTAGTAATCGAACGTGTTCTAGATCGTTTATTCGATACTTACGCAACACGCTATGAGAACCGTAATGGTGGTTATACACGCATCCTTAAAAAAGGACCTAGACGTGGAGACGCTGCACCAATGGTAATCTTAGAGTTAGTATAATTGCTCTATGTGATTCACTTTTATGATGGAGAGTGTTACGATTAATAAATATTGTTTATTAGTCTAGCTCTATAGCACGAATAATCAGTTAAAATCACTATTATTCAATGATTGAGGTCAATTTTTATAGTTGGTCTCAATCACGTGCTATTCATCGTTTAAGTGTTTTTTTTATACTTAAAATGTGATTCTTTATATTTGTTGTTTGACAAGGACGAAAGATTGAATGACACTTTAAGTATGAAAGAAAACCACTAGTATTTAACGAAGGTTTATTTTTACATATTCTGTGAACCAATAATTAGAGATAGGGAGTGGATGGAATGTCTCAACCAATCATTGCATTAAATAATATATCGTTTCAGTATCCGAACAATGAAACGGACGCTTTACAAGGTGTCTCATTGGAAATTAAGAAAGGTGAATGGATAGCGATCATAGGACCGAATGGATCAGGGAAGTCGACATTAGCCAAGATTATCAATGGCTTATTAGTACCTTATGAAGGTCAAGTCCATATTAACGGAGAACTTTTAAATGAAGAAACTGTTTGGGACGCTCGTCGTGCTGTAGGAATGGTTTTCCAAAATCCGGATAATCAATTTGTCGGAGCAACGGTTGAAGATGATATTGCGTTTGGTTTGGAAAACAATGGCATCCCTCGTGAAGAAATGTTAACACGTATTGAAGACGCATTAGAACAAGTCCGTATTTCAAATTTCCGTGAACATGAACCAGCCCGTTTATCTGGTGGTCAAAAGCAAAGGGTAGCACTAGCGAGTGTTATTGCCTTACGTCCAGATGTAGTAATTCTTGATGAAGCAACTGCTATGCTTGACCCATTAGGTCGTCGAGAAGTGATAGCTGCCATTAGAGAACTAAAAAAAGAGTTTAATTTAACAGTGATTTCTATTACTCATGATATTGATGAAGCAAGTTATGCTGACCGAATCTTTGTGATGAATCAAGGGAAAATAATGAACCGTGATACTCCGGCGAATATTTTTGCATTAGGTGATGATTTAGTCACTATGGGACTAGATGTTCCATTTGCGCAAAAATTAAAACAAGCTTTAATTCAGCGTGGAGTTGAACTGCCAGATACCTATTTAAATGAGGAGGCGCTATTTGAATGGTTAATCAAATCATATTTGATCAAGTAAGTTTTACTTATAGTCCAAACACTCCTTTTGCTGTGGATGTTTTGCATAATGTTAATTTAGCAATTCCGGAGAATAAAGTAACAGCGATTGTTGGTCATACAGGCTCTGGTAAGTCTACTTTGATTCAGCACTTGAATGTACTCTTACGTCCCACATCAGGGTCAGTAACCGTCGTTGGAGAGAAAGTTACCTCAACTTCCGAACACAAGACATTGAAACCTTTACGTAAAAAAGTGGGAGTAGTCTTTCAGTTTCCTGAGGCTCAATTATTCGAAGAAACTGTTTTAAAAGATGTGATGTTTGGACCTTTAAATTTCGATGTTTCCGAAGATGAAGCCATGCGTATTGCTAAAGAGAAACTAGAACTAGTCGGTATACCAGAGTTTTTATATGAGCGTTCACCTTTTGATTTAAGTGGAGGCCAAATGCGCCGTGTAGCGATTGCTGGTGTGCTCGCTTTAGAACCAGAAGTGTTAGTTTTGGATGAGCCAACGGCAGGCTTAGATCCTTTAGGTCACAAGAATATGATGGAAATGTTTATTAACTTACATAAGACAATGAACATTACGCTCGTACTTGTTACACATCAGATGGATGATGTAGCTAAATATGCAGATAATGTGATCGTGATGGAAAAAGGGACGATGGTCAAGAATGGTAGCCCAGCCCAAGTATTCGAAGATGCCGAATGGTTAGATAAAAAACAATTGAGTCTACCCCAAGCAATGGCCTTTAAAACACGAATTACTGAACAAACGGATTTGCTTCTTCCAGAAGTGAAGCAAGCCCCTTTAACGGTTGAAGAACTAGCGGATTATTTGATTAATATCAAAGCATTCAATCAGGCAGAGGAGGCGTAAGTAAATGCTAGAAAAAATGTTATTAGGTCGTTATATTAAGTCGAACAGCTTCGTTCATAAGTTAGATCCTAGAACGAAATTGCTTGGCAGTTTCTATTTTATTCTGATTATTTTCTTGGCGAATAACTGGTTATCCTATCTATTACTTACACTCTTTACGTTTTTTGCGATCTGGTTGAGTGGGATTGATATCAAGTTCTTCTTGAATGGAGTGAAGCCTTTAATTTGGTTAATTCTATTTACAGTCGTATTTCAAGTGTTATTTACCACAGGTGGGACAGTATATTTGCAGTTTTGGGTCTTTCAGATTACATCTGCTGGTCTAATGAATGGGGCATTTATCTTTGCCAGATTAGTTTTAATTATTATGATGTCGACATTATTAACGTTGACAACTGCACCATTAGAACTAACGGATGGAATCGAACATTTACTCCGTCCATTAGCTCGATTTGGTTTCCCGGCTCACGAAATCGCCTTAATGTTGTCAATCGCGTTACGTTATGTACCGACATTGATGGATGAAGCCCAACGAATCATGAATGCCCAGAGAGCACGTGGCGTTGAATTTAACCAAGGAAATTTTGTTGATCGAATGAAGGCTATTATTCCAATACTAGTTCCTTTATTCGTCAGTGCCTTTAACCGTGCTGAAGAAATGGCTACAGCCATGGAAGCACGTGGTTACCGTGGTGGCGAAGGGCGTACTAAGTATCGCCAATTAGATTTCGATCGTAATGATTTATATGTGTGCTTAGGTTACTTAGCAATCACAATAGTCTTAATAGCCTTACGTTTTATTTCATTATAGGAGGAAGTAAGATGCCACGTTTTGCGGTAAAAATTCAATACGATGGCACGAATTATGTGGGCTATCAAGTTCAACCCAATGGACCCAGTATTCAAGCTGAATTCGAGAAAGCTCTAGTTCTGATGGCGAAGTTACCTAAAGGGGAACATATTCCAACATCAAGTTCGGGACGTACAGACTCAGGGGTTCATGCCTTAGGACAAGTGCTTCATTTTGATTATCCGGTCGCTATTAAGACTGATTCGATGTTGAGAGCATTAAATAGTATTCTAGACCCCTCAGTTCGAGTAGTTCAAGTAGCGCATGTTGCGAACGATTTTCATTCGCGATATCATGCTATTTCAAAGGAATATCTTTACCGGGTAGATACCAGTCGGTTTCCAGATCCTTTTAAAAGACTTTATACTTTGCATCACCCTTACCGTTATAGTCTAGAAGCGATGCAGGAAGCAATCCAGAAAATTATTGGCACCCATGATTTTGGCAGTTTCTGTTCTACGAAAACCGATAAAGAAAATAAAGTTCGGACAATTTATGAAGCTGAGGTTTATTTTGATGAGGTGACTCAGGAATTACGCTTTCGGTTTAAAGGCCAAGGATTTCTTTATAATATGGTTCGAATTCTCGTAGGCACACTTTTACAGATTGGTGATGGTTTAAAGTCTGTAGAAGAGATGGATCGTTTACTTGAAGTGCGTGATCGGAATGAAGCAGGCCCAACTGCTTCTCCAGAAGGCTTATATCTCATGAAAGTAGAATACGAGCAAAATCCTTTCAATTAACGATAATTATCAGAGCATTGACCGCTGAGGCTGGTCGGTGCTCTGTTTTATTTTATTAGTGCTTAATGAGGAAGCTGTGATACAATAAGGACATTAATTCTAAAGCGTTGAGGTGTTCGGATGAAAATAAGGCATACAGTAAAAGAAGATATTGAACGAATTCTTGAAATATTTGAACATGGGCGTCAAGTTCAACTTAAAACAGGAAATCCTAATCAATGGCGAAAGGGACATCCTGGACGTGAGTTAGTAATGAAAGATCTGATGGCTGGTTTTAGCTATGTGTGTGTCGTCGATGAAAAGGATCAGACTGATTTACCTGTGGGAACGATTGTCGCTACCTTTGCGGCATTAGAAGGTGAAGATCCTACTTATACGACTGTTGAAGGCGGACAATGGTTAAATGATGCTCCTTATGTGACGATTCACCGGATAAGTACGAGTGGCCAATTAAAAGGGACAGGGCAACATTGCATGCAGTGGGTGATTGATCATTATAATAATATAAAAATTGATACCCATCATTTGAATCAGCCAATGATTCATGTCATTGAGAAATTTGGATTTAAATATTGTGGTGTTATTTATGTTGGTGATGGGACAGCACGTAATGCTTATCACTATACACGCTTAAATTAAGTTAAATGGAGTAAGTGGTAGGATTAAACAAAAAGAATTGCATCCTAATGAATAGGGCAGAAAAACGGGTCGAAAGGCCGTCTGTTTTTTTTGTCCTATTTGGTCTTGGTGTAGTTTAATTTATAGTTGATGATGTAAGTGTTAGAATGGAGTTAATAGCTTGTTAAGGGGTGAAGAGCATGATGATTAAGTTGAAAAGTAAAGTGGTCAATCGGATGGAACATTCGGTGCATACGGATGTTGACGGTTATCCAGTGAGATTGGTGGAGTATGCTTACGAATTGGACGGACCAAATTGTAAGGGGTCTGCTAAAGTTCATCATTTAATTTACGAGATGGAGGATACTGACAGTGTACCGGTGCTTTTTCGAGGATTTATGAAATTTGAAGGTGAGATTAACCAGCAAAAAGGATGTTTTCTTGCACATGAAGATGGAGCGATTCATCAAGGAGCTGTAACGGCCAAAGGAAGAATTGTTGATGCGACGGAGGAATTGTTAATGTTAGTGGGGAATTACGTTTTTACACAATTGCTGACAGAAGATGAATTTGAATTGCAATTTGATATTGAGTTATAAGATCAGGGCGCTTTAGACACGTAAGAAAGGAAGATTTGATGCTTAAAGATTTTGATTTTGATCAAGTAGACAATCGATATGATAATTTCAAGCGTTCAGCATTAGGCGACCAGTTGGATCAATTACAACGAATTGTTCAGCGTCTTGATATTCCTGTTTTAATATTAGTGGATGGTTGGGAAAGTTCAGGTAAGGGGTTTGTCATCAATGATTTGACACGTGAACTAGATCCTCGTTATGTTCGAGTGGAAGTGTTTGAGCAACCGAATGCACAAGAGCAAGATTATCCAAGTGTTTGGCGTTTCTGGCGCAAGATACCAAGTCGTCGCGAGATGGTGGTATACGACCGTAGTTTTTATTACCAAGTGTTTAATCATGATCAGCGAACGGATGAGAAACTCTCGCAAAGAGTCGATGAGCTTTTATCATTGGAGAAAATATTGATTGATGATGAAACAATTGTGATTAAATTGTTTCTAAATGTCACACAAGAAACTCAGAAAGAAAATATCAAGCGTTTAGAAAAGTCTAATCGTAACCAATTACTCCTGTCAGACGAAGACTATCGACAAAATGATGACTATTGCGGTCACCAAGAATGGTTTGATAAAGTGCTCAAGGCGACGGATTTACCTTACAGTCATTGGAATATTATCGCTGCAGAAGATTTAAAATTGGCATCGAAGACTGTTTTAGGATTAGTCATTGAACAAATTACAGCGGGTATCGAACAGATTACGTTAAGACGCAGTGGCAAAGATGATTTACCGCAACACGTATTTAATGCGGATAGTTTGCCACTTGATGAAGTAGATATCACCTTAAAGTTATCCAATAAAGAATATGATAAGCAATTAGAAACATTACAAAAACAAGCCTCAGAATTGGTGTATGAGTGTTATGTGAAGAAAATTCCGATTGTATTAGCTTTTGAAGGAGTGGATGCTGCTGGTAAGGGTGGTGCGATTAAACGCTTAACTCGTCACATAGATCCGCGAAGTTATAAAATTTATGGAATTAATGCCCCTAATCAAGTGGAGAGTTTGTTTCATTATCTCTGGCGCTTTCAAATTGAAATGCCTCAAGATAATGAGATGGTCATTTTCGACCGTAGTTGGTACGGACGTGTCCTTGTGGAGCGAGTTGAAGGCTTTGTTCATCAAACGGCTTGGGAGCGTGCATATGATGAAATTAATCAGATGGAAGCCGTGTTAACGAATCACGGGACTGTCGTGATGAAGTTTTTCTTATATATCGATGCCGACGAGCAAGCGAAGCGTTTCCAAGCAAGATTAGATGAAGCCGAAAAGAATTATAAGATTACTTCTGAGGATTGGCGCAATCGAGAAAAGTGGAATGAATACATTGAGGCGATGAACGAAATGTTAGTACGCACGAATACGCCCCATGCGCCTTGGTATATTGTGCCGGGGCAAGATAAGTACTATGCGAGGGTACAAGTGTTGAAGCATTTCATCGAACACATCAAAGCACATTTAACAACACGTGAGGAATAATGAATTAGCTTGCTAATCTTAGATACTAAATTGTTAAACTATCGATCTTATGTCGGTAGTTTTTTGTTATAAAAAACGCCATAAATGGGAAAAGTATCAAAAATCAACGTTTAAATGCCTAAAATCAATATAAAGTCCAAATAATTAGAATTTAATGATAAAAATGTGACTAATATGAAAAAACACCTTGTAAACTTGCCATGAATATCTTATAATTCAGACATGAACGAATTAATGGGAGGAAATAACATGAGATTAAAGAAAATTGGATTAACCTTTTTAGCAAGTGTAGCAATTGTTGGTTCATTAGCCAGTACAACCGCTTTAGCGCAAGAGACAGTAAAAATTGGAGCAAACTATGAATTATCCGGCGGAGCAGCATCCTATGGACAAGCAATGGCTAACGGGTTAGAATTAGCGATTGAACAAGTTAACGCTGAAGGTGGCGTCTTAGAGGGTCAACAATTAGAAGCAATTATTTTTGATAGCCAATCTGAATTAACAGAATCTGCTTCTGTTGCGACACGTTTAGTTGGAGAAGGTGTTGTCGGTATTGTTGGACCAGCAACAACAGGCCAAGCCAATGCTCAAATTCCTATTATTGAAGAAGCAGGTATTCCAGTTATTTTACCAGCTGCAACTGGGGATGGTATTACTTTAGACGATAGTGGAAGTGTATTAGAATATTTGTTTAGAGTATGTTTTGAAGACTCTTACCAAGGGGCAGCAGCTGCTGCTTATGCTACAGAAACATTAGAGGCTCAAACTGCCGCTATTTTAACTGACCAAGCATTAGATTACTCACAAGGTTTAACAGACTCGTTTGTGACTCAGTTTGAAGAAGCTGGCGGAACCATTGTAGCTAATGAATCCTATACAAGTGGTGATACAGATTTCTCAGCTGTTTTAACATCATTATTAGTGCAAGAATTTGATGTATTATATGTACCAGGTTACTATACAGAAGGTGGATTAATTATCCAACAAGCACGTCAAATGGGAATTACGCAACCAATCTTAGCGGGCGATGGGTTTGCATCACCAACATTGGTTGAATTAGCGGGCGCTGAAAACGTTAATGATATTTACTTTACTAACCATTTCTCATCTGAATCAGAAGAGCCTGTAGTAGTGGAATTTATGGCTGCTTATGAAGAGAAATTTGGCGTAGAACCAGATGGTTTTGCTGCTTTGGGTTATGATGCGGCAATGTTATTAATCGACTCAGTAGAAAGAGCGGGCTCTACAGATCCAGAAGCTGTCAAAGATGCGATTGCTTCAACGACAGAATTTGCCGGAGTAACAGGAACTTTCGCGATTGACGAAAACCATAACCCGGTTAAACCAGCGACAATGATTACATTACAAAATGGTGAAATTACAAACGCTGAATTAGTATCAGCAGAATAATCATTAGAAACTCTGCTCGGGATACGATAGTGTCCCGAGCTTTTTTAATTTAAGGCATGATTTGACTGTTCAGAAAAACCTGTCACTTAGAGGGAAGACGCTATTATAAAAATAAAATGATTTTTTGATTAAAACAGTTGACAATCGAATGAGAAGGTTTTAATATAAGGTTATCAATTATTCTAATGGAGGCAAAGCGTATGAATCAGTTTAATTTATTACAAGCGAATACATCATATAACGTCGTCGTCGTCGTGGTACTTTAAGTATCTATGACGAGGAGGCCTTATGGTGTTGCCCGCATAGATGGACGAAAATCTATTCGGGTGTAATATAATAAACGGTTCTTATCATGGTGGCCACCGGTAGCTGTTTTTTGTGCAGTTAGGATAAGTATCATTATTTAAAAGACCTGACTAGATTTTTAGAAATCTGGTTAGGTCTTTTTGTTGTTATTGAAACACACGTGCTTGCTTAAAAGCTTAAAAATACACAGATAAAAATTAGGAGGAACTATTATGAATATCAGAAAAGTTGGACAAACGTTACTTACAGGCTTATTATTATCGACAGCTTTATTAACAACGCAAACCACTTACGCACAAGACACAATAAAAATTGGTGGTAACTTAGAATTATCCGGTGCGGCTGCGGCTTATGGTACACCAATTGCTGAAGCATTAGAATTAGCAATTGAACAGAAGAATGATGCAGGGGGTCTACTAGACGGACAGCTCATCGAATTATTGATTACCGACAATCAATCAGACTTAACGGAAGCCGCATCAGTTGCGACTAAATTAATATCTCAAGATGTAGTAGGGATTATTGGACCAACTGCGACGGGGGTAGCCAAAGCTGCCATACCAATTATTACTGAAGGTGAGATGCCAACCATCTTAGGTGCTTCAACAGGGGATGGATTAACTTTAGCTGAGGATGGGAGTGTTTTAGAATACTTATTTAGAGTCTGTTTCGAAGATTCATTTCAAGGCCTAGCTGCAGGAGAATATGCTTCCGAAATTTTAACAGCAGATTCAGCGATCATTATAACTGATCAAGCTTTAGATTATTCACTAGGTTTGGCAGATAGTTTTACGCAAAGATTTGAAGAAAATGGTGGAAGTATCCTAAATACTCAGTCGTACACATCGGGAGATACAGATTTTTCGGCGATTCTGACAACTTTACTAGCGCAAGACTTTGATATTCTGTATATCCCTGGTTACTATACAGAAACAGGCTTAATTATTAAACAAGCACGCGAAATGGGGATTACACAACCAATCATTGGTGGAGATGGCTACCATAGTAAAACATTAATCGAGTTAGCTGGTGCTGAGAATGCAACGGATATTTACTTTACAACGCATTTTTATGAAGGAAATGATGATCCAAAAACCCAACAGTTTATCGATGATTATTCTGAAAAATTTGGTAAGCAACCTGATACTTTTGCTGCTTTAGGGTATGATGCGTCTAATCTATTGCTAGATGCGATTGAACGCGCAGGCTCTACAGACAGACAAGCCATTATAAAAGCAATTGGGGAAACGCAAGATTTCGAAGGGATTACAGGTACCTTCTCTTTTGATGAGGAACATAATCCCATTAAACCAGCTTTGATGCTTAAATTAGAAAATGGTGAAATTGTTTCAGCTGAAGAAGTTTCGGCCGAATAACGATTAGTTAAGTGATACTGTGAAAGTTTGGATCGTTTACTTTCACAGTATTTCATTTTATTGCGCAAGTAATTTCTTTATCTCAAGGTTGAAAATTAGAGACTTCTAATCTGTTTTTAATCTTTGGCTAAAAGGCTTATAGAAATAATTTGTAGCGATAAATGTCAATTTAAGGGCTTTCATGGGCAAAGTTTTTCTAAGAAATCAATGATAAGATTAAAATTTATTTAAAATAACGGTTGAATTATTAGAAAGTGTGTTATATACTTTTTTAAAGTAGGCAAAATATGGTAGGAAAGGATTTTAACTATGCAATTATTTATGCAACAACTTGTTAACGGTGTTTCGTTAGGAAGTATTTATGCTCTGATCGCACTCGGCTATACAATGGTGTATGGAACGATTCGTTTAATAAATTTTGCTCATGGCGATATTTATATGGTGGGAGCCTTTTTCGGTTATTTTCTTGTTAGTGCTTTAAACATCAATGTGTTTCTTGCAATGATTTTATCAGGAGTATTCTGTGCGATTTTAGGCGTTGTGATTGAGAAAGTGGCCTACAAGCCATTACGTAAATCAACACGTGTAGCAGCTTTAATTACTGCAATCGGAGTATCGTACTTTTTACAGAATGTGATGATTTATTTCTTAGGACCTGAGGTTCGAGCATTTCCTTCAACAATCCCAGTGATGCCATTTAAAGTGTTTGGAATTGTCATTAACATGAAGCAAGTTTTTGTTTTTGTGACGACGATTACTTTAATGATTATTTTAAATGCGATTGTCAAACATACAAAAATGGGTAAAGCCATGCGAGCTGTAGCAGTTGATTCAGAAGCAGCAGAATTAATGGGAATCGATGTGAACCGTGTGATTTCCTTTACCTTTGCTTTAGGTTCAGGCTTAGCGGGAATCGCTGGTGTACTCGTGGGTGTTTACTATAATTCAATTTCAGCTACGATGGGGACGACGCCTGGACTGAAAGCGTTCGTTGCTGCTGTTGTAGGTGGCGTGGGCAGTATACCTGGTGCAATGGTGGGTGGTTATTTAATTGGTGTGCTTGAAACCATTGTAACGTTCTTAGGTGGGTCCATGTATAAAGACGCAGCCGTTTATGCCTTACTGATTGTCATTCTTCTCATTATGCCATCAGGATTATTCGGCAAGAATGTCAAAGAGAAAGTGTAGGTGGCACAAGTGAATAGATTTCATATACGTAATATGGTGTGGATCGCAGCAGCAATTCTTGGTTTCGTAGCGCTGTATGCTTTAGTTCAAGCGGGGATTATTAATCGTTTTTATCAAATCACGCTTGTAACCATTATGATTAATATAATTTATGCTGTTGGTTTAAACCTCGTTCTAGGGGTTGCAGGACAATTCTCTTTAGGACACGCTGGTTTTATCGCGATTGGTGCTTATTCAGCAGCCATTTTGACTAAGAGTATGGAGAATAGTACGATGGGCCTATATGCTGGTATGGGTGTTGGGGTGGTTTTATCAATAATCCTTGCTTTACTTGTAGGCATTCCAACGTTACGGTTAAAAGGGGATTACCTAGCGATTGCGACACTAGGAGTGGCCGAAATCGTGCGTGTATTAATAAATAACATGCGTGATTTGACCAACGGACCTGCTGGTATCAGTGGGATCCCTCTTGTTTCCAATTGGGTAAATGTTTACATTTTAATGGTAATCACGACAATTTTTATTTTAAACTATGTTTATAGTAGTGCAGGGCGTGCAACGATGGCTATCCAACAAGATGAAATTGCTGCTGAATCAATGGGTGTTGATGTGACACGTTATAAAGTATTAGCTTTTGTATTGGGTGCCATTACCGCAAGTATTGGTGGCTCTTTACAAGCAACTTTCTTAGGAATTGTAACTCCAGGAGATTATACGTTTGAACGTTCAATCGATGTTCTAATTATTGTTGTATTCGGTGGAATTGGTAGTTTCACTGGTTCGTTTGTAGCAGCAATTTTATTAGGTTTACTAAACGTATTCTTACAAGATTATGGTCAATTACGTATGGTTATTTATGCAGTAGCGCTTGTATTAATTATGATATTCAGACCAGGTGGAATCCTTGGGACGAAAGAATTACGTTTAGGCTCATTAGTTGCTAAAGCAATCCGAAAAGATAAGGAGGCTGTTTCATGAGTTTGCTTGAAGTCAAGAATTTAACTAAAAACTTCGGCGGTTTAGCAGCCGTTTCTAATGTGTCAATTCATTTGGAAGAGAATGAATTGGTCGGTTTAATCGGACCAAACGGGGCCGGAAAAACAACTTTTTTCAACTTGTTGACAGGGGTTTACGTGCCTTCTGAAGGAACAATTGATTTATTAACTGAGAATGGCAAAGTTAATTTAAATGGGGTTAAACCGGATAAAATTAACGAATTAGGTTTAGCAAGAACTTTCCAGAATATTCGTTTATTTAAAGATCAAACGGTAATTGAAAACGTAATGGTTGCGATGCACCGTGAACAAGGAAATTCAGTTTTCTCAAGTATCTTACGTTTAGGTGCCCATTATGAAACGAATAAACGACTTTACACTAAAGCTTTAGACTTATTAAAAATCTTTAATTTAGAAGGGATTGCTGAAGAAAAAGCACGTAATTTATCTTACGGTCAACAGCGTCGTTTAGAAATCGTTCGTGCTTTAGCGACTCAACCTAAGATTTTGTTTTTAGATGAGCCGGCTGCAGGAATGAACCCTGCTGAAACAGCGGATTTAACTAATCTGATCGCTCAAATTAGAGAACAATTCGAATTGACAATTGTGTTAATTGAACACGATATGTCATTAGTTATGGAAATTTGTCAAAGAATTTATGTATTGGAATACGGGCGATTAATTGCTCATGGGAATGCTGAAGAAGTGAAGCAGAATCCTGATGTTATTCGTGCTTATTTAGGAGGTGTTGATTAATGCTGAAGGTTGAAAATTTAAAAGTAAACTACGGAATGATTAACGCTGTAAAATCTGTTAACTTTGAAGTAAACACAGGTGAAATTGTAGCTCTAATTGGAGCGAACGGGGCAGGGAAATCAACCATCTTGAGAACCATTTCGGGATTAGTTAAACCGACTGAAGGCTCGATCACTTATGGCGATCACGATTTATTAAAACTGGCTCCCAAGAAAATTGTAGAAACAGGCATTTCACATGTGCCGGAAGGACGTCATGTTTTCAAAGGGTTAACGGTTAAGGAAAATCTGGAATTAGGCGCTTTCTTACGCAATGATAAAGAGGGCATTCAAGAGGATATGTCAGCTGTTTATAAACGTTTCCCAATTCTGGAAGAGAGAAAAGGGCAAGATGCCGCAACACTCTCTGGTGGTGAGCAACAAATGTTGGCCATGGGACGTGCGTTGATGTCTAAACCGAAGCTATTGTTGTTAGATGAGCCATCTATGGGACTTGCGCCTATCTTTATTAAAGAAATCTTCAATATTATCGTCGATATTCAAAAACAAGGAACAACCGTGCTTTTAATCGAACAAAATGCTAAAATGGCATTAACGATAGCGAATCGAGGATACGTTCTGGAGACCGGTGAAATTGTATTATCAGGTACGGGTCAGGATTTACTAGAAAGTGACGACGTTCAAAAAGCATACTTAGGAGGTTAGTGAATGTATATTAAAGATTATATGTCAACGAATTTAATTACGATTACACCCGAAACAAGTGTTTTAAAAGCGAGTGACTTACTAAAGCAGCACGATATTAATCGTCTACCTGTTTTAGAAAATGGCCAATTAGTCGGCTTAATTACAAAAGACATTCTTTCTAAAAATTCTCCATCTGGAGCGACGAGTTTAAGCGCTCATGAAGTGAATTATATTTTAGAAAAAACGACGGTTAAAGACGTCATGAAGAAGCAGGTGATAACTATTGCACCAGATAGTATTGTTGAAGAGGCAGCTTCAATTATGCGCTCAAACAATATTGGTGTGTTAGTGGTCACTGAAGGTTCGAAGCTGGTCGGTATTATTACAGATAAAGACATTTTCAAAGCTTTTGTTGATGTGTCTGGTTATGATACTCCAGGATCAAGTTTAGTTGTTGAGTTAGTTGGAGACCGTAAAGGGGTCATCGAGGAAGTCGGTGATGCTTTAGTAGAAACAGACGTTAACTTGACTCATATGATTGTTTATCATCATGAAGAAAATATCCGTCTTGTACTGCATGTCTCAACAACAGATACAACTTTGCTTGAAGAGGCAATTAAAGCACGTGGCTACGAAGTGAAATCTGTCCACGAAAAAACAACCGACTAATCATTTAAAGTCCTAAACGCATATTAAAGTTGCGTTTAGGACTTTTTTTTGTTTGGAGTGGAGGGATGGTGGGAATAAACTGGATACGTTTGAAATGATATCTGCTATGTTTCGCATCATGGCGAGTTGAGCGACGATGAGAAACATGGCCCAGGATTCGTGGCGTCCTTCGCCATGATGCTTACTACTTAAAAGCTAAGAAGGAAGGCGATGACATTCAAGTCAACTAAGAATCAGCTATTGAGTAGTAAGCATGCTGAAGATAGAAGACAGCTAGTTTTGACTTTCTACACCGCAAGTAGACACGAACTAATCCAAGGAACCAAATAAAAAACGTGTTCCTTTGAGTATAAGAATCACTCGAAGAAACACGTTAATCGTATTAAATAGTTATCTTTACTTGTACTTATCTAGCAAAGCCAGTCAGCATAAGAAAATATATCAAACGTTAATAACAGTTAACCGTTGCCGCATGCACAAGTATCAAGCATTAAAGACTATAGAAGTTTCTCAATATCCTTAACCATTGATTTCGGTTCGGTTGTCGGCGGATAGCGTTTAATAACCTCACCTTCACGATTGATTAAAAATTTCGTGAAGTTCCACTTGATATCGGAATTGATTAAGCCACCTTTTTCTTGTTTCAACCATTGATATAAAGGTGAAGCAGTCGGGCCGTTCACATCAATCTTTTCGTTTAAAGGAAAGGTTACTCCGAAATTCAAACGGCAAGACTCTGTCATATCCTCATTACTGACAGGTTCTTGATTTTTGAATTGATTACTCGGGAATCCAATCACAACAAATTGGCGATCTTGATAATCTTGGTATAGTTTTTCTAAACCATCAAACTGTTTTGCAAAGCCGCATTCCGTTGCGGTATTCACAACCAAAATGACGTGGTCATTGTATTGGTTAAATGCATAAGGGTCACCATTACTTCTAATTAATGAAAAATCGGGTAAAGTCATGTCGTCTCCTTCTACCAGCAACTAAGCGGTGTTGTTTTATAGTTTGGCTATTTAATCATCTAGCGCAACATTATGATAAACTTTTTGAACATCGTCATCTTCTTCAAGCGTGTCAATCAGACGTTCGAATAAGCGTAAATCCTCACCAGTTAATGTTACTTCATTTTGTGGTAACATTTCAATTTCAGCGACTTCAAAATCACTGATATCGATGTTTTCTAATGCTTCTTTAATAGAGTGGAACTCATTTGGCTCACCATAAACGACAATCTGTTCATCTTCAGTGAAGACTTCGCGGACATCGACTTCAGCTTCCAATAAGCCCATCATAATTTCATCTGCATCGTTGCCTGCAAATACAAAGACAGCAGTCGATTCAAATAAATAGTTTACAGAACCACTTACGCCCATATTTCCACCGTTTTTTCCAAAGGCTGAACGGATATTTCCAGCGGTACGATTGACATTATTCGTTAAAGCATCAACGATAATCATGGAGCCATTTGGTCCGAAACCTTCATAACGTAACTCTTGGAATGTTTCGTCATCGCCTCCTTTGGCTTTATCGATGGCTTTTTCAATAACATGACGTGGAACGTTATAAGTTTTAGCTCGGTCCACAACGAATTTAAGTTTTTGATTTAATTCGGGATCGGGTTCACCAGATTTTGCTGCCGCATAAATTTCAATTCCAAATTTAGCGTAAATTCTTGAGGTATTCTGATCGGTTTTCGCTTTTTTTTCGCGAATGTTCATCCATTTACGTCCCATTAAGTTCACTCTTCTTTCTAAATGTCTTAGGTATATTATATACATGAAAGGGCTCATTTGTTAAGTTAGAATGTAATGAGACTGGGCTTTTCCCGCTCTAGAAGCCCAATGCCTACTTTAAAAGCGAACATTCACCAAAATAATTAATGCAACACAATATAAAAAACTCTCTCCTGGACCGAGTGGCCAAAGAGAGAGTTAATTGCTTCTTTATTATGACTCTACTTAACGATCGCCATTAAAAATACTATTACGTACAATGACATAGTCAACTTTACGAATCGCATCTAAGTCACGACCACCAGCATATGAAATAGAAGATTGTAAATCTTGTTCCATCTCAGTTAAAGTATCTGTTAATTTACCACGAGCGGCAATCATTTCGATTTTACCTTCAACGTTTTTGCGTTCACCTTTTTGATGTTCTGATGCACTACCGAAGTACTCTTTGTAAGTACGACCGTCGATTTCTCGAGTGCGACCAGGACTCTCTTCGTGAGCAGCCAATAATGATCCAATCATTACCATTGAAGCACCAAAACGAACAGATTTTGCGATATCACCGTGATGACGAATGCCACCATCAGCGATAATAGGTTTACGTGCTGCTTTTGCACAAGAACGAACAGCCGCTAATTGCCAGCCACCAGTTCCGAAACCAGTTTTTAATTTTGTGATACATACGCGACCAGGACCTACGCCAACTTTCGTAGCGTCTGCACCGGCATTTTCAAGTTCACGTACACCTTCAGGTGTACCAACATTTCCAGCAATCAAGAAAGTTTGCGGTAGCATTTCTTTAATAAAACGTACCATGTCTAGAACATCCTCAGAATGGCCATGAGCCACATCAATTGTGATATACTCAGGAATTAAATTCTCTTCAACTAATTCTCGAACGAAATTATATTCGTAGTCTTTAATACCCACACTGATTGAAGCAAACAAGCCACGCTCATGCATCATTGTAATAAATGGTTTTCTTGCCGCTTCATCGAAACGGTGCATGATATAGAAGTAATCATTTTCTGCAAACCAAACGGCCAGCTCTTCATTTATTACTGTCTGCATATTGGCAGGAACGACAGGGATTCTAAAAGTACGCGGACCAAACTGAACGGACGTATTACATTCAGAACGGCTACTAACAATCGATTTATTTGGAATCAGTTGGATATCTTCATAATCAAAAACTTCCACAAAACATTCTCCTTTATTGGCGCAAAATATTAGTTATTTTGACAATACATTATTAAATTAAGCGTTGTATAACTCTTCCACACGTTGTTGTGTTTCAGGAGTATTAATAAATTCTTCATAAGTAGTGTTGATGCGGTCTAATGAACCGTTTGGTGTTAATTCAATGACGCGGTTAACCGTTGTGTTTAGTACTTCGTAGTCATGAGAAGCAACTAACATCGCACCTTTAAACTTAACTAACCCTTCGTTAAGCGCCGTGATAGACTCTAAGTCCAAGTGGTTAGTTGGTTGGTCTAATACTAAAACGTTCGCTTTAGAAAGCATCATTTTAGATAGGATACAACGAACTTTTTCTCCCCCAGATAAGACGTTAACTTTTTTCAGTACGTCATCACCAGAGAATAACATACGGCCTAAGAAACTTCTTAAGAACGTGTTGTCACTTTCTTCTTTAGAAGCAAATTGACGTAACCAGTCAACAATGTTTAATTCCACACCGTCAAACTCGTCGCCAGAGTTACGTGGTAAGTAAGTTTGAGAAGTAGTCACTCCCCACTCATAAGTCCCACTATCTGGTTCAATTTTACCAGTGATAATATCAAAGAAGGTTGAAATTGCGATATCGTTGCGACTAGTGAAAGCCACTTTATCATCACGGTCTAGAGTAAACGTAATATTATCTAGAATTTTAACGCCATCAACTGTTTTTGAAAGACCATTGACGCTCAACAAGTCATTCCCGATTTCGCGTTCAGGCGAGAAGCCTACGAACGGGTAACGACGTGAAGATGGTTGAATATCATCCAAAGTGATTTTATCCAATGTTTTCTTACGAGAGGTTGCTTGCTTAGATTTAGAAGCATTCGCAGAGAAACGAGCGATAAAGTCTTGTAATTCTTTGATTTTCTCTTCTTTTTTTGAGTTTTGGTCAGCAGCTAATTTAGCAGCTAATTGGCTCGATTGTAACCAAAAATCATAGTTACCAGCATACAATTTAATCTTACCAAAATCGACGTCAGCCATATGCGTACAAACGTTGTTTAAGAAGTGACGGTCATGGGATACAACAATAACAGTGTTAGGGAAGTTAATAATAAACTCACTTAACCAACTAATTGCTTGAGAATCTAAACCGTTTGTCGGCTCATCTAGTAACAAGTTATCCGGCTTACCGAATAATGCTTGGGCTAGCAAAACCTTAATTTTATCTGCTTCGATTAATTCACGCATTAAACTGAAATGCATGTCCGTTGTGATGCCTAACCCTTGAAGCATGTTACTTGCTTCTGATTCTGCTTCCCAACCGCCCATTTCAGCAAAAAGACCTTCTAATTCTCCAGCGCGAAGACCATCTTCATCAGTAAAATCTTCTTTCATGTAGATAGCATCTTTTTCTTTCATAATTTCGTACAATTCCTTGTAACCCATCATGACCGTTTCAATAACAGTAGAGTCTTCGAAACCGTAGTGGTTTTGGCTTAAAACAGCCAATCTTTCGTTTGGATCCATTGAAACATTACCTGTTGAAGGTGAAATTTCTCCGGATAAAATATTTAGGAACGTTGATTTACCTGCACCATTGGCACCTATTACTCCGTAACAGTTACCTGGTGTAAACATTATATTTACATCATCAAAAAGTTTGCGGTCAGGAAACTGCAAACTTACGTTTGATACGTTTAACATTATTTATCCTCCTTGAGTGCTTATAGAAGGTGTCAAGCACTTCTGACACAAGTAATATAATAGCATAACTGAGCGGATAAAAGGACTATTTTAGGAAAAATTAGAACATTCCTAGCAAGAGGATTTTTAATGAAACGCTTACCTTGAATTAAATGACAAAAGTCAGAAGAAACGTTAGAATAGGGACAGGTTTTAGGGAACTATTTTGACCGACAGTTAATCGAATTTGTTTGAATTGACATAAGAAAGTCAATGAAATTTCACATTTATCACGTATAATTGAAAGTACATTAAGAGGGGGAAGTCACATGAACATGAAAAAAATATTATTCGTTTCGGCCAGCGCCTTAGCATTAGGAACTGTTTCAGCGAATGTAAACTATCTAGGAGATGCTTTGGGCATGGCGCAGGCAAGCATTGTTTATGCTCAAGAGTTAACTCCAGAACAGGAAGCCCAAGTTGCACAAATTAAAGATACAGTGGCAGGTTTAGAACCTGTCAACTTAGAACAATTACTAAGCGTATCGGATCAAGATTTATTAACTTACTTTAATGATGCGTCTGCAGCAAGTACAGACAGTGCCGTTATTTACAAAGCTGTCTATGATTCACTTGCAGCCAACTATCTAAATTTAGGTTTATTAACTGGAGAAAACTATGATGCTTACCGCCGTGCGGCCGAAGCAATTGTAGCAGGCTCAAGCTATTCGTTTTCTGATTTAAATACCGCTTTACCAAGCGATATTCTTGCTTGGTACCAAACAGAATTTGCGACTAACGAACAAAACGTTGAAGCGACGGTAGCAGCGATTTTACCGCAAATCACCGTAGCACGTGACGCTTATATTGAAAGACGTGACGCTCGCGAAGCAGAAGCAGCAGAAGCAGCAGAAGCACCGGAAGAAACATCATCTGAAGAAGAAACTCCAGAAGAAACGTCATCTGAAGACGTACCGGAAGAAGACAGCTCTGAAGAGGAAATTCCGTCAGAAGAAGCACCAGAAGAAACCGATTCAGAAGAAACGACACCTGATGAGGAACCGTCCTCTGAAGAAGAGCCAGAAGAATCCGACTCAACAGAAGTGCCAGTCACTGATTTAGAGTCAATGAAAGCCTCATTAGTGGAATACACATTTATCACGGAAGCAGGCTTAACTTACTTTGATGAAACAGTCTTGAACACTTACTTGCCGATTGCAGTTGAAAACAACTTTAGCGCGGAATCTGCCTTAGTGATCCAAGATCGATTAGTTAGTGAAAGACCAGACTTATTTACTGGTGAGCAAATTCAAGAAGTTGCTAACAAAGTCAGAGTAGCAGCAATCGCTGAAACACCAATGCTGCAAACACAAGCAGAAGAAATTCCAATTGAAGCTTTATTAGCTTACAATAAAGTGATTAACACAAGCGAAAATGGTGTCGAATATCTCTTTAACCGCTCAATTGAAGATTATCCAGAAGTATTTGCTGATGAAGCAGACCGCTTCCGTACAGTTTTAAATGAAGAATATCAGTTAAATGCTGATGACTTAGCAGTTGTTCCAGATGTTTCTCTGATTTGGGAAGAGTATTATACATACTTACAAGCAGGTGGCGCAGAAGACTTCCAAGAATTAGCCGCTGTCATGGAAGCTAAATATGAAGTCAGCCGTGAAGAGGAATCTAGCGAAGCCGAATCTGAATCTGAAACTGAAGAAACAGCCTTAGACGGCTTCAAAGCTGCTGTTGTTTCACAAACGGACATAACGAATGACCAATTAGCAGCCTTAGGCGACGAAACGCTACAAGCAACGATTGACACATTCGGCTTTGATATTGAAGACACGACTGAAGGCAACGCAGTTGGCTTTAGACGCATGTTGATCACTTACTACCCAGATAATTTCACAAGCGAACAAGTGAACTCAGAAGCGAACCTATTGCGGGAAACATCAGTTAACCTGACGCCAATGACAATGGATATCGCCAACCAAATTCCATCAGGAGACTTCCTAGCATGGAACCGTGAAGCGATTGACGCAGGTGGAAACGACATGACTTATCCATTCCAACGCGCAGTCGAAGAATATCCAGACCTGTTTACCGATTTAGTCATCCAAGCTAAACAAGACTTAATAGGAAACACAGCCTTAACTCAAGCCCAAGTAGACCAAATGAAATTCGTCGACTTATTATTTGCGAACTTCTCGGCTGACGCTGAAGTGGACTATGCGGCAGCAGAACAACACTTACGCGAACTGTATCCAGCAGTCTTTGAGTCAGACGCAGCATCTGAAACAAGCTCAGAAACAGGAACCGAAAGCGAATCAGATAGCACAAGCGTATCCGTATCAAAATCAACAGACGTTGAAGCAGGTGACCAACCGACCTTACCAAACACGGGTGAAACCAGCTCATGGTGGATCGGTGGCGTCGCAGTCATTCTAATCGCAGTAGCCGGCTACCTCATTTACCGCGGCCGCAAAGCAAACTAAATAAAGACACAAAAGCAGGGAACTCACTAAGAGCTTCCTGCTTTTTATTTAGGAAAAATAAGTCACTCACTTAACTAAACCAAATCCCCGCCTCAACTTTCCCGACAGTCTCCTAAGTCTCCGCTTTTTAAAGTCTCGCGACCGCTTGGAGCAAGCAAATCCACTTTTATGCGATCTGAATCTTCGAAGAAGACAGCGTAATGATTCGGCCCACCAGCAAAAGGATGGCGAGGCTCATATAAAATCCGTACGCCTCTTTCGCGTAATGATTGTGTAAAATCATCAACTTGTTGGTGCGAAGTTGCATGAAAGGCTAAATGATTTAAGCCAACGGCACGAGGATGGAAAGGTGTCTCTTTAAAAGCTTCATCTGCTTGGACAAATACCAGGTAAGTATCCCCGGACTTCCAACTTTTACCTTGATCCCAACTTTGGTAAATCTGGTAACCAAGAGCTTCCAATAACCAAGACCAGATGGTCAAGAAACACTCCAAGTTTGAAACGTATAATTGAATGTGATGAATGAGTCCGGTTGTCATAATAAAACTCCTTTCTTCTTGCATTTGAATATACCCCTTTACCGATTTATTTAATTAGTTAGAAGATTTAAAGACTTCTGACATTTAGGACATCTAACTAAACAGGAGCCTTTTGCGGACAAAGACGGACCAGAGTGATAAACTAAAGTGAGTGAAATGATTGGATTTTAGAAAAGAAAAGCATGAGCAAACAATTGGTAAAGGTAACAAAAGAAGGACATATCAGTTACTTATCTCTCGATTCTCCAGCAAATTTAAACGCAATGGGTTTAGGTATTGTGAGCGATTTACTCGCAGCTTTGATTGAAGCAGAAGCCGACCCAGGCACACAAGTGATCGTCATTAACAGTACCGGCAAATTTAGTGCGGGTGGCGATTTAGTCAGCTTGAATAAACAAGCGAAAGCACAAGACGCTGATACCTTAAAAGAACTGGTAGAGGCCGTCGCTGATGTCATCCTTTACATTAAAAAAATGACGAAAATTGTCATTAGTTCAGTTAACAGTGCCCCTGCAGGAGCAGGCTTCAGTTTGGCCTTAGCCTCTGATATGATATGATTATTGTGGCAGATAATGCAAAGTTTCTGACGACCTTCGTTAGCGTGGGCTTAGTGTCAGATGGTGGGATTTTATACTTGCTTTCCAAAGCTATCGAGAGTAGCCGCGAGCTAAAACTAAGTATCACAGGTCGTTCAGTGACAACCGACGAAGCGCTCGAACTTGGCCTCGTAGCTTACCGCGACCTAAAAGCATTGAACTATACGGCCAACTACTCAGAACTAGAAAGGTATCTTAAGGAAGAAACAGTTGCTCAAAGCCAAGCCGTGTTGTCTGACCAATTTATCGAAGGTACAGATGCTTTCATTGCCAAAAGAAAACCTAACTTTTCAAACAACTAAAAGTGGACATAGCGTTGTACAATATTTTTTAGAACACTAAGTATTCATTAAACGTTACGAAGATCCGGCTGTTTCTCTTTAAGTTGTGTGCTATCTTCTTATACGTGTCTGCTTCCAAATATTCCCAATGCTCAAGTCCATCAAATAAGAAAAGTCTCGCGATACTCACTAAATAAAGTGAACGTTGCAAGACTTTTCTATAGCTGTAATGACTCTGATAATTATTTGAAACCTAACAAACGTAGCAATTTTAGCCACCAGGAATGTGACTCAACAGCCAGCGGGGGTACCTCTGGCTTAGTGGACTGAGTAGACGACTCATCAGAAACTTGAATTACTTGATTAAGTAGTTCTGCCTCATTAGCAATTTCTTGACCGAGTTCAGCCTTTTTTAAGGCTATTTTCAATGCGTCGCTCTCCATTTGGGCACGTTTGATTAGGACATTTTGACTGTTGATGCGCTGCTGGGACTTATCAGGTTGAATATAGTCACCATTATTTTGCAAGATTTGAGCTTTTAAAGTGTCTGACAATTGCAACTCTAAATAATTAAAGATTTCTTGTTCGATTGTGTTGTCGAGAATAGGGAACTCAATTTCTACTCGTTTGGTCATATTGCGAGTCATCATGTCCGCCGATGACAAGAATAAATGATGATTGCCATTACGATGGAAGAAGTAAATTCGTGAATGTTCTAGCAAACGGGCAACGATACTTCTGACGTGAATTGTTTCTGAAATGCCTTTAATTCCAGGTTTCAAGCAACAAATACCACGCACGATTAAATCGATTTTCACACCCGCATGACTGGCTTCATACAGTTTTTTGATTAATTCTTTATCAGTCAAAGAGTTCATTTTAGCAATGATGCGACCATTACCATACTTCTTATGAAACTCAATTTCCTCCTCGATATAATCCATCAAAGAATCTCGAATCGCAAAGGGTGAGACATGTAAATGCTTATAGACAGGGCGTTCAGTGTAACCACTCAAATAATTAAAGAAATTAGTGGCATCCGCTGCAATCCCTTCATGGGTCGTAATAATCCCCATATCAGTGTACAAATTGGCCGTTTTATCATTATAGTTACCAGTTCCTAAATGAACATATTGTTGCATATGCTCCTCTTCACGCCGAGTAATCAAGGTGATTTTACTGTGGGTTTTTAAATCCGTTACCCCGTATAAAACATGACAACCCGCTTCTTCTAATTCACGCGCCCAGAAGACATTGTTTTCCTCATCGAAACGCGCCTTTAATTCGACTAGAACCGTGACTTCTTTGCCATTTTCCGCTGCCTTTTTCAAAGCCGCAATGATTGGCGAGTTTTTAGACACACGATAAAGTGTTTGTTTAATAGAAATCGTCTGGTGATCACTCGCTGCGTGTTCCACTAAAGACACAATCGGTTGGAAAGAGTCATAGGGATGGTGAAAGTATAAATCACCTTTTTTGGCTTGGGTAAATAAACTCTCACCAAGGTGGGCAGGATTTAGATAGCTGTCATAAGGTTGATACATCAACTCAGAAAATCCATCCCCGATTTCATCGCGTAAACTAAATAAGAAAGTTAAATCGAGTGGCCCTTTGATTTGATAGACATCATTAATATGTAAATCCAGTGCATTCAATAAATACTGGACTTGTTTTTCTGAAAAATCATCTAATTGGGACGTGTCCACTTCGACGCGAACTGCCATGCCGTTTTTACGTTTTTTGACATAATCTTCAATCACTTCTAGTAAATCCGATGCGCCATCTTCAATAATATCGAAGTCAGCATTACGCGTAATTCTAAAAGGGTACGTATAGCTAATCGTTTGACCTTCAAAGAGCCTTTGGATGAAATGACTGATGATATCTTCAATCATAATAATCGTTTTCTTAACGCCAGCATCGATCGTAAAGTAGCGATTTAAGAGGGCTGGAATAGGCACAATGGCCACATTGCTTTGCCCATCTTTTTCTAAGCGGACCAGAATATTCAATAACTTATTCGTTAAATGCGGGAAAGGGCGGTAAGCATCAATCCCCAAAGGTGAGAGTGTCGGCATAATTAATTGCTCAAAAATACGCGCCACTTCTGCCAATTCGTCTTGATTCAGTTGCGAGATTCGTTTAATCGTACACTGAACTTTTGGTAACATCCGTGCTAATTCTTGATAGCGCTCATACTGCCTAGCCACAATCTGATGGTTCTTTTCACTAATAGCAGAAAGCAATTCTAATGGGGACATATAAGTTTTCGTTTCTGAAATCTCAATGTTTGCTAAATATTGATCGTAGACGCCCGCTACTCTGACCATGAAAAACTCATCTAAGTTAGAACTGCCAATCGCAAGGAAATTGAGCTGCTCTAAAAAGGGGTTTTCATTATCATAAGCTTCTTCAATCACGCGCTTATTGAAATCCAACCAGCTTAACTCACGGTTAAAAAAATTAGCCGCCTGATTGAATTCGTCAACAGGCAATGGGGTCAATCTAGTTTGCTCATTAGGCTCAATGCTTCGCTGCGAGTCGAGACTCTGGTCACTCGAAGTAGGCGGCCTTTTCGATTCATTCATCATCCTAAAAACTCCTTCCAGCACATCGCAAATGATATAACTTATGCTTCTTGTGATGCAATATCACGGTAGTTGAGCGATAATTTGCCATCCAAGGCACGCTCTAAATGTTTGATATGACGATTAGTCCGATATTTTTCAGCCACAATTGGACCGTGATGTTCAATCGTTAAGGTGAAATTGCCATCCGTTTCACGGGATAGATTTAGAGTGTGAATGGGTGCCGTCTGCGAATCATTTAAAGCTTGGCAGAATTTAATCACACCACCTAATTTCTGTAATTCTATTTGAGTCGACTCACTGAACCAACCGTCAAAATCCTCAAGATACTGATTAAATAATGAGCGGTTTCGGTAACTACTCAGTAAAGCCAAACGTAAACGTTCGATATGCGAAAAGCCGAACAGATTCATGTTTGATAGTAAGTAAAAGGTATGTTGCGACTCGGCTTCTGCACTAATAAAGGAACCGAACATATACAGGTAAGTCGAAAATTCCAACATCTCTTGAGTCTGATAGGAATACTCAAACTGCTCTAAATCACACATCTGCTTGTATAAATCCAAACACGTATTGACCCTTAATTGGGCACCGTCCAAATGAATCGGGAATAAATGAATCGCTTGACGAATGGCACGCGCCTTAATTAATTCTGTATCAAGTGGCGAATTGTAAGTCGTATTAATATAACTCAAGGCAATCCCTTCACGTAGACCTTGCATCGAAATCGCGAAAGTCGAGGCCTTGACTGCGTTGAATAATTCAATAAACACTAAGTTAGCTGGGATAATAATATCCACTCGGTCCGAACTCAAGCCATCAATGTCACTCATTTTATCTAAAGAAGTTGAAGTAAATAAATCTAGCGTATACTCTAAATTATCTAAAGACAAATGATAACCATGAACCCCTGCAATTGGATAATTCGTCGCCCGCTGATGGACCAAGGTCACGTTACGCGCCGAGCCACCCACTGCTACAATAGGCAGTTTTGCTTTTTTAAGCCAAGCAAACTGCTTGAACTGCTTGCTGACAAATTTCGACAATTCCTGCATGGCTTCTTTGTCATTATGCTCCTTACCGGCAAAAAACTGCTCCTTCAAAGACACCGTCCCAAATGGGAAACTGAAGTATTCCTTCATCTGTTTGTCTTCAAATAAAGTAACCTCACAACTACCGCCACCGATATCAATCGTAATCGCATCTTTATAAGACGTTGAATGCATAATCGCATACTGGCCATAAGATGCTTCAGCCACTTCTGGCACAATCTCTATTTGCCAACCCATCCGGTCGAACACTTGAGCTAGAATATCCTCTTGATTGACTGACTGACGAATCGCCGCCGTCGCCAAAGGCTTAATCGTATCGACATGATGCTCATCCGTCACCAAACGAAAACTCTCTAAAGCGCGAACCAACTTATCAATCCCCGCTTGATCCATCATCTTCTCGCCATCCACTAATGTTAAATGTTGTGACAAACGAGCAGGCGTCTTAATATTAATCAATTCGGTTAAATAATAATCGTAATCAATCCCATAAATCACTAAACGGACCGTATTCGATCCAATATCCACAATCGCTAATTTTTCTTGATACATCACTCGCCAACTCCTCAAAGTTTCAGAATATTAGATATATTGTTTAATCGCCTCAATCGCCTCAGACGACGACGCAACCACCTTACCATTCAATTTGACTAAACCAACTGTATATAAATTGACATAACTAAATTGTGACTCAGCCAAAACCTGTAAAGCCGCCAATTTCTCAGGATGAGCCCCACCTTGCTGACGCGTATCAGAATACAAAGCCACAATCGGAATCCCAGCTTGATAAGCCACCCCAATCTCTGAAGCCACACCAGGATCAATCACCTGACCATCCAACACCGCAAACAAGACATCACTCTTAAGAATCGCCTCAGTATCCAACTTCGCAATCATCTTAGAATCCGCATACGCATTCTTATCATTAATCTCCCCTTGCTCCTGAGGCAAAAACACCTCTAAACCAGGCAACTCCTCACGCATACGCCCCGCCAACAACGCATTAAAGGCCAACTCCATCTCATTAAACAAAGATGCCGCGAAATATAACTTAGCCATCCTAAAACTCCCCTTCATCAAATCTCAATCTAATTTAATTATATCGAAGCAACCAAGCTGATACAATCACAAGCCCCTATAAAATCACAGATTTAAAAATAAGCTTCCCCAATAAAGGCGAACACCCAGTCATCAGCCCACCACATTCTTGTCTAAGGAAAGCTGCTCTGTCTGTAAAAGTAACAAGCAAAGATGGTTTCCTTATTAAAAAAACACCCAGAAATACTGAACTTCCAACGACACGTCTCTTAAAAGTACCAAGCTCTACGATTAGTTTGAATAAAAACAAGCAGAAAACGGGGGACATTAACTAGCCAGTCATGCGAGAAAGTAGGCAAGGTAAACGCTTTTCTTATTGCACAATCTATATGAATTGTCTATAATTTGAGTTCAAGCGTTAATCGCCAATGTGAGATATAGTGACTGGTGGAGAAATTTAAAATGCTTTTATTATCATTAGAATATAGGCTAATTTTTGTGAGTGAAGATTGGTTTGTTTATTAGGAGATTAAATATGATTAAAATTATGGCAGATTCAACCTGTGACTTATCTCAGGAAATTTTGGAACAGTACAATATCGGTATAGCACCTTTAAAAATTGATATTAATGGCAAGACTTACCGTGATAAAATAGACTTATCTTCAGATGAATTCTTCGAATTTCTTCCGACGTTATCGCAGTTACCAACGACCGCAATGCCAAGTCCTGAAGCGTATTTAAATATTGTTGATGATGCGATGGCAGAGGGCTATACTGAATTTTTATGCATCTGTATGTCGAGTGGCACAAGTGGTTCTTATCAGTCAGCTGTTTTAGCAAAGAATATGTTTGAAGAACAATATCCCGATTCAAATGTGAAGATTCACGTGGTTGATTCGGCGTCGATGAGTCATGGAAGTGGTTGGCTGATTTTAAAATCGGCTCAGTTGTTAGAAGAGGGCTTTACATTCGAAGCGTTAATCGATTTTAACGAAACTCACAAGAAGCGCGTCAAACATTTATTATGTGTGGACGATTTAAAAAACCTTATTAAAAGTGGACGTATCTCAAATACAGGTGCATTTGTAGGCAGTATCTTACAAGTAAAGCCTATTATGTCGATGAAACAAGGCAAGGGTGCCATCGTTGCGAAAGTTAGGGGACTTAATAAGGCTCTCAAATATTATGTTGATGAGTTTATCAGCCGTAATCAAGCAGATATGAACAATTTTATTATTATCGGCTATTCCTCTAATGTCGAAATTGCTCAGCAATTAAAAGAACGCCTTGAAACACAAGCGAATTTCAAAGGGATTATTCATATTATGCAGATGGGTGTCGCTGTTGGAACACACGTCGGCTTGGGTGGCGTATCGATGTTCTTTATGGAAAAAGCCAAAGCTTAAATATACATTAAATAGAAAAGCCGGTCCTTTGATGAATGAAATCATCAAAAGGAACCGGATTTTTTATTGTAAACTTGATAAAGCAATGGGTAAAGTGCCATCATATATGATATAAAAGAACCGGCACCCCATCTACTAAAACACCCGAAGCAAGCGAGAAAAAATTTAAAAGTGTACAATGAGAACAGAACACTTTAACAAGAAAGAGGTTTTTAGATGAAAAGTAGAGCAGCAGTAGCATTTGGACCCAATGAGCCACTGAAAATTGTGGAAATCGATGTAGCAGAACCGAAAGACAACGAAGTACTTATCAAAATGTTGTACACGTCAGTTTGTCATACTGACGCCTTCACATTATCTGGTGATGATCCAGAAGGAGTTTTCCCAGCAGTTCTCGGGCATGAAGGTGGAGGAGTTGTGCTATCCGTCGGTAAAAACGTTACATCTGTTACAGCGGGCGATCACGTGATTCCCTTGTATACGGCTGAGTGTCGCCAGTGTAAATTCTGTTTATCAGGTAAAACAAACCTATGTAGTGCAGTTCGCGAAACACAAGGGAAAGGTTTGATGCCAGATGGCACGACGCGTTTTTCTTACAAGGGCGAGCCGATTTATCATTACATGGGGACAAGTACTTTTAGTGAATACACGGTCGTGAATGAAATTAACTTAGTTAAAGTGGATGAAGAAGCACCTTTAGATAAAGTGTGTCTTTTAGGCTGTGGTGTAACGACTGGTTTAGGTGCGGTTAAAAACACAGCCAAAGTTGAAGAGGACGCGGTGACTGCGGTCTTCGGTTTAGGAGCGATTGGGTTAGCGGTTATCCAAGGACTAAAAAAAGCAAACGCAAAACGCATTATCGCGGTTGACTTAAATCCTGACAAATGGGAATTAGCGAAGAAAATGGGTGCAACTGATTTCCTTAACCCGGCTGATTTAGATCGTCCGATCCAAGAGGTAATTGTTGAAATGACAGATGGTGGAGTGGATTATAGTTTTGAATGTATTGGAAACGTTGAAGTGATGAAATCGGCTCTCGAATGTTGTCACAAGGGCTGGGGTGAAAGTATTATTCTAGGTGTTGCCGGTGCAGGTAAAGAAATTCACACGCGTCCATTCCAATTGGTAACGGGCCGTGTATGGCGCGGTTCAGCTTTTGGTGGTGTGAAAGGCCGTACAGAATTACCTGGTATGGTGGAAGACTTCATGAATGGCGAGCTTGACTTAGATTCATTCATTACACACCGCTTAGACTTTACTGAAATCAACGAAGCCTTTGATTTATTGCATAAAGGAGAGTCAATTCGTACTGTTTTAACATATGGAGGGAAATAAAATGTCTGTAGAATTAATTGAAACACATCGTTCTTTTGGTGGCGAGCTACGTAAGTACCGCCATTTTTCTAAAGCGTTGAATGTTGATATGATTTTTAGTCTATATTTACCAGAAGTAGTTCAAGACGAAGCTAAAGAACTATCATTAATTTGGTGGCTATCAGGCTTAACTTGTACCGATGACAACTTTAGTCAGAAAAGTGGCTTCCAACAATATGCTGCCAAACATGAAGTGGCAGTTGTCATTCCCGACACATCACCGCGCGGTGACAATGTTGCGGATAGTGATGCTTGGGATTTAGGAACCGGCGCTAGTTTTTATGTTGACGCTAATCAAGAACCTTGGGTAGAGCACTATCAAATGTACACTTATTTAACAGAAGAACTTCCGCAAATAGTTTACGACTTAATAGGAAACTATTCTGGTAAAGAAAGTATCATGGGGCATTCAATGGGTGGTCATGGCGCACTTGTGATTGGCTTGAAGAATCCGCAACGTTTTGAAGCCATTTCAGCTTTCGCGCCGATCTCTAATCCAAGTCAAGTGCCTTGGGGTCAAAAAGCGTTCACAGCTTATTTAGGTTCAGACGAGAGCAGCTGGAAAACTTGGGATGCGACCTATTTGATTAAAGAAGCCAAACAAGTTCCGCCAATTCTAATTACTCAAGGAGACGCAGATAATTTCTATGAAGTGCAGTTACAAGAAACAGCTTTCCTAGAAGCAGCGACAGGACACGACGTTCGCTACCAATTGGAAAAAGGTTATGACCATAGCTATTTCACGATTGCGACCTTCATTGGCGAACATATCGACTTCCACTCAAAAGCGTTGAACAAATAATAAAAACATCTTGCTAACTGATACTGTCATAGGCAAGCCCAACGGCAATCTGTAGATTTTACAGATTGCCTTTTTTTATTGCCCGCCAAGCGATGAGGATACTTTAGCTATGAAGCGATAAATCAATCTAAGGAAGATACTAATAATTGAGCCACATGCAGTAGAGCCATAACGATCATGACATAAGTGCGACGTAATTCCCATATGAGCTATCTTTAGTTAAACGATAGGGTGCCAGTTTAATCTGATTAATTTGCTCTTCACTAAATAGGGTGTCTTGTTTCACATTGTACTTTCGCTATGTTTTGCTTTGAGTCGAGCTTTTGTGTCTGTTTGCTTAAAAAATAGTGTTTTTTTAGAGATATCTAGAAAAAAGTGACCCTTTTGGCTAACTGTCCATAGTTTTTGACACTCTTTTTTAGGATGGTTCATTTTATCGAAGGGCCTTGTCACAAAAACTCTATTCTATAGAGTACACTTTATAGAATTCTAACCCCATGTGGTTGTTTCTTGACGTCTAATTAGAGGTCATTTTCTTAACGCTAAAGTCAACCTTAAATGTATTCAACGATTGATGCATCTATTGGGATTAAAAGTTGTCATCTCTCGCAAACGTTACAATTATAAGCCTCATTCTCCATCCCATGTGGCTGAAAACATACTGAACAGAGAATACCCAAAGGACTATCAGCCGATGGAAGTCCTATTAACAGATGTCACAGAGTTTAAGTACGGGACTCAAGCAAAAGTTTATCTAAGTGTCATCCTAGATTATGGCGAAAAGAAAATTGTGACATTCAAACTCTCTAAACATAATAATAATGAATTAGTTCGAGAGTCAGTCAGTCAAATTGAGGATAGAATTAAACCAACTAAAACACTCATCCATAGTAATCGTGGCTTTCAATATCCGTCACACAGCTTCAAACATTTCGCGGATGAACATCAAGTTATTCAGAGTATGTCGAGAGCGGGTAAATGTATTGATAACGGTCCAATGGAGGGTTTCTTTTGGACGCTCAAAGATGAAAGGTATCGTTTGAATGATTATGAGACTTTTGAACAGTTAGAGTCTGATATCAAAGATTATATTGACTTTTACAACACCAAGCGAGTTACACTGAGCATGGGGTTAAAGATACCAGCATAAAAAATACCATGTATGATGTCTTATCATACATGGCACAAATATTTTGTTTATTTATCTGTCTACTTGACAGGGAGCAGTTCATGCACTAGTTTTCGGGGGCTCTTTTTTTCTATAAAGATTAGCGGTTTCTCAAACGTAAAGCGTTCAGTAAAACAGAAACCGAACTTAAACTCATCGCGACCGCTGCGAACATTGGACTAAGTAGTGGGCCACCAAATAAATGAAGCACACCCATGGCGATTGGAATTCCAATCACATTATACCCAAAGGCCCAGAACAAATTTTGCTTAATGTTGCGAATTGTTGCATGACTCAAGTTAATGGCTTCCACCACATCGGTCAATTGGTTTTTCATCAAGACTGTATCAGCCGATTCAATCGCAATGTCTGTTCCAGAACCAATGGCCATCCCAATATCGGCTTGGGCTAGAGCAGGCGCATCATTAATCCCATCACCAACCATAATGACATGCTTGCCTTCTGCTTGTAGTTTCTTGACCATATCAGCCTTATCTTCCGGCAGAACCTCACTCATGACACGGCTGACACCAACTAATTCGCCAATCTTCTCAGCTGTCTTGCGATTATCACCAGTAATCATAATGACTTCTAAGCCCATCTTCTGCATTTGTTTAATCGCTTCGGCACTTTCTGATTTAACTGGATCGGACACCGAAATGACACCAGCTAATTGATCATCAACTGCAATAAACATCGGTGTTTTCGCCTCATTGGCTAGACGGTCCGCTGCTAGCATTAATTCTTTATTTTCCGGCAAGTCAGCCATCAGTCTTTGGTTTCCTATTTTGATAGTATGAGTATCGATTTTGGCTTCAATCCCTTGACCGGTGATACTGTTAAAGTAATCTACCTCGGGTAAGGTCAGACCTTTCTCCTCGGTCGCGTAACGGACAATCGCTTCACCTAATGGATGTTCCGAAGCAGATTCAGCCGCCGCAATCCATGCTAATAATTGAGCATCGTCTTGACCATCGGCTAACACAAAGTCGGTTACAGTCGGTTGACCTTCCGTAATCGTCCCGGTTTTATCCAACAAGACCGCATTAGCGTGGTGAATGCCTTCTAAAGCCGTTCCACTTTTAATTAAAATCCCTTTTTGCGCACCATTACCGGTCCCGACCATAATCGCTGTCGGAGTCGCCAAGCCCAAAGCACATGGACAGGCAATAATCAGAATACTGATGAAAATTGTCAGCGCAAATTCAATCGGCTGACCCATCACGAAGTACCAGAACAAACCAGACACAATCGCCAAGCCCATCACAATCGGCACGAAGTAACCTGAAATCACATCAGCCATCTTCGCAATCGGCGCCTTGGTTCCTTGTGCTTCTTGAACCATTCGGACAATTTGCGACAACATCGTATCTTGACCAATTTTCGTCACTTGGTAAGTAAAAGCACCTGTCTTATTAATACTCGCACCCGTCACCGAATCGCCGACCGTTTTTTCAACGGGTAAACTTTCCCCAGTTAACATCGACTCATCAATATTTGAATGCCCCTGTGTAATCTCACCATCGACCGGCAAACTTTCCCCAGGACGTACTTGGATTAAATCGCCGACTTGAATCATCTCAACAGCGACCAATTCAACAGATCCGTCTTCCTTAACACGGCGCGCTTGGCTTGGTGTTAAATCCATCAAGGCTTTAATTGCTGCCGACGTTTGACCTTTAGCACGTTCTTCCAAGTAACTACCGACATTCATTAAAGTTAAAATCACTGCTGCTGATTCGAAATATAAATCAGGATGACCAACTGGAATGTAACGTTGGGTCACTAATAAGAAAGTCATCACTAAACCTTGAACAAAAGCGGCCGTTGTCCCGACCGCAACGAGAGAATCCATATTAGGATGTCCCCCGAATAAGAGCTTGAAGCCACGTTGATACATCGCACGTGCCAACCACACAACCGGTAGCGTTAAGGCTAACTGGAGGAGCGCGTTAATGCCTGGTTGATGATGTGCATCAATCAAAGCCGGCACAGGCAGCCCAATCATCGGGCCCATCGTTAGAATAAAGAGTGGAATCGTAAAGACTGCCATCCAAATCACGCGTTGACGCATCTCTTTTAAACGAGTCTCTTTTTTAGCTTGATCAATCTCATATTGTTCTTGGGCTGATAAAGACAGCGACGCTTGATAGCCTGCCTTTTTCACAGCATCAAACACTGACTGTGCATCTGCTGATTCACTCCAATCAACACTCAACGTTTCAGTTGCCAAATTGACTCCAGCTTGTTTGACTGCTGGTAACTTAGCCACCGCTTTTTCAACATTGGCCGCACATGACGCACAAGTCATCCCATCAATCGAGAAGTTCTGATGCAAGCGGTCATGACTTAAAGCCGCCGCATCATGTTCAATAATCAACTGATAGCCGGCTTTTTTAACGACTGCTTGTAAATCAGCCACCGACAATAAAGTATCATCAAAGGACACTTGTGCTTTCTCGGTTGCTAAATTGACTGACGCTTCCTCAACACCCTCAGTCCTATTCAAACTTCTTTCCACATTGGCCGCACACGAAGCACAGGTCATGCCTTCGACGGCATAGCTTACTTTAGCCAAAACGTCCACTCCCTTTCTAAATTATTTTACTAAACGATAGCCTGCTTCATCGACAACCGAACGAATCCCTTCAAAATTAGTGGCTGCTTCATCATACACCACCTCTGCCGATTGTTTGTCTAAATCAACCGTCGCCGACTCAACGCCTACCACATCATTTAATACACGAGTAACCGCATTGGCGCACCCTTGACAACTCATCCCTTCAACTGTATACAATTCTTTTTTCATTAGTTATTCCTTCTTTCAATTTAAAATTCTACTTACGCATATTGTCCGTGACCCTGCGAATGACACTGACACTGACCAGGCGCACAATCACACTTAATCTTCTCCGGCGCCGTCTTCAATTTATCCTGCAAAGTCTCCAACAAACCAAGAATCTGAGCCTGCGAAAACGTATTGCTATCCAACAAATGCTGCACAATATCCGCACGATCCAAATTACAGGTATTGACCATAATCTCATCAGTCCGCGCCAAAGTTGCATCCTCTAAAGAAATCGAACTCGAATACAAGAAGGGCGTCACGGTCGTATCCTGAGTCAACACACCTTTTTTCGTCAAACGATTCAACATCGACTTGATGGTGCCTTCCTTCCAATCAGAAAGCCCCAACATCGTATCAATAACCTGACGACTCGTCACCGCGCCCTCGGCCCATACGACTCGCATGATTTCCCACTCAGCCGCACTAATCGCAAGCTGCTTTAATTCAACCGACATCTCAAAACCTCCCTCTGGGTTACAGTTGTAACCTCGATACATTTATAGTTTACACCTGTAACCCATAAAAAGCAAGCCCTTTTCCTACAATAAGTCGCCAATCTTCTAACAAACCATACAAATCCCCCAACATTCTCCACCTCCCACGCTGACGAATGCATCAAGAAGAACCCCTGAAAGAACTCTGACAAACCGCTGATAGCCATTTATAAAAGGTACCTTGGATAATCTTTCCTCGAATTTAATTCTAATTGTTCCACTCGGAGTTTGAGTGATCACGTTAAAGTTTTAATTGTCCCACTCAAATCTCGAGTGGGACAATTAAAACTAAAAGATCACCTAATAGGTGTATTATCAGTCAGCAACCTGAACAAAATCCGGCGAAATTGGATCATTTTCGGCTGATTTTACTAAACTTAATTCTAATTGTTCCACTCGGAGTTAGAGTGGTCACGTTAAAGTTTTAATTGTCCCACTCAAATCTCGAGTGGGACAATTAAAACTAAAAGATCACCTAATAGGTGTATTATCAGTCAGCAACCTGAACAAAATCCGCCGAAATCGGACTATTTTCGGCTGATTTTACTAAACTTAATTCTAATTGTTCCACTCGGAGTTAGAGTGGTCACGTTAAAGTTTTAATTGTCCCACTCAAATCTTGAATGGGCTAATTAAACTGAACACATGAGTCACATGAGTCATATGATTCATTCGATCAATTGTGTCCCATGGTTAGTGTCATACTATCAAAGAAACTAATAACTTAATCTTGAATAGATTCTCTATCAACTAGCCTAATTCTGTACATTAATGATTGACATATAGTCACAAGGATTGGCTAGTGTTTTTTCTAATTGTTTTTTAAAACCCAACACTAAATGATGTGTTGTTAAAATGAATTTTATGTTTAAAAGCAGTCGGAACAGTGATGCGACCACAATATGTTGGGTTTCAATTGTGGTATTAGCACTATATGGTGCGTTTATTTACTTGCTTAGTCAAAGGAATCTGTTATCATTATTAAGTGAGTTATTTCTAAAGGGGCGAAGTGAAAATGTTAGTTGTGTTTATGTCTTTGACGGGTCAAACGAGAAAGTTTGTTAAAAAACTAGGCTGGCCAAGCCTGGAAATTACGCTCGACAATGCCTTTACTGAAGTTGACGAGCCTTTCATTTTCGTAGCGCCGACCTATGAAACCGAAGCGACAGATATAATCGGAGATTTTCTGGAGACAGGAGCTAATCGAAATTATCTGAAGGGTTTTGCAGGCAGTGGTAATTTGAATTTTGGAAAATTGTATTGTTTTACGGCTAAAGATTACAGCCGTGATTACAAGGTGCCTTTACTCCATTTGTTTGAGTTTCAAGGAACTCCAAATGATATTGAACAATTAAAAAAAGAGGTGGAACAACTTGGATAAACCAGTACTTGCTACTAAAGCAACTGAAGTTACTTATTTTAAATTAAACAATGAATTGAACCGACCGGTTGATAACCAGATTCCTTTACATAAAGATCGCGAGGCAGTGCGTGCCTTCTTCTTAGAACACGTCAATCCGAATACGGTATTCTTTTACACATTAGACGAGAAGATTCGCTACTTAATTGATCAAGACTACTTAGAATCCGACTTTATTGAAAAATATAATCGTACCTTTATCAAAGACTTGATTTCAAGCACTTATGACATGCGCTTTCGTTTTACATCCTTTATGTCGGCTTTCAAATTTTATACACAATATGCCTTGAAAACGAATGACGGCAAACGCTACTTGGAAAGATATGAAGATCGTATAGCCTTTACGGCACTCTTTTTAGCCGATGGCGATACACAATTAGCCACCCGTCTACGTGATGAGATGATTGCTCAAAGATATCAACCAGCTACACCAACTTTCTTAAATGCTGGCCGTAAGCGACGTGGTGAATTGGTGTCTTGCTTCTTAATTCAGTTAACTGATGATATGAACAGTATTGGTCGTGGGATTAACTCCGCCCTACAACTGTCAAGAATCGGTGGCGGGGTCGGTGTGAATTTATCGAATATTCGTGCAGCTGGTGACCCAATCAAGAAGATTGAAAATGCATCAAGCGGTGTAGTGCCGATTATGAAGTTATTAGAAGATAGTTTTAGCTACTCTAATCAACTGGGGCAAAGAAACGGTGCTGGCGCTGTTTACTTGAACGTTTTCCACCCAGATGTGGTGTCTTTCCTATCAACTAAAAAAGAAAATGCGGATGAGAAAATACGTGTGAAAACTTTATCACTAGGATTGACGGTGCCAGATAAGTTTTATGAATTAGCTGCTAAAGACGAGATGATGTATTTATTCAGTCCTTATGATGTCGAGCGTATTTACGGCAAGCCATTTTCTTATGTTGATATTACCAAGGAATACGATCAATTAGTCAATAATCCTGAAATTCGCAAGTCGAAGATATCTGCACGCGAATTAGAAAATGAAATTAGTAAGCTACAACAGGAGTCGGGATATCCTTATATCATCAATATCGATACGGCCAATCGTGAAAATCCGATTGACGGCACAATTACGATGAGTAACTTATGTTCGGAAATTCTACAAGTCCAAGAGCCTTCACTGCTGAATAATGCCCAAGAATATGAAGTTTTAGGAACCGATATTAGCTGTAACCTTGGTTCAACGAATATACCTAATATGGTTCAATCACCAGATTTTGCGGCTTCTGTTGAAACAGCGGTGCGCGGCTTGACTTACGTGACAGATCATTCAAGTATTGATGCGGTTCCGACCGTCAAGAATGGTAACGACCAAGCCCATACTATTGGTTTAGGTGGCATGGGCTTACATACCTTGTTTGCGATCAACCAAATGCACTATGGTTCACCAGAATCGATTGAACTAACAGAAGCCTACTTTTATGCCTTAAATTATTACTCTCTACTCGCTAGTAACAAAATAGCGCAAGAAAGAGGACAGAGTTTTAACAACTTTGAGAATTCAGCTTATGCTTCAGGGGCATATTTTGACAAGTATGTTGAAAATCCCTTTGTGATTACTTCACCGAAAGTGGCTGAAGTGATGGCGAAAGTGGCGATGCCGACGGCCGAAGATTGGGCCGACTTGAAAGAAAAAGTACAAGCCAATGGCTTGTATCATCAAAATCGATTGGCGATTGCGCCGACAGGTTCGATTAGTTACGTCAATGAAACGAGTGCGAGTCTACATCCGATAACGCGTTTGATTGAGGAGCGTCAAGAGAAGAAAACTGGGAAAACTTACTATCCGGCGCCTCAATTGTCGAATGAGACGATTCAATATTATCAATCGGCTTACGATATTGATATGCGAAAAGTAATCGATGTTTATGCGGCGGCACAAAAGCATATTGATCAAGGAATGTCGCTGACATTATTCATGCGCTCGGAAATTCCAGAAGGCATGTATGAATGGAAGGATGGTCGTACGAATAAAATGACGACGCGTGATCTGAATATACTGCGTCATTACGCTTGGAAGAAGGGCATTAAATCAATTTATTATGTCCGTACCTTCACAGATGATGGCGATGAAGTGGGCAGTAACGCTTGCGAAAGTTGTTCAATTTAAAAGAAGAGGTGTCAAAATGAGCTTAGAAAAGACCTTAGCGAAGGCTGGCTATAATGCCATCAACTGGAACGAAATTGAGGACATGATTGATAAGTTGACTTGGGAAAAGTTGACCGAGCAGTTCTGGCTGGATACGCGCATTCCTCTGTCGAATGACTTGGATGACTGGCGTACACTGACGGCTGCTGAAAAAGACATGTTAGCGAAAGTATTTGGCGGTTTAACGCTGCTAGACACGCTACAATCCGAAGATGCGATTGAGCGCTTGCGCTTGTCGACGCGGACACAACATGAAGAAGCGGTTTTAAATAATATTCAATTTATGGAATCGGTGCACGCGAAAAGTTACTCATCGATCTTCAGTACCTTGAATACTAAAGCCGAAATTGAACAAATTTTTAACTGGACGAATACTAACGAAGTGATTCAATACAAGGCTTTAAAAATCAATGACATTTACCAAAACGGAAGCGATTTGCAGGCCAAAGCAGCTAGCGTTTTATTGGAATCCTTCCTATTCTACTCAGGCTTCTTCGCGCCTTTGTACTTTTTAGGTAATAATAAATTGCCTAACGTGGCTGAAATTATCAAGTTAATCATTCGTGACGAGTCGGTCCATGGGACTTACATCGGCTACAAATTCCAAATCGGCTTTGACAAGCTGCCGGAAGACGAGCAAGCAGAATTGAAAAACTGGGTGTATGAAGTCTTGTTCGACTTATACCAGAATGAAAGCAAATTTACTCAAATGTTATATGACGGCGTTGGCTGGACGGAAAAAGTCAAAGTCTTTATCCGCTACAATGCGAACAAGGCCTTGCAGAACCTTGGCTTTGATCCACTGTTTCCTGATACTGCTGACGATGTCGATCCAATCGTGATGAACGGAATTTCAACCGGCACCAGCAACCACGACTTCTTCTCTCAAGTGGGGAATGGTTATTTACTGGGTGCGGTCGAAGCCATGTCAGACGACGACTATACTAGGTGGCTATAATAAAATTGCTCAGTGCTCAACCAGCACTGGGCTTTTTTTCTTGCCAAAATATGACCGCCAGTCAGCTGGCGAAGGAAGACTCGCGGTCACCAATGCATAACCTTACGTTCGTTGTTTCAATTCCACGAGACTCACCAATTTTCTTCACTAAAATCCTAAAAGCAAAAGGTGACCTTCACTCTTAGCTCAAAAGGATTAAAGATATCTGTTCGCTTTTATATAATCATCAAGACACTTACATAGGCTGGCGTTAGGACAAGGCTCACAGTGCGACCAGGACAATCCTCACAACAGCAAGCGGACCAAGTCGTCAGCCTAGCTATCAGACCTTAGTCTGAACTTTGGAGTAATTACTTTATCTGTCGTAGTAAACGTGTTACAATTACTACAACAGATGGAGTAAAAGACAATTGGATGAAAAGAGGTGGCGGGTTGATATCAAGTGATGTCATGCGTGGCTTTCATGATTTGCTGATATTAAGTTTATTAGCGGAAGGCGATAGTTATGCTTACGAGATTGGGAAAGAAATTAAATTACGAGCGGCACAGATGTATCAATTGAAAGAAACCACACTCTATTCTGCCTTTGCTCGGCTTGAAAAAAATGGATGGATTTCTTCATATGATACTCAAGAAACCCACGGTAGAAAACGGGTAAACTACACCATCACTTCCGCCGGACGCCAAGAGTTCAAACGTCGCAAGGAAGAATGGTCACTAATAAAAAGCTTGATGACACAATTCATCTAAAAACAGGAGGCAAGAAAATGGAAGTTTTCAATACTTATTTAAATAATATATTTGCAGCTTACCAGGAAACCGAACAAGCTCTTAGACTCAAAGAATCGCTATTAATGACCATGGAAGAAAAATATCGTGACTTGACATTGGAAGGCTTGTCCCATGATGCGGCAGTCGGAAAAGTCATGAGCGAATTTGGAACGATTGATGAACTGGCGGACGAATTAGTATTGAAAGAGCGAACGACTGAGGATAAATTAAGCGCCAAAGACGAAGAAATAATCGAAGAATATCAACTGTTTATGAAAGATTATTCGATGAAGTTCGCGGCAACGATAGCATTATTAATCTTGCCATTAGTCATTACCATTGTGTTACGTCAATGGGGCGGAGGAATCGTAGCGGGAATCGGTTTTTTAGTCAGCGGCGCCATCGCACTCTTTTTCTTCCTATCACTGATCAATCAACACGAATATTACATGAAATATTTCAGGTCACGGGAACTACTTCAATTTTTAGACCCTGGGGAAGCCGAAAAAATATTAAAAGACAAAGCCCCTCGTCACAATAGAAATGATAATCTTTGGGCAAAAATTAGAAGCAACATTTGGCTCGTCGCAGTCGCAATTTATTTAGTAGCCGGCACATTTTTCAATATGTGGGGGACCGCATGGGTTATCTTCCCAATCGTAACAGCGCTTTTAGCTTTCGACTAAGGGCTATCAATTCAATTAAGTATTGATTTTTTGTATAATGAAGTTAGGACTGAGACATAAACACACTTGTGACTCATTAGGGAGAAAAAGAAAGAAGGAAGATTCATGAATATGAAAAATTTCCGTCTAACATCAGTTGCTTCAGTCATTTACATGGTGCTTGGTGTTCTATTTAATTGGTGGGGAACTGCTTGGGTAATTATCCCTGTAGCGGCTGTCATTGACCAATATTTAGTACGCGACACACAATAAAACTAGAAAATGATACAGCGCTGGAGCTAGAATGCTTTGGGGCTGTATTTTGTACAGATAAGGGCTTTTAATCGTGTTTAAAAAGCGGTCTGTGTATAATAAAAGTATGACTATGGACTAAGAAGGAGAGTGAAAGAGATGTATAAGAAACTAATGATGCTGATGTTAGCTACTGTTGCATTAGTGGGGTGTGGCACTGACTCAACGAGTTATCAAGAGACACAACCTTATGTACGTGAAGCTGAGCAAATGGCGATGGATTCGTCTACGGAACAAACGCAGACTGGTCAAGAAACAACCGATACTCAAGCGTTGATTTATACAGCAAGTGTCGAGTTACAGACAATTACTTATGAAGAAACGAAAGCGGCTTTGTTGGAGGCAATCGAATCTGGAACAGCGCAAGTACAGTTCCAAGACGAATATACGCAAACCTACTATGATAACCGAACAAGTTCTCAAAGTGATGAGCGTTTATATACCTTATCCTTGACCTTAAGAATTCCGCAAGATGATTTCGAACCGTTTTTAGAAACATTAACGAATGGTGAAATCGGAGAGTTATTAAGCACATCACGTGGCTCACAAGATGTCACGATGTCAATTCGTGATTTAGATATTCGTTTAGAATCCATCAATGCTCGAGTAGAGCGGTTAAATGAATTATTAGATGAAGCTCAGAATATCTCAGATATTATTGAAATTCAAAACAGTCTAGATGCGGCAATTTTAGAACGCGATCAATTATTAGCTGAACAACAACATCTAAACGATCAAGTCAGCCGTTCGACCATCACTGTGACCTTAAGAGAAGTGTTGGAATTAGAAGAAGGAGGCAGCCAGCGTTCATTCTGGGATGACCTTGTCAGAGCATTTGCTCAAACAGGCTACCGTGCGATTGATGTTTTACAGCAAGGGATTTTATCGCTAATTTTCATACTGCCTTACTTATTGTTTATCGTGATTTTTTACTTGATTTACCGTTATATTATCAAACCTGTTTTTAAAGCGGTCGGTTTACGTAATCCATTCAAGCGAAAAAACAAGAAAAAAGCAATAGACGAAGAGGTTCACACTAACGATAAACTGAACTAATATCTTTCATTACAAATGAATAGTAGTATTGGGCTTTAAAGATTTTTGAAAAAGGTGTAAGATAGAAGTGAAGTTAATAAGTTTATGGAGGAATACACACAATGGATATGTTTACAAGTTTGTCGCAAAAGATTGAAGGCAAAGGCTTAAAAATTGCTTTTCCTGAAGCAAATGACCGTCGAGTTCTAGGTGCGGCAATTCGTCTTAAGACTGATGATTTAGTGGAGCCAATTCTAATAGGTAATCCAACTGAAATTAAAGAATTAGCGGATGCTAACAACTGGCTAATTGATCAATTAACGATTTATAATCCAGAAGAATATGATCAATTTGACGACATGGTAGCTTCATTCGTTGAACGTCGTAAAGGTAAAGCAACTGAAGAGCAAGCACGCCAAATGTTGAAAGACAAAGCTTACTTTGGTACAATGTTAGTTCACATGGACATTGCAGATGGTATGGTGTGTGGTGCTGTTTACGCAACGGGTGATACAGTAAGACCAGCTTTACAAATTATTAAAACTAAACCAGGTGTATCACGTACAAGTGGTGCATTCATCATGGTTCCACCTCAAAGAGATGGCCAAAAATTAGTATTCTCTGACTGTGCGATTAACATCAAACCTGATGCTCAAGCATTAGCTGAAATCGCAGTAGAAAGTGCTAAGACAGCTGAGTTATTTGATATTGAACCACGTGTTGCTTTATTAAGTTTCTCTTCTCATGGTTCAGGAAGTTCAGAAGATGTTGACCGTGTGGTTGAAGCAACGCGCATTGCGAAAGAATTAGCTCCAGAATACGAAATTGACGGTGAATTACAATTTGACGCTGCATACTCAGAAGTTGTAGCAAGACAAAAAGTGCCAAACTCAACAGTAGCAGGACGCGCAACAGTTTATGTATTCCCAGAAATCCAATCAGGTAACCTTGGTTACAAGATTGCACAACGCTTAGGTAACTACCAAGCAGTTGGACCAATCTTACAAGGTTTAAACAAACCAGTTTCTGACTTGTCTCGTGGTTGTGTGGAAGAAGACGTTTATAACGTTACAATCATTACAGCGAACCAAGCAATCCAAGCTTAATCAGTTTTATATTCCTATTAAAAACAGCCAGCCTCATTTATGAGTGCTGGCTGTTTTTGTAATTTGGCATCAAATAAAGGAAAGGGGATATATATTGCTGTAAGCTTGTCTGAGTATAGGTTCCAAATGTTAATTTTAACAATTTAATATAGTCAACGTGTTGACTCACGAGTCGATCCGGCAGGTTAAACCAGATTATTATTAACACTCGAGGCAATTAAATCACAAGGAAGTACTGGTTATATTCATTTCACTAACCCCATCAAGTCCATCAAGTTTACCCATGGGTTAAATAAGGACATTTACAAGCAAAAGACCAAAATAAAAAAGAAATCCTACTGAACTGTAGGGACCCCCTGAACAACCAGCAAGCACAAGTCCATTCCAATAAAAAAAAGACCTTCCGGAGAAGGTCAAAAGCGAGCAATGATAAGGATTATTCTGTATCTTCGATGACTTCAACTTGTTCTTCAGCTGCTTCGTCTTCAACAGTTACATCTTCTTCGACAACTTCATCGTCGGCCGGAATAATTGTAATTGGAATTTGATCGATTGTTCCGAAATACCATTTAATATCGTCACCTTCAACTAAAGTTTGAGAAACTACTCCCATTTCAGCCATTTGGTCATTTAATAAGTATACCCAAGTTTCGCCGGTTTCGTAATCGTTAGTAATGCCATCGATAACATCAATTACGCCGTCTTCTTCATTAAATGTGAACTCTAAACCTTCAGCAGCTTCCATTGCGCCAAGTACATTCATACCATCTTCAAACGGAACTGAAAATTCACCTAAAGTCTCTTCAGTACCAGAAACTACAAGCGACAAAGTAATAGCTGTTTCGTCAGCGTCCTCAGATTCTTCAACAGATTCTGTTTCTTCTACAGATTCACTTTCACTTGTTTCGCTTTCTGTAGATTCAGAAACTGATTCCGTAGTTTCTTCAACAGACGAAGTCTCTTCTACCGCAGAACTTTCTGTATTTGGCTCTTCTGCTTCATTCCCACAAGCAACTAGAATAGTTGCTAATAATGGAAGTGTAATTAATTTTAAAAATTTCTTCATGCATGTCGACCTCCAATCGATTCTATGTTATAAAGTTAGCAATAAATCGGCTAAAAGTCAAATGATTAGCAGTCTTGACACAATTTTAATATAATGATTATATAGTAAAATGTGCGATTTACCCGCACAAATGAAATTGACATGAAGGAGGAAAAAACCGTGAAGCTTTTATCGGTTAATTCTTCACAGGAAACCCAATATTTGGCAGCAGAACTAGCAAAAGTATTGCAACCAGGCACGGTTGTATTATTGGATGGACCTCTAGGTAGTGGGAAGACTACATTTACCCAAGGTTTGGGAAAAGCGTTGGGTATTAGACGTGCAATAAAAAGCCCAACTTATACCATTGTGAAGGAATACTCAATCGAAGGGGATAAGCCCTTGGAATTGATACATATAGATGCTTACCGTTTAGAAACCGGAGGCGCAGATTCAATTGATTTACATAGTTATTTAAGACCAGATACCGTTGTTTTCATCGAATGGTCAGAATATATTGCAGACTATTTACCAGAAACTTTTATCAAAATAGGATTTGTACCGCAGAATGAGTTGACCGCGCGACAAATTGAAATCACCGTACACGGAGAAAAAGAAGCCAAGAAATATGAACAGTTAGTGGCAGAGTGGATGAAAAATTGGGAAAGGAATGAATCGGAAAATGTATTCGTATAGGGACTTTCGACACGAAGATGATATGCACGAAATAGATACGATTATTCGGCAAGCAGAACCAAATGATGCTCGCGCCTTGATTGGCTTAACACAACAAGTTGGTAAAGAAACGAACTACTTAACATTCGGATCAGAAGGCGTTGGTTTAACCGTTGCGCAGGAAATGGACTTAATTCATACCTTTGCAACCTCAGAAACGAATCTGATGTTGGTCGTCGAAGTGGACGATCAAATTATTGGCATGGGAAATTTAGCTACTTTTGGTAGTCAAAAGCAAGCCCATGTAGCTGAGATTGGATTAAGTCTGATCCAAGAATATTGGGGCTACGGAATTGGTGGCCTTTTGATGGAAGACTTATTGGATTTCGGTAGACAGGTTGGCTTAAAAGTCATTACTTTAGAAGTTGTTAAAGATAATCGACGAGCGGTTAAGTTATATGAACGCTTCGGTTTCGAAATAGTTGGCACACTTAAACAACGATTAAAATACAATTGCAATTACTATGATTCATATGTAATGGAATTGCTATTATAATAAGGGCATATAGTTAAAAGCATCCTAAGTTAATAAAAGGCAATTATTCAGATTGTTACCTTTTCTTAACTTGTGGATGCTTTACTTTATTGACATCTTTCACTAGAATAGTAAAAGACTTAACAATGTGCGAGAGGGATTGACTCATGAATTATCAACAACTATCAGTTTTATATCCAACAATAAAAATCCAATACAATGATGCCTTAGCAAATTATACTTATACAAAAACAGGCGGTAAGGCCGATGTCACAGCCTTTCCTAAAACGGTTGAAGAAGTAAAGACAATCGTTGACTGGGCACGTAATCAAGAGGTGCCTTTAACTATTCTTGGTAATGCAAGTAATTTAATTGTGCGTGACGGTGGTATCCGCGGTATTGTCATGATTCTAACTGACTTAGACTCAGTAGCTGCAACGGAAGACGGAAAAATTATTGCAGATAGTGGCGCTCGTTTAATCGACGTGAGCTACCGCGCCTTAACTGAAAAATTAACTGGCCTAGAATTTGCATGCGGTATTCCAGGTAGTATCGGTGGCGCTGTTTATATGAATGCGGGTGCTTACGGTGGTGAAGTAAAAGAAGTGATTACATCAGTTGATGTGATTACACGAGACGGCGAATTTAAAACTTTAACCAATGAAGAATGTGAATTCAGTTACCGTCACAGTATTTTCCAATCAAGCACAGACATTGTGCTAACTGTTACTTTCCAATTAACTGACGGCGAACCAATTGCCATTAAAGAAGAAATGATGCATTTAACAGAATTACGCGAAGAAAAACAACCTTTAGAATACCCATCATGTGGGAGTGTCTTTAAACGCCCAGTTGGTTATTACACAGGTAAGTTAATTCAAGATGCTGGTTTACAAGGTTACCGTATCGGAGGCGCAGAAATTTCTCGCAAACATGCGGGCTTCATCGTCAACGTTGACCATGCGACAGCAACCGACTATACAGATATGATTGAATTTATTCAACAAAGAATCTGGGAACTTAATAAAGTTGAATTAGAACCAGAAGTAAGAATTATCGGTGAAAATCCAGAAATAACGGAAAATTAAATAATATGATGACAAGAAAAGGTGGACGTTGGTCTGCCTTTTTTTTATGTGTAAGAAATGTTATATTTAAGCTTAATTTACTATCGCTCTCTAAAATAGGGACGATACAATGTCCACCTTTTGACGAATAATTCGTGCTTTTCGCTCTAATTATCCCACTCGGAAGTTGAGGGGGACAATTAAAACTTTAACGTGCCCACTCAAAATCTGAGTGGAACAATTAGATTTAGCTTTAACTAAAATTGGCCAGAAATCAGTCGAATTCCCTTTAAAATGTTCAAGTAGGCATGTGGTTATACACGCAAAGGGTTAAGTTTTCGCTCTAATTATCCCACGCGAAAGTTGAGTGGGACAATTAAAACTTTAACGTGCCCACTCGAAATTTGAGTGGAACAATTAGATTTAGCTTTAACTAAAATTGGCCAGAAATCAGTCGGATTCCCTTTAAATGATCAAGTAGGCATGTGGTTATACACGCAAAAGGTTAAGTTTTCGCTCTAATTAGCCCACTCGAAAGTTGAGTGGGACAATTAAAACTTTAACGTGCCCACTCAAAATCTGAGTGGAACAATTAGATTTAGCTTTAACTAAAATTGACCAGAAATCAGTCGGATTCCCTGTGAAATGTTCAAGTAGGCATGTGGTTATACACGCAAAAGGTTAAGTTTTCGCTCTAATTATCCCACTCGAAAGTTGAGTGGGACAATTAAAACTTTAACGTGCCCACTCAAAGTCTGAGTGGGACAATTAGAATTGAGTTGAGAGAAAACCAGGCAGAGATCCAACAGCATCAAATCATGACTCTACCGATGCCACCCCTCCACCCCTAGCAAGCACAAGTTTCTCGGCACCTTTACCTGAAACGCTTTAAATTGTTTTTCGCACGAAATGGCGGTATATCAGTTGCCTTTGGAAGCGGTGTTAACTACACTTGAGTTAGACATTTCGCTTTTCGTAAATTTTAGATAAAATAGTGATTGTTTAATAGATTTAATGTGTTATAATTTTTTCTCGTAAGGTCAAAACTTACAAACAGTAAATGGTGTTAAGAGTTGTCATATGGAGCTTTAACGCAGTTTACAAATCGGTATTAAAGGAGTCAATAATGTCAACAAATCTATGCAGAGGAGAATGTGCATATGTCAAAACAGAATTATAGTGTCGTATTAAATGGGGTCCAAAAATCCTATGATGACACACAAGTGTTAAAGTCGATTGATATGGAATTAGAAAAAGGTAAATTTTATACGCTTCTTGGACCATCAGGCTGTGGTAAAACCACAATTTTAAGAATTATTGCTGGATTCACATCCGCTAGTTCGGGTGAAGTATTTATAGAGGGCAAGAAGGTTAACCAAATACCTGCCAATCAACGAAAGGTTAACACGGTCTTTCAAGATTATGCATTGTTCCCGCATATGAATGTGTATGACAACATTGCGTTTGGCTTATCGGTCAAGAAAGTCGATAAACAGACCATCAAAGAAAAAGTAACAGAAGTACTAAAATTAGTTCGTTTAACAGGCTATGAACAAAGAGACATTTCAGAAATGTCCGGAGGTCAAAAACAAAGGGTTGCGATTGCGCGCGCTTTAGTCAATGAACCTGATGTATTGCTGCTAGACGAGCCTTTATCAGCGCTTGACTTAAAATTAAGAACAGATATGCAGTATGAATTACGTGAATTGCAACAAAGATTAGGCATCACGTTTGTATTCGTGACGCATGATCAAGAAGAAGCACTCGCGATGTCAGACTGGATTTACGTTTTAAAAGAAGGCGAAATCGTCCAATCAGGCACGCCAGTTGATATTTATGATGAACCCATCAACCGTTACGTTGCTGACTTTATCGGTGAAAGTAATATCATCGAAGCAAAAATGATTGAAGACTACCGTGTAGAATTTGTAGGCCATGTGTTTGATTGTGAGGATGCAGGTATTCCCAAAGGCGAAACCGTTGAAGTCGTGATTCGTCCAGAAGATATCGCCATCACCAAACCAGAAGCCGGTCAATTACAAGCTAGAGTCGATACGATTCTTTTCCGAGGTGTCTTTAACGAAGTGATTGCTTATGATGAAGACAATAATGAGTGGATGATCCACACAACAGCCAAAGTCGAAGAAGGTGCTCAAATCGGTTTAAGTATTGAACCACATGAAATCCACGTGATGCGCTTTGGTGAATCTGAAGAAGATTTTGATGCCCGTCTTGAACAATACGAAGACTAGGGGGCGGCCAAAAAATGAATACAAAAAAGAATAATATGCTAGCACTTCCATATTACCTATGGATTGTGATGTTTGTATTTGCGCCACTTGCCTTACTGTTATATCAGTCTTTTTTTGATATACAGGGTAACTTTACTCTAGATAACTATGTGCATTTCTTTACGTCACGCAACTATTTAATTATGACCGCAAGTTCCTTCTGGTATGCGTTTCTAGTCACTTTGGTGACCTTTGTATTCGCCTACCCGATGGCTTACTTTTTAACTAAAACGAAAAATAAACGTCTATGGCTGATGTTAATTATATTGCCAACATGGATTAACCTACTATTAAAGACATACGCTTTTATTGGTTTGTTGGGACAAACGGGCCCAATTAATCAATGGTTGACTGGCATGGGCATTGGGCCAGTGCAACTTTTATTTACGGATGCCTCATTCTTATTGGTAGCGGCGTATATCGAGCTACCATTTATGATGTTGCCAATATTCAACTCGATTGATGAAATCCCTAACTCTCTGATGGAAGCATCGAAAGACTTAGGGGCTTCACAATTGGAAACTGTTCGACGCGTTGTCTTCCCATTATCTATGCGAGGTATTCGCAGTGGGGTTCAAGCCGTCTTCATTCCATCCTTATCACTCTTTATGTTAACGCGTTTAATCGGGGGTAACCGTGTGATTACACTGGGGACAGCCGTAGAACAACATTTCTTAGTAACGCAAAACTGGGGCATGGGCTCGACCATTGGCGTGATTTTAATGATCGCCATGGTAATGGTAATGTTCTTGACCCGCGACCGCAAAGATAAGGGGGCGTTAGTCAATGAATAAAACAAATTTTAAATGGTCGAACGTTTATATCGTCTTGATGTTCGTGATTCTCTACGCGCCAATCTTTTACTTAATGTTCTATTCCTTCAACGCCGGTGGCGATATGACAGGCTTCACAGGTTTCACTTGGGAACATTACCAAAGCTTATTTGAAGATACGCGCTTGATTACTTTTATCGTCAATACCTTTATAGTGGCCTTATTGTCTGCTTTATTATCGACCATCATTGGAACATTCGGAGCCATTGCGATTTACTATATGCGTCAGAAAGGGCGACGCCAAGCAATGCTTAACTTGAACAACATCTTAATGGTCACACCAGACGTTATGATGGGAGCCAGTTTCCTGATTTTATTCTCAGTACTCGTTCCAATTCAACTAGGCTTTGCGAGTGTCTTACTGGCCCATGTTGCCTTTAGTATTCCCATCGTCGTCTTGATGGTTTTACCAAGACTCTATGAAATGAATCCTACCATGATTGTAGCAGCCCAAGATTTAGGCGCCAGCCATGGTCAAATACTCAGTCGTGTCATTTTACCAAGCATTTCAACCGGAATTTTCTCAGGCTTCTTTATGGCCTTTACTTATTCCCTAGACGATTTTGCTGTTACATTCTTTGTGACAGGTAACGGCTTCAGTACCTTATCGGTCGAAGTATACTCACGTGCTAGAACCGGCGTTAGTTTAGAAATAAATGCCTTAAGTAGCTTGATGTTCTTACTCGCCTTAGTGCTAGTTAGCGGCTACTATAGCCTGCAAATGAACGAACAAAGACGAAAAGCGAAACTGCAAAAACGTAACAAGGCGGTGTTAGACGCATGAAAACACTGATCAATATGACCATTGCTATTCTAGTCGTCGTGGCAGCCCTATTCGGCATCCGCTACCAACTAGAAAGCTCACAAGGCTTAACCGACGGTAAAGTCTTAACGTTTTATAACTGGGGAGACTACATCGACCCCGACTTACTCGAGCGCTTTGAAGAAGAAACAGGCTATAGTGTAATCTATGAAACCTTCGACTCAAACGAAGCGATGTTCACTAAAGTCCAACAAGGCGGCACCCAGTACGACATCCTCGTACCAAGTGAATACATGATCGAAAGCATGATTGATGCCGACTTATTACAACCGATTGATTATAGCCAATTACCAAATTTTCAATACTTGGATCAGCGCTTCATCAATCAGCCCTTCGACCCGAATAATGAGTATTCAATACCATATTTCTGGGGCACGCTTGGCATTCTTTACAACACGAAATATATTGATGCGAGCCAAGTCGAAACATGGGATGACTTATGGAACCCGGAATTTGCCTCAAGCATTATGATCTATGACGGCGCCCGCGAAGTCTTAGGCATTGGCCTACAATCACTCGGCTACTCACTCAATGAGACCGACGATGACAAACTGCTCGAAGCAGCGGCCAAAATGAAAACACTTATGCCAAATATTATTGCCCTCGTGGCCGATGAAATCAAAATGCATGTCAACCAAGAAGAAGCACCAATTGGCATCACTTTTTCAGGAGAAGCTGCCACCGCCATGTGGGAGAACGAAGACCTCGCCTACCATGTGCCCGAAGAAGGCTCAAACCTATGGTTTGACAACCTCGTGATTCCAGCCAATTCGAAAAATCCCGAAGGTGCACATGCACTGATTAACTTTCTATTAGACCCAGAAATTGCTGGCATCAACGCAGAATACGTAGGCTACGCAACACCAAACGCCGCCGCTCTCGACCTGATGGATCCAGAAATCACCAGTGACGAAGCCTTCTACCCAAGCGACGAAGTCATCTCACATTTGGAAGTCTACCGCGACCTCGGACAAGAGAAATTGATTCAATACAACGAAATCTACCTAGAAGTCAAAATCGAACCACGCTAACACCAAAGCAAGCTGTATCCAATACGGGTACAGCTTTTTTTATTTGGGGACAATAAGCTATACAACCATCAAGTAATCACCAAAGCCCCTAACGAACCACACCATCAACCATCATCCCCCCAACTCCTGTTTCTTACTCGGTCCTTCCAAAGCAAGACAAAAACACTCTGTCATCAGCCAGAGCGTAGGCAAGCTCAAGCTAAAACAGAGTGTTGATGAGATTTTCGAATGGTTCAAAACTGCCCTATATAATAGAAGCGATTGACAAGGGGCTAAAATAAATCTCTAAGAAAACTTAGTCAAACACAACTTCATGAACGCCAACTTCTTCAGCGTCTTGAATTTCAATCAAGTTGACAACATTTTTCGTTGGATTGTGGTTTTCATCAAAGATGAATGAACCCGTAATTCCTTCAAAACTGCCAAGGTTTTCTAAAGCTTCATTAACAGCAACTGGATCCGTCGAACCTGCTTGTTCAATGGCTTGTTTAACCATGTAAACCGTATCGTAGGCTAGTGCCGCGAACATATCAGGATTGCTGCCAAATTCAGCTTGATATTTTTTAACAAATTCATCATCTTCAAGAATAGGGTAAAGTGACGCATAGTAAACATCATTCATATTCTCAGGTAGAGCCAATTCATAAATAATGTCATTACCAAAACCGTTTGAACCAATAATCGGTTGTTCAAAGCCCATCTCACGAATCTGCTTCACTAATGGACCGGCCGTTTGATAGAAAGCAAGAATTGTAATCGCATCGAATTCTTCAGCCATTAAGTTTGTCACAACCGCACTAAAGTCACTATCTGAAGGTTGAACAGTCTCAACGGTTACAATTTCACCTTCATAATTGTCTTTGAAGTTTTCATATAAACCGACACCATAGTCACTTGAGTTGTCATAAATCACAACCATTTTCTCAGCTTCTAAGTTCTCATAAGCAAATTTACCAATCCCAGCCCCTTGGAAAGAGTTTGGCCAAGACGTGCGATAAGCAAACGGATGGACATTTCCTTCGTCATCAAAGACAATATTTGTATCCGTAACAGACGGCGCGATCAAAGGAACCTCAAACTCATTCACAATCGGAATCGCCGCTTGCATCTGGCTCGTTGTAGCAGGGCCAATGATGACGGACACGTTTTCCGTAGAAGCTAGACGCGTAGCTAAGACAGCTGCTTCAGTATCATCTGATTTTGTATCAAACTCGACGACTTCAATTTGCTTGCCATCGATTCCACCAGCTTCGTTAATCTCAGCGACTGCCATTGAAATCGCCTTCGACTGTGTTTGTCCATAAGCGGCTACTGCTCCTGATAATTCATATAAAGACCCGATGCGAACCGTGTCGCCATCATCTTGAGCGGAAATCGTTGCAGGAGCAACAGCAAAGGTAGCCATAGCCGTCGATAGAATAGTAGCACCAGTCAGTACACGCGTTACGATTTTTTTAAACATAAATAATTCCTCCTAAGGTTTGATAAATCATATTGTGGTCAATAGTGTTTGAAACATCCCTCTACTTAGTATCAACTGCCGATTTACTTGACCCATCTTCCGGATAGAATGAAGCAAACAAAAAAGCAAGCCCGATGATAATCAGGCTTGCTAGTCGTAATTACTACTAGTCAGGCCCGATTTCGCGAGAAATAGGACCCGACCGAATGGCTGGAATCCTAGATGACTAATAATAATAATAAGTATTGGTTCGTAGAAGCGACAGACGCAACATGAACAGTATTAAATTTTGTTGTTTGTTTAAACATGATGGTTGCCTCCTCTAAGTTGTTGAATTCATTATATAAAAACAGAATTAGAATTGCAACCTTTTTCTCATGTGAAATTAATAAATGAAATTAAGAGAGAGTTAAAGCCTCCGAATGAAAGGTAAAGAAGTGAGTGCTTAAAAGAAGGTAAGCCTTTACAAAAATTTTACATAAAGACTTGACTTAAATTAATAATCATTTGATAAACTAAGATAAAGATTAGAGGTAAGGATGTGATCAGATGCAACTAAGTGAAAAAGAAATTGAAATCGACGCTCATGAATCAGCAGCGACCTCTTTTATTATTGAATGTTTTGAAGTGCCAGACCTATTGTCTAGCTTAATGTTTCGATTGGATGTACCTGAGCATCCGATTGATATCGTGCTTATTTACGATAGTCAGTATAACTTGCGAGCTGAGTTAACGGGAATTACCGCCAAGAAACGCTTTATCATTTCCGAAGATGAAATGCTTGCCAGCAGCGGCACGAAAGTGGGAGCAATTGCAGTCGGCGAATGGATCATGGCCCTCCAAATTGCCGGCAAACCCCATGATAAGAATTGGGCTTGCCGCTATAGCATCGAAGGTTTTATGTCGGATGACATTATTTAAATAGGAGTGTACAACGAGTCTAATTGGCTCGTTTTTTTGTTTTTTATAGGCGTGTATTAACTTTTTTATGTCCATGAAACGCTACTATACCAGTGGCAATGTAAAGAATTACTTCAGTAATTTTTGATTATTTAAAATAAATAATCAAAAAGATGGATTAATCAGGTTTAAAAAAGAGAATGTACGTTCGTATTATTAGGTGTAAGGGAAAGGAATTGATGATCATGAGCTCAAAGAATACACCTCTTACACAAGAAGATTTCGAAAAAGCCTATAAATTTCTACATGTTATGAAAAAGAAGTTACCTGGTTTAAAGCTAGATTTATTAAAAAAAGAAAATCGTTATACTGATACGATTGAATTTTCAGAAATTGAAGAGACTTATGAAGGATATGACACATCAAATGGGCGCCAATTTGATACTTATGTCTTTAATACCGTCTTGCTTGCAGCTTTGAATCATTTGACAGAAAAAGAACAAAGAACACTCGTTTTATTCTTTGGACAGAACTTAAGTTTAACTGAAATTGCTGAAAGAGATCACATCTCTCCTCAAGCAGTATCCCAAACTAAACAAAGAGCTTTAGAGAAAATGCGGCAAATAATGGAGGGAACTCACTATGGATGAAATGTTTGTAAGGGCATTAAAAGAAAATGATTACACTCAGGTTATCGCTTATTTACGTCCATTGATCTATAAGCATCTAAAGAATGTACCACAGATAAGATTAGAGGAATTTAAGCAAGAGTATTATTTAGCAATCATACAATACATGGAGAAGTTTAATAGTGTGAAGGAGGAGTGACTATCGAGGAATTTGTTAATTTGTTGGCTAATTTTGGTTTTCCAATATTCTTAGTCATCTATCTACTAAATCGATTTGAGGTATTACTCAAAGAGATGAACCAAGCGATATTACAATTAGAGAATACTATCAGTCAATACATTGAAAAGGAGATACATTAAATGTCAAGATATATTAATTTATACGCAAAAAGAGCAAATTGGGCAGTTTATAATACGGGAGGACCGTATTCTGGAGCTTACGCAGTCGGTTATTTAAATCCAAGTTTATATGGAGGATTATCTTATAAAATATCGGAATCACTAGGAAATGATTTGTATGTAATAGCTACTGAAAGTTTTGGTAGAGTCGCTATTTATGTGCCGAACGACACAGAAGGCTTGACCTGGCCTTATGCATTTTACACAGATAGTACCTATTATGGAGCTGTTTCCAATCCCACACCTAGTCAGCCTGGTAATCCTGTTCCAACGCCAGGAATTTCAGGGAATTATTTAAATCTACATCCACATATGCAATCGTGGGCTATTTATAATGTAGGAGGTCCCTATGTATCAAATTCTAAAATAGGTACACTAAGTCCAGCAACTTATGGCGGGTTATCCAATAAAATCATAGGTAATAAAGGGAATGATATCTTAATCATTCAAACAGAGTCCTTTGGACAAGTTGCTATCTATGCGCCAGTTGATGCAGATAGTTCTCGAACTAGCAATCCTACCTATCATAACTATAATAGTGTAATTGTTGATCCAGGAGATTCAAACGATTATGTGGAGTCAGGCAGTTTCTTGAATTTGCATCCTCATATGGCTTCATGGGCAGTATATAATGAGAATGGACCTTATACGTCAGCTTACTTGGTGGGGAGATTATCTCCTCAAGAATTCGGGGGGGCTATCGTACAAAGTTCTGGGTAATCCTGTGAATGATATTTATTTAATCCAGACAGAAGCTTTTGGGAAAGTGGGTATCTATGCCCCACGAGATGAGGATAGCTCTTTAACGACATCTCCACAATACCGCGATGGAGATTTCGGCAATCCGGTTCCAAGTGGTCCTGGTGGGACATCCACGTCACCAGTAGCAGGTAATTATTTAAATCTAAATCCACATATGAATTCTTGGGGTGTTTATAATCCCAATGGACCTTATGTATCGGCTCATGCGATTGGCCACTTAGCACCTGCACAGTATGGTGGCTTAAGCTACGCGGTCGTTGGAAATCCAGCGCTAGATGTCTAAATTATTCAAACTGAGTCTTTTGGAAGAGTCGCTATTTACGCACCAGCAGATGAAGATAGTTCGCTATCACATTTGCCAAAATATGAAGAAGGCTCAACATCTATTGAGTCGGACATATCTTATATTTATGATGGTATTGAATTAGATGGAGAAGGCGTTGTAGATATCAAACCAAGAAGTTACTGGGGAGCTTCGGGGACGATTTCATCTGGTATGTCAGGGACTAGAAGTCTTGCTCAACTGTCACATATTGTGGTTCACCATACAGCTGGGTACAGTAGTAATGATGTATCGTACATGAAGGCAGTTCAAGATTACCACCAAAGCTTAGGTTGGGGTGATATTGGTTATCATTTTGCGATTGGTAAGTCTGGAGTTATTATGCAAGGACGATCTGTTAATTATGTAGGTGCTCATGCCAAGCAACCGATGAATACAATTGCATTATGCGTCACCTTGTTAGGAAACTTTGAATTTACAATGCCTACATCTGCTCAAGTTAACAGCTTGGTTCGCTTATTATCTTTCTTATGTAATAAGTACAATATCTCACCATCGAATATTATCGGACACCGAGATGTACCAGGACCAGCGGGCAGTACAACCTGTCCAGGAAATCGCTTCTACAATGCGACGAATGCTTTATCAGCTATTCGAAATAAGGTTAAGAGTAGTCAGACAACCTCTTTAACAAAAAATCAGAAGGATCAGCAAGTAAAAACTTTTGTCCAGAATAAATTGAATTATAGTAAATATGATAATATCATGCCCAAAATAATTGGGTATGGAGTTGAAACATGGAGCCCCCTTATATACCTTTAAGTTTTAATGTTCGTGCACGACATGGATTATTCAATAGTTATAGTCCAGAAGTTGAGTTGTTTACAGATAATTATCGCACATCGCGAACGAAATATAGTACAGTTGCACGCCGAGAAGTTGAATCGATCTTCGATAGTTTACTGCAAGAAAATCTAGGCAAAAGCTTATCTGGTATTGAGTTTTTTGATTTATTTAGTATACTAGAACCTTTGAAGAATAGTAGCAACACCGGTCTAGGTTCATCCATTGAGTATGATATAGATTTGCCAAAACGTGAGCTAACCTTACGTTTTATCACGTCTTATTCAGTTACATTAACCGACGGTTCATCTGTTGCGAGTGCTTTAGTAACCGAAGTGGTTTTCTCAGGCATGGGACCTTTGTATGCGCCAGTAGGGTCATCAGAACCGGTGACTAGTGTGGAACCGATTAAAAGAGAAATAGAAACAAATTACACTTACCAAAACAATAGCGCTCTCTACTATGCAGCTGTGGTATTAGTGGCTGGAATAACGGTTTTTAATCCTGTTTCTGGTTTATCATTTGCTGCAGTACTTCTCTTTACAAAATAAACAAGGAAGTGATAGTCTTGACCTTGAGTTATCAAAATGATAAAAATGTGTTGAATACAATCAGAAAAGGTGTGTACAGACAAAATGTTGGAATTAATATTAAATCATGCCTTCTCTTAGTTTTCTTTTTTATAGCATGGGTATTGTATATTTTAATACATGACTTGCCCATAAACTATAACTTTGGGTGGGTGCTAAAAGCTACATTATTAACATTTATTGGTCATTTATTGTTAACATCTTTGGTTGGTGTGCCGTTATATGTTTTAAGAGTGAAACGAACTATTAAAAAGAGGAATTCACCTAATCTACATTGTGAAATATTTAATTCAGATGAGATAGAACGACAATTGTTAGGTACTACTTTTAAATTTTCATATAGGGAAATAACTAGAATAATATTTTTTAGTGATGTAATTTTAGTTCAAAGTAGATTCAAATTGTTAACAATGTATGAACGAGATTCCTTTAACAATGCCACAGAAGAAGAATGGCTAGCTTTTATGAAAGAACGCAATCCTAAGATAAAAGTGAAGTATTTAAAGAATGACTATTTTCGATTTTAATTGATGAAATTCAAGAAAGTCCTTAAATATTAAACCTGTCCAGTGATTGATATTTAAGGATTAGTTTAGTTGATGAAGTTATTGAAATCCAAATAGAACAAGAGAAAATATTAGCAATACCGGCTTAGGTTCATCCATTGAGCATGATATAGATTTGCCAAAACGTGAGTTAACCTTACGTTTCATTACGTCTTACTCAGTCCCACTAACAGATGGCTCAACCGTTGCGAGTGCTTTAGTAACCGAAGTGATTTTCTCAGGAATGGGTCCTTTGTATGCTCCGGTAGGGTCAACAGAACCGGTGACGAGTGTAGAATCGATTGAGCAAGATTTTGAGGTTGTTAAAACGGTAGCGGGTATGGTTATGTTGGCAGTTGGTGCAGGAATTCTATTAGTGTTGGGTGCATCAGCATTTGGTGCTCTTATAGCTAATGAAGCTGTTAAAGCGACCTTTTTTGGAACTGTAATACTTCTTACAGAAATAGAGTGATGGAGATGGAGCGGTGCAAGCATGATTCAATATCAATCGGAGCAGCCTACTAAGAATTGGGAACTCGGTATCAAGAGAGCATTTGTGAGTTTGAATCCTTTCGTAGTAGGTTCCTTTTTGGGGATTATGCTTATAATTTTAGGGGGAATTCTTCTGTTTGGCTTATACTATAAATTTTAAATTTTGGCAGGCTTCATAAACATGAGACAACATGTTTATGAAAGAAATTTACCGGAATCTCAGGAAGATATTTATACTAAAGAAGGTATTAGGCAGAGTATTCACGGAAAAATAATCCATTATGATTATTCTAGAATGAAAGGCATTTATTTCTCTAGTGATATAATTTTCGTTCGTAATCAGAAAGGAATTATTATGTATTATGCGAGAGGTTCCTTTATTAACGCGACAGAAGAAGAATGGGTGCAGTTTATGAAGAGCAAAAATCCTAAGATTAATGTAAGGCGATTCAAAAGTGGTTTCTTTTGGTATTAATCAATAACTTGAGACTATCTGATGTATATTGCGCTAAAATGTCACTCATTCATCGCTTTTGAATGAGTGACATTAAAAGAAAACTAATCGTCGATTAATAAAAAACTAGGTAGAAACCACATGATGTTGGTTTCTACCTAGTTTTTAGTTTTATGGATGGTAATTCAATTCTTCAAACAAGTCAATTAATTCTTGTTTAGTCAAATTCCGCCATTTACCATGAGGCAAATCGCCTAAGTGAATATTCATGATTCGAATTCTCTGTAAGTGAACAACTTTGTAACCTAGGGCAGCCGTCATCCGACGAATTTGGCGGTTCAAGCCTTGTGTCAGAATTATTTTGAAATCAAATTTAGATAATTGTGTGACTTTACAAGGTAAGGTGGTCGTATCTAAAATTTCGACTCCGGCAGACATCCTTCTTAGAAAATCACGTTTAATCGGTTTGTCGACGGACACGATATATTCTTTTTCATGTTGATGTTCAGATCGTAAAATTGGGTTAACAATATCACCATCGTTTGTCATTAAGATTAAACCTTCAGAGTCCTTGTCCAAGCGACCGATATGGAATACTCGAAGGGGATGATTCATCAGGTCGACAATATTGCCTGCGATATCTGAATCGGTCGTACTAGTAATACCGACTGGCTTATTCAATGCCATGTAAACTTTCTCAGTTTCAACATACACTGGCTGGTCATCAATTCGAACATCATCACCAGCTTGAACGACACTCCCTAAAGCTGCCAATTCACCGTTTATGGTCACTCTACCTTCATTAACTAATCGGTCAGCACCTCGTCTAGAGGCTTTTCCCGATTCTCCAATGTACTTATTAATACGCATTCTGACACGCCCTTATTCATGAAATATTTTTTTACGCTAATTAGATGATGCCTGAAAAATGTAAATTTGGCTAGTAAAGAACGATTGAAAAAGCAACTTACTGATCAATCCTCCTTACCAAAGTTTAGCTAAAGTTTGTTGATAAAGCTCGATAATTTCTGTGCGACTCATTCTATCTTGATTGTTTTTATACCAATAGACCGATTGAATGGTGATTCCCATAATGATTTGGCCTTTGTATTCACTACCCATTGCGATACCACTCGTGTTCTCTCCACCACTGACTCGCTTGTTTAACATATTCTGGCCATATTCTTGAATGTTTTCTAACTCAATGTTGATATCAGAATTCATTTGAAGTCTAAAAATCAGGAAAGATAGATTATCGAATTGATCGAGTAATTGCTCAAATACCAGGATAAAGAAATTTGTCCCGTCGTCATTTAAATTGTGAAAGGCGTGGTCAAAAATAATCCCCATTTTGTGTTTGATAAAAAAAGATAGGAAGTCATATTTATCTAGAAAATGTTTGTAGAAAGTAGGACGCCTGATTACCGCGGCATCACATATTTCTTTAACAGATATTTTCTCGAATTCTTTTTCACGCAGCAAGCCTTCAAAGGAATCGATCAGTGACTTGTATGTTTTCTGGACGCGTAAATCTAATTTATCGATAATAAACGTCACCTCTTTCATAGTAAATGAACAGTTGGTTCGTAAGTGTCAATTAAGTGACACATGCAGAATTATGTCTGCCGACCTTTTTTTCTATTCAAGTATAATATTAAGTGTAACAGATGTAAACAAAGTAACAGATGATAGTTAATTTACATATGACATTTAGAGTGAGGGAGGGAATTCAATGTCAATTATAAAAGTAGAACATGTAACAAAAGATTATGGCCAGGAACGTGGGATATTTGATGTTTCTTTTGAGATAAAACAGGGAGAGGTTTTTGGATTCTTGGGTCCAAATGGTGCGGGAAAAACAACTACCATTCGACATTTAATGGGCTTTATTAAAGCGCAAGAAGGAGCATTATCAATCAATGGGAAAGATTGTTGGAAATCAGCAGCCATCATTAAACGTGAGATTGGTTATTTACCAGGCGAATTGGCTTTTCCGAAAAGCATGACCGGGGGCCAATTCATTGAATTTATGGCAAAAGAAAGACAAATTAGCGATTTATCGCGGACGGAGGAATTGAAAAAAACGTTTGAACTGGATACATCGGAGAGGATTAAAGAAATGAGTCTAGGAACTAAAAGAAAACTCGCAGTCGTGGCTGCTTTTATGCATAATCCGCAGATTCTGATTCTAGATGAACCGACATCAGGCCTAGATCCAGTGATGCAAGAGCGATTTATCCAATTTATTTTGAATGAAAAATCTGAAGGTAAAACGATTTTATTGTCTAGCCACATATTTAGTGAGGTCGAGGCAACGTGTGATCGAATTGGCATCATTAAGGAAGGACAGCTCGTTTCAACCATTGAAGCCAATGACTTAAAACGAAATACAAACAAAGCTTTCAAAATAGAGTTCACTACTTTTCAAGATTATCAGATGTTTTTGACTCAAACGACATTTATGATTTCAATTAAAAGACCCGAACAAAATCAAATCAAATTGAACTTAACAGATGAGAAGTTGCAGCAACTTTTTACTGAATTAAGTGAGGTTGAGGTCCAATTTATTTCGGAAATAAAATTTACACTAGAAGATTATTTTATGGACTTCTATGATCGTAAGAAAACGATCGCTGATGGGGAGGAGAATTTACGTTATGGCTTACATTGAGATAAACCATCTAACGAAAAATTATGGTAAAGGACGGGGGATTTTTGACGTGTCATTAGCCATTGAAAAAGGAGAAACTTATGGTTTTGTTGGAGTCAACGGAGCTGGAAAATCGACGACCATTCGGCATATGATGGGTTTTCTGAAACCAGACGAAGGTAGTATCATCATTAATGGGTTGGATGCTACTAAGAGCAGTGCTGAAGTCAAACGCTATGTGTCCTATATCCCTGGAGAAATTAACTTCCCTGGTAATACGACTGGCGAAGCTTTTCTAAAAGAACAAATCTATTTATCTGGTAAAGGTAGCTGGCAACGTGCAAAAGAACTGAGTGAGCTCTTTCAATTGGATGTGAGGGCTAAAGTTCGTTCGATGAGTAAAGGAATGAAACAGAAAACAGCCATTGTATCAGCGTTTGCCTCTGATGCAGCCATTCTGATCATGGATGAGCCGACAACGGGCCTAGACCCTTTGATGCGAGAAGTTTTTCTTGACCTATTAAAAGAAGAAAAAGAGCAAGGGAAGACAATTTTTATGTCGAGTCATATTTTTCAGGAAGTTGAAGAAGTTTGCGAACGAGTAGCCGTCATTCGTGAGGGCCAAATAATTGAAGTCATTGATATGGCAACGATTCGTTATAACAAAAATAAAACTTATCGACTAGAATTTTACAACCGGCCAGATTTTGACCGCTTTTTAAACTTAAATTATCAATTTGATCAGATAAAGCTAGATGATTTACAAGTTTTTGTGCAAATTCATGATGCGGACATTAACCGCCTCATCCGAGATCTCAAACAATTTTCTTTGGTCTATTTTAAAGAAATTAAAGTGTCATTTGAAGACTACATCACTGAAGCATTCAAGGGGGAAATATAAGTGTTTTCTAAACCATTATTCAAACAAAATATTCAAGTTAATTGGAAGTTGTCACTGATCATTACAATCGTAGCTTCGGTCATCCTAGCGGGTTTTATCGTTAATTATGACGCAGCCGGTTACGGATCAATTGCGGCGGCAGCGGAAGGAACCGCTTTTTCTAATATTCTGTCTTCCATGACCAGCCTTTTAGGGAGCTTAGAAAACTTTTATAAATTGATAGCCGTTATTCTTGGGATTGTTTATGTCGTATTTACGGCTAATAATCTTGTCGTAAATGAGGTGGACTCTGGTTCGATGGCCTATACTCTGTCAACGCCGATTAAACGTTCAAGCGTGATTTTCACTAAATCCCTCTATCTAATTTTATCAGTCATTTTAATGTACAGTGTAATCGGTTTAGTAGGTTTGGCGGCTTCACAAATAACTTACCGGAATGTTACGGGCTATCCGATAACTGATGATATTCGGGCTGCCTCAAACGCTTTAAATCTTGATGAACGGTATATTTCAGAACGTTTATATTTGATTCAAGAAGATAAGCAAGCGATGCGAGAAGCAGCTGTTGCACGCGACATGGACACAGAGGCTTATAGCATTTATTTAGAAAGCATCATTAGAGACCGTTCATATGAAGCGACAGCGACCATTATTACTGATGAACGGTTTGATTTTTATGAAGACACAAACGGCATAGAAGGTGATGAAATAGAAATTACTGTAGAAGAATTAGTCGCTAATCCAGCTATGATTTTATCAAGCAATGAGGCGTTGAATGTCGGCGCGAAGATACATGGGATTTCCGTAAATGATTATCACCAATTTATTAGCGAGGAAATTATAGCCTTAGACGAAAATCTGGCACCTGAACTCGCGCGAACAGAAACAGTAATGAATCGGGCAGCTGCAGAAACTAGTCAGGATAGCGAAGCACAAGAACAGATGCAGGATAAAAGGCAACTGCCAGTTATCGTAACGGAAGACAATGCCAAACTCTTATTGCAAATGGTCATTGATTCTTCAGCAGACGCATTAAAGATTAATGCTGAGCAAGTCAGTGAGAATATGACTTTAATGAAGGATCCGATTGCTTTAGAAGCTGCCACTGACGCAACTGGCTTATCTGAAGCACAAGTTATTAACATGGCGAATCACGGGATGGTATCTTCTGCACGTTCAGTCGATATTGCGCTAGAGTTCGATTTAGAAGTCTACTTATGGTTGATGCTAGGACTGTTGCTAACAATCCTAGCAATGAGTTCTATCTCATTCCTCGCGTCCACCTTTTTCAACCGAACGGGCTTTGCCTTAGCAGTCGGTGGTGGGGTACCATTTGCTTTCTTCTTAATTACTATGGTTCAGCAGTTAATGGATAGCCCAGGTGCGCTCAAGTATCTGACACTAACAAGTTTATTTGATACAGAGACGATTCTATCGGGTGGAGACTTTGGCTGGGGTTTAATTGCTTTAGGCGCAATTGCATTAATTCTCTATATAGCGTCAAATATTATTTTTGTTAAGAAAGATTTACCCCTGTAATTATCTAGGAGTTTAGTTACTAATAGAGGGTTGGGTGTTTTTTGTGGGAAGTGAGCCACTAAAACTTGGCTGAGCGATTAGGTGAGCCACTAACTCAAAGACATCGCTAAAAAAAACGGACGCACCTTCCAGCCAATGCGTATCCAGACAGCCTATCCATAGTGACTAGGAGCTGTCCCGATTAAATCCCACTCAACACTCAATCAAGGCCCGTAAACTTCAAAACCTGCCTCCTTTCATGCTATACTAGCCCTAAACAAGGAGGGATAACGTGACTGAACATTATGTATTATCAGATGGATTTCAAATTCCAAAAGTTGGGCTGGGGACTTATCAATTAAAAGGAGTCGATGGCTCAAGGCGAATTGAACAAGCACTGAATGTAGGCTACCGTTTGCTGGATTCAGCCTTTAACTACGAGAATGAAGGGACGGTCGGACGGGCAATTCGCAACAGTGGTGTTCCCCGTGATCAAATCACCTTCACGTCAAAATTAGCAGGGCGCCATCATGATTATCAACTAGCCTTTGAAGCGATTGAAGAATCGGTGATGCGATCTGGCTTGGATTACATTGATTTATATTTGATTCATTGGCCGAACCCAAAGGAGAACAAATATGTGGAAGCTTGGCGAGCCTTAATTGATGCGCAAAGAGCCGGTTTAGTTCGTTCGATTGGAGTATGTAATTTTCTTCCGGAACATATTCAACGTTTGGAAGACGAAACAGGAATTCTGCCGGTCATTAATCAAGTTGAACTGCATCCTTACTTTAATCAGGCAAACCAACTCGAATTTGACCAAGAAAATAAAATCATCACTCAGGCTTGGAGTCCTTTAGGACGCCAGAACGCTTCATTAAATGAAGCAATTATAACTGAAATTTCCAAGCGGCACAATCGTAGTAATGCACAAATTGTCCTAAGATGGTTACTGCAACTAGGTGCCTTACCGATTCCTAAATCAGGACACATCCTTCGCCAAATAGAAAATTTATCACTCTTCGATTTTAACTTGTCGACAGAAGAAGTCGCGTTGATGAGTACGTTAACCCGTGAAGATGGTCGTAATAAAGACCAGAATCCGGCCGTATATCAGGAGTTTTAAGGACTTTAGATGGAAAATTGTCTGTCAATCAGTTACAATGAAATAGTTGTCAATGACCACAACACTACAACACCACAAAATTAAATAACCTTGTTAGGTGAGGCTACTGAACTAGAGATATGCTGCTGCCCAGAAACATCCAAAGATGCCAATGGGTCAACAGGAATTTCCGAATTAAGGAAATTTTTAACGCAGCTGGGAAATCCCTATGCTGTTCAGAGCTAAAACTCGACGAAGAGGTGCAGCGTTTTTTAACGATTATAGTAAATTAATCTATATCAATCAGCATACTCTTTGGGGTGTGCTTTTTTTTGTGTTTAGAAAACTTCCAGGAGGTGAGGAGCATGGACCCAAGTCCCGATTTTCAGAGGTGCAAATTTAGAAATATTACAATAAATAATCAAGAAGCAGGGTGCCCGAGCACTCTATTTTGGAAGGAATGAAACGAATGATGAATTACGAAAAAATTTTTAAAGCAGCTAAGCAAAACGACCGTGAGGGCTTCCGAGCATTATTCTTCGGACTCCACGTGAAAGACCAAATGGATTTATTTCATACCCTATATCCTCAGAATAAACGTAAAATTGAAGACTTTTTAATGCCGGACGAGTTCGCTAAATTATTTGAATGGATGACGCCGAGCGAACAACAAGAGCTACATGAGATTTTCTCAATAGACTATATTGGTCAACTCGTGTCATATATGGAAGTTGATAATGCTGTAAAATTTTTAACCTACTTACCTGATCAAGAAGCCACACAATTGCTCGACTTACTTCCAACAGACAAGCGACACTCAATTGAAGAACTACTGGCTTTTGAACCTGAAACTGCCGGTTCAATCATGAATAAAAGTTACCTGGTTGGGCGTGTCGAAGAAACAATCAAGAATGTCACTGACCGCGTTCGCCGCTTAGTCGAAGAAATTGAAACGGTCTACTATATTTACGTGGTGGATAACTCTGGAAAATTAACGGGAGTTGTTTCCTTACGTGATTTAATTTTGCACGCCGAAGAAACCGTTTTGGGTGAAATAATGAGAACACGACTTGTATCAGTCCGTGCGACCGAAGACCAAGAAATCGCAGCCCTACTCTTACAGGAGTATGATTTAGTTGCGCTACCGGTGACGGATGCTAGCGAGCAAATTCTTGGGATTATTACGGTTGATGATGTAATGGACATTCTTGTCGAAGAAACGACTGAAGATTTTAAAGAATTTTCGGCCATCAGTAAATCGAAGAAACAAGCGACTAACGAAGAATCAACCTGGAGTATCGCTCGTGAACGGCTGCCTTGGATCATTATTCTGATTTTTCTAGGGATGATTAGTGCCGGATTAATTAATTCATTTGAGGAAACATTGAATGAGGTCGTCTTACTGGCAGCCTTTATTCCGATTATTATGGACTCGGCCGGTAACGTGGGAACCCAATCTTTAGCGGTAGCCGTTCGGAAAATTACGATTGGTGAGAACCGTAAAGGGAATCACTTAGGCAAAGTCGTTTGGCAAGAATTTCTAGTCGGAGCTATCTTAGGTTTGGCAGCAGGGGTGACTTTAGGACTAGTTGTCGCAATTTTCTATGGCAACAGCTTATTGGGCTTAATCATCGGTATTTCACTCTGGATCACATTGTCCGTATCAACTGTGGTTGGCGCAGTGATTCCAATTTTAATCAATAAATTGAACATTGATCCAGCGGTCGCTTCTGGACCGTTCATCACGACCATTAATGACACGTTTGGCTTATTGATTTACTTTTCGATTGCCACCCAATTGTTGCATTTATTATAAATCGTTGACTCCCTTACTTCAGTGAAAGGGAGTTTTTCATCAGCCAAAATATGAAAGAAAAGCCTGTCTGCTTTAACTAACAATAGCTGATTGATACCCACAATTATAGTCAAGGTAGTGAAGACCTCATGATTAGTTTTCAAGGCTCTTTAAGACCTTGGAACAATTTGTTATAATAATGATTAGAATGTTTTAGGAAATGAGGAAGTTATGTTCGCGATATTTAGAAAGTTAGGATGGTTTTTCAAAATGCGTTGGAAAACCTACAGTTTAGCCATTGGTGGCTTAATCGCTTGTGCGATTTTATCCGCAATGATTCCGTTAATTATTGGGCGTTTAGTCGACCAAATGGCACAGGGAACCATTTCGTGGGATGGCTTGATTCAACAAACAGGCTTTTTGTTGGCGATTGGCGTGTCGATGTACGGCCTGCGTTATATGTGGCGTAGTAATTTATTTGGCAACTCTACTTTACTAGAAGCGATTATGCGTAATCGTTTGTTTAGTCACTTTACGAAAATGGACCAAAAATTCTACAATGATTATCGTACGGGGGATTTGATGGCACACGCGACCAATGACTTAGCGGCGTTACGCTTTGTGGCTGGTGGAGGCATTATGACCTTGGTGGATTCATTGTTTATTACTTTGTTCACTTTGCTTTCGATGTTTTTCTTAATCGATTGGCAGTTAACCTTAGTGACAATTCTACCTTTTCCCTTGTTAATTTTTGTAGCACGTTATTTAGGCCAATTAATTAACAAGCATTTTCATGGATCTTTACAGTCTTTCTCAAAAATGAACGATCACGTCCAAGAAAGCGTCTCGGGCATGAAAGTCATTAAAGCTTTTGGTGAAGAAGAGGAAGATTACCAAGATTTCGTAAAAGAAACAGAGAATGTCGTTGAAAAGAATCGAAAAGTTTACCTGATTGATTCAGCTTACACGCCAGTAATTGATGTGATTACGGGCTTAACGTATGTTTTGACGATTGCTTTTGGGACGTATTTTGTCCAGAATGGTCGAATTTCGATTGGTCAATTAATTGCTTATTTCAGTTATCTTGGGAATATGACTTGGCCTTTATTGGCAGTTGGACGTTTGGTCAATACAATGGAACGAGGGAATGTCAGTTACGACCGTGTCACCGATTTGTTATCGGTGAATGCAAAGGTTGAAAACGCGTCCGATGCAGTCAGTGGTTTAGCTTATCATGATCTAGCGGTTAATATTGAAAGTTTTAGCTACCCGGATTCTGACGCAGTGATTTTAGAACATGTCGACTTTAAGTTAACAGCCAATCAAACATTAGGGATTGTGGGTCGAACTGGATCGGGTAAGAGTTCGCTGTTTTCCTTGTTAGTGCGTAACTTTGATATCGAAGATGGCCAGATTTTAATTGATGGTCAGCCAATTGCGCAAATTGACTTAACGGAATTAAATGACCGTGTGGGTTATATCTCTCAGAATAATTTACTGTTTTCAACGACAGTCCGCGATAATATTCGTTTCGGACGTCCAGATATGACACAAGCAGAGGTTGAGCGTTTTGCGAAGTTGGCGGATGTGCATGAAGATATTCTCGACTTTGCGCAAGGCTATGATACCTTAGTCGGGGAACGTGGCGTCAGTTTATCGGGTGGGCAAAAACAACGGATTGCGATTGCTCGAACCTTGGCAATGGAGCCGCAAATTTTAATTATGGATGATGCCTTATCGGCAGTCGATGCGAAAACCGAACAAAGAATCTTGGCGAATTTAAAAGCATTTAGAACACAAGGGATTACGATTATTGCGACACACCGTATCAGTTCAATTATGCATGCGGATGAAATCTTAGTCTTGGACAAAGGTCGTGTAAGCGAACGTGGCGATCATGCGGCGCTTCTTGATCAGGCAGGTTGGTATGATAATATGTTTACTCAACAACAATTAGAGGAGAAATTATCAGAAAGTGGTGAAGCGAATGAGTAAAGAGAAACAAAGACAGACAAGCTTCTCACTAAAAGAACAAACGACGATTCTCGGTTATTTATTCTCTTTTGCCAAAAGTGAAGGACTCTGGTTTGCGGGATCGATTGTCGCAATGATTGTCGCGTCAAGTTTGTCCGCTTTCTTACCGATTATTATTCAGCGTTATATTGACCAATACTTGAGTAGCCGTTCAGCTACGCTTCAAATCACCTTATGGGTGTCAGGAACCTATTTCGGCCTCTTGATGTTAAGAATGGTCATTGTTTATGTCAAAGACTACACCTTTAAGATGGCATCCGAAAGAACCGTGGCGAATATGCGAAATAATATTTACCATAAATTAGGTCGTTTGAGTTTAGATTACTTTAATGTGACGCCAAACGGTGAAGTGGTGTCGCGTGTGACGAATGATACGGAGACTATTAAAGAATTCTGGAATGTCTTTTTAACCTTCTTCGATGGATTTATTAATGCGGCAACGATTGGAGTGGCGATGTTTTCGCTTAATGCAGCGATGTCTTGGGTGTTTATGGCTTTTATTCCGATAGTCCTAGGCTTAATCTATATTTATCAGAAAATTAGTACCGTCGTTTATCGTCGTATGCGTCAAGCGCTTGGGCAAGTCAACGCTCGCTTGAGTGAATCGACGATGGGCATGTGGTTAATTCAGCAATTTAATCAAACAGAGCGTATGAAAGCTGAGTTTGATAAGATTAATCAAGAGTACTTAATTGCTCGGACGAATATGTTTAAAATGAATGCACTGTTATTGATGCCCGCGATTAATTTAATTGAACAAATCGTCTTAGTGATTGTAATCTGGATTTTTGCAGGACAATTACTGGGTGGAACAGTGGTGGATGTCGGGATTATTTATGCTTTTACCTCTTATACGAAGTCATTCTTTCGTCCAATTGGTAGTATGCTAGATAGTTTAAGTGTCTACCAAGATGGCTTAGTCGCTGCTTCACGTGGTATTGCACTCTTAGCAAGTGATCAGACTGAACCTCAACAAGCGACGGAAATGATTGATAAAGCGATCGAGGGACGCATAACCATTCAAGATTTAACTTTTTCTTATGATGGGGCGTTTGATGTCTTACGTGAGATTGAGTTGAATGCTGAACCGGGTGAGATGATTGCGATTGTGGGTCATACAGGTTCTGGTAAGAGCACCATCATTAATTTATTGATGCGTTTTTATGAATTCCAGCGTGGTCAAGTGATGATTGATGGACAGAGTATTCGTCAGATGAATAAGAAGAGTTTACGTTCGCAAATTGGTCTAGTTCAACAAGATGCCTTTATGTTCTATGGCAACTTCTATGACAATATCCGCTTGCATGGGGATTATACTGACGAAGAAGTCATTGAAGCAGCTAAATTTACCGGTGCTGATGAATTCATTAGTGAGCTAGAAGCGGGGTATGAGTCGCCAATCACCGAAGGCGGTGCGTCCTTGTCAGCTGGCCAAAAGCAGTTGATTAATATTGCCCGTACGATATTACGCCAGCCACGTATTCTTATTTTAGATGAGGCGACTGCCAATATCGATACAGAAACGGAACAGTACATTCAAAGCAGTCTAGAAAAAATACGACAACAAGCCACCCTAGTGGTGATTGCTCACCGTCTGTCGACCATTAAGAATGCCGACAAGATTTACGTCCTGCATAAAGGACGCGTGATTGAACAAGGCAAACACGATGAGTTGATTGACTTGGAAGGTACGTATTATGACATGTACCGTCTACAATCACTGCAAGGGCTGACATAAGTTAGCATATTAAGAAGAATAAATAAGACCGCATCAAGCTGATTAACAAGCTTGGTGCGGTCTTTGTTGTTGATTGGTGAAAGATTTTTAAATTTGATGATAATCAAATGCAGTGTAATTGTTATTATATCTGAAAGTTCTCAAGTAACTTTGGATTGTGTCTTTAGTAGCAATTCATCAAATTCTGTCAGAAGAATGTTCGCAACTTCTATAGCACCGAAATGGCTCATTAAGCGGATGGCTTCTTGACAGAGTTCCTTACTTCATCGAGCGCCCCTGTTTTAATTTTATAGATGCCCTTCAGGAAGTTTAAACGATTCTTATCGTAAAAGTAACGTTTATTGACTAATACACGGTCCACTTCTTTAATTAATGGACTAACAGGAGCCAAGTGGTTAGCTTCTAGAAAATAGTCAATCACATTCATCATAACAAGCGCAAAAGTTGAGGGATTTAAGAGTAAATTTTCATATTTATGAGCTTTTTGAGAGGCCGTTCTAGTCAGTTTCTCAACTTGAGCAAGACTCATAAAGAAAATACTATGACCAAAGAGGCAGACTTCATAGTAATGCCATTCTTCACAATTAAGTAAATAGTGATAAATTGAATTGGCGTCTGTTTGATTAAAAGGCAAATTAGTTGATTGGTTTAGACATTGTTTTAAAATAATGACATTATGTTGAAAGCGAGGCAGTTTAAAATTCCTATATAGTTTATTTTGAGAATCAATTAATTCATTAAGTTTTACAACATTGCGAGAGCGATAAGCTTTCCCATAGTGAGAGAGAAAATGTTGTTGAGTGTGCTCGGTAAGTTCATCTGAATGAATTTTAAACTCAGTTATCTGAACATTTATCTTATCGAGAAGTGAAAAAAGTTCCCAACAGAAATACTACTATGACCTCGTTCAAACTCTGAAAGAAACTGTGAGGAGATTATCCCGTCTGCTGTTTCTTTAAGGGGCATCCCTTTTGCTTTTCTTAAGTGTCTAAATACAGCACCTATAGTTGACAAAATATCATCTCCTTTTGATGTGAGATAAGACAATATATATTGGAATTATCATGATATTTTTTTGTTACCATGTTAAAGTACAAATATGGAGTTGGTATTATTAAAAAATATGCTTATTGGTTGCTTGGGCTTTGTGTATGCTTAATGCTAGGTGGTTTGACAGAACGTGTAGACGTTAGTTTGAATTATCCAGAATATCGGGATAATGTTGGAGAGGAGGAATTATCATATTAGGAAAAAATTAAGTGAATTCAAAAGAAATTAGTATTTTATGGAAAATATATGCTTAAGCTCAGTTAAAACTACCAGAAAGGATGACACGTATGAATAGTACAAAAAAATGTCAATGATTATTAGTATGCTATCAATAATCTTATTTATTATTGGTCCTAGTCAAGTTATAAATGCACAACATACTGATAACCAAATAATTATACCAAATGCTATTAAATATGAGACAAGATATTATAGTAAATCAATCTATAATCCAGATCCATCTTCAGCATATTATAATCCTTTTCCAACCACTATTTTTTATAATGATGGAGTATATAACGGACAATTATATATAGATAGTTGGTACATTGCTCAAAATAACTATGTTGTTACTTATAGAGGACATATAGGACCTTTTGTACCATTAAGATATAATTAAGGGATGAAACTAATGAAACAAATATATAAATGCATCGTTATTTTAGCATTATCTTTCTTATTAATAGGAACATCTGTTAACTTAAATGTGTCAGCGAGTTCAATAAACATAGAAGATGATATTGTTAAAGTAGACCCGCAAGCTGCTCCATGGAGAATATGGTGGGAAATTCCTTCTAATAGTTATTTAGGTGAACATTATTACTTTTCTCGTTTGTTTTACAATGGCAATTAAAGAGGATATTTGAGTGTTAACTGGAGTAAGTCAATTGGAAGCTTATACTATTATGAAGGTTATCTCTATCCTGAAGGAACGAATTATCCGATACCATCAAAAGTGAGGTTGGAAGAATGAAAATATTAAAACTATTATTTTCTTTATTAACTGTATTGTTTTTCACGAAGAATATGTTTTTGAATCAAAAAATTCATGCAGAAGAAGTAAACATCGGTGAGTACGAAAGGCATTATGTATTAGAAGACAGGCCATCGATTGTTTATGGAATAAAAATTGATGAGAACAAATTTCAGATTATTCTAAATAATGACCAACCACTAAGTGAAGAAAATCCAGAAGAAGTTTATGCTGATGAAATCCTTACGTGGATTTCAGATATTATGCGACCAGGTGGTGCGTTAGTTGGAAATTTAGATCCTACTGCTGAAAATGTAGAAATCCCCATAGCAGAAGAACTACAAACCGTAGAAGTTCATTTTACAGAAATTATTGAAGCACCTCAATTCCCTTCTTATAAATTAGTATTTACTAATCCTGAGTATAAACTAATGGAAAATCGACTGATCATTAAATTCCAAGGGAATAGAATCTGGGAATTCATTAAAGGGAATGAAGAAATTCAACTTGAGGATGGCAAAAATTCAGTGTTTAGATTAACCTTAGAAGAATAAAGTGTTGAGTTATGCAGCTCGGACTTATGGCTTATCTAAAGAACGTGTCTGGCAAGTGAGTCATCAATTGGGGATAGAAGGGTATGTTAAACAGAAAACAGGGAGATATTCTTTGGGGATGAAACAACATCTGTTGCTTGCTTTAGCTATTTTGAATGAGCCGAGTATTCTCGTTCTCGATGAACCCTTAAACGGTTTAGATCCCACAAGTATATTAAAAACTCGTCAATTAATAAGAGAGTTAGGGGCAAGTGGAAAAACAGTTTTGATGTCATCACACACTTTAAGTGAAGTGGATGCGGTGACGAGTCATATTTTGTTCTTAAAAGATGGGATGATTAGAGAGGAACATTTAGATGTGGCCGAGCTATCCGTTAGAAAAACTGCTGAACAACGTTATCTGGAGTTATATCGTGATGAAGTGCCATCCTGAAAAGCAGTAGTTAAAGATTTTGGGGACCTTTCTAGTCGCGGATTAAAAATAATAAGATCACCGAGAGAGACAGGCGCTGATCGAATTGACTAATTATTGATTAGTGGCTAGCGATGGAAGGTCATATTTTGATAGTGTAAATGATTTTATTCGGTTGAATTTCAGCGTATAATAAAGGCATCCAGTTACGCGTATGAAAAAGGAGATTGATGAAGATGGATTTACAATATCGTAAAGATGAGTTGGCTTACCACCAAAGAATAACAGAGATTATCCATGCGGATTATGATCATGTTTATAGCTATTTAGCGACGAATAAAATTTCAGAATGGTTTCCCCAACTTTCTTTTAAAACAATTGATGCCGCTGAAAAGTTGGTGTTTGATATGGGTGAGGATGAACTCGAATTAGTGTTCGAAATTATGGATAATCGTTTGAATCAAGAAATTAAGTTTCAATGGGATGATGGTGTCGTGCACATTAAATTGGATCCGACCGAGAATGGTACGGTCCTGACTTTAGAAGAACAAATGCCTTTGAATCAGGAATTGGATCAGATTGCGAATGATTTCGTGGGCTGGTATTTTCAAGTACTAAATATTCGGACGATTAGTGAAACTGGTGAACCTGCCTCACTCGATGTCATTGATTTTATGGCACTAGAAGAAGAAACTTTGGAAGTTTTAGAAAATCTTTAACTTTTAAGAAAACGCGTTCATCATTTGACTGCGGTCCAAACGTGGTACAATAAGATAAATCGTTTTAGATGGTTGCCGACAGACGTAGGTCGGTAGTTTTTATCTGATGCCTATATAATCGATAAAGAGCCTTGGAGGTGCCTGATGTGGGACCTGTGGAGGCTAAAAAGATTGTTGCGAAGCTCAGAGTTTTTATAATAAAAAATTTCCAAACAAAAAAGCATCGACACCATCATTAGATTGCAATGTACGAGGATTTCCTACGACCGCAGTCTTTTTTGCGTTGTAGTGACTTTCCTTGTCAGTCATGAATAAGGAGTGGAAACATGCTAAGCAAATCGCTAAGCAAACTGTCGTTGCCGAAAAAAGAAATCGTACTAATCGCTTTAGGGTGTCTCATTATGGCATTTGGTATTGTAAATATTCATATGCCGTCGCAAATTACTGAAGGAGGAGTCCTTGGGCTCGTACTCTTCTCGCATAAAGTGTTAGGTCTAGATCCATCAGCCATGAGTATTCTATTGGATGTAGCTTGTTATGCTTTAGCTTTCACGATGTTAGGTTGGAAATTTTTGAAGAAGGCGATTGTCGCTTCAACTTTCTTTGCCGGTTTTTACCGTCTATTCCTAGCAATCGGACCCGTTGTTCCAAGTTTATATAATTTCCCCCTAATTGCAGCAGTGCTTGGAGGAATTTTTATTGGAGTTGGGTGTGGCTTTGTGGTAACACAAGGTGGAGCTGCTGGGGGCGATGATGCGCTCGCTTTAGTGCTATCAAGACGTTTAAACTGTTCAATTGCCCGAGCGTACTTAATAACGGACGGTGTCGTGCTGTTATTATCACTCATTTATATTTCACCTACTCGTTTGGTGTATTCCTTTATAACGACGTTAGTCTCGTCATTTTTAATTGGACAATTTGAATTAAGATTGGTTAAACCCAGTTTTTCTGTTCAGCGTCCCGCAGCCAAAATTAGTTAATGAGACCAGCTGATTTTTTCCCGTCTGTAACTTACTTAAGTGAGTGACAGGCGGGGATTTTATTTTTATGTTATTCATGACTTAGGTAGCTTGGCTAGTGTGGATAAGGAGACAAACTTTAGAGCGAGGAATAAGAAACAATAGTTAGCGAATTCTGTTCAAGCGACACTGAAACTTCACGAATTTGTCATACATATTTGCGACAATATTGCTTGAATTCAAAGGGCAGCAATGCTATTGTAAATTGGAAGTAAAATTAGAAGGAAGTTAGATATGAACCGATTAGCCAAACAAATTTTTCGTTTTATGCTTGTGGGAGGTCTGTCAACGGCCATTGATTTCATCGTTTTATACGTATTACATCATCAATTTCAAATGAATTATTTACTGGCAACAGGAGTGGCCTTTGCGGTCGCAACCGTGTTTAATTATTGGGCCAGTATGACCTTTATATTTGAAAGTAAATTTACACAAGAACAGAAGAAGCAAGAGTTTAGCCTCTTTCTAATCTTGAGTTTATGTGGCTTAGGTTTAACGGAGCTTTTGATGTTTATCAGTGTGGATCTATTTGCCAGTCCGGTCATGTTAGGGAAATTATTCGTTACAGCGATTGTAATGGTCTTTAATTTCGTCACACGCAAGCGGTTCATCGAAGGAAAAACTTCTTAAACATTGGAAGCAGAAAGGGATGACAAGAGAATGAAAACAGGTACACTATCGATTGTCGTGCCATGCTACAACGAGGCCAACAATTTACAGGCCTTTATCGAGGTGATTTTAACCACGCAAGCACAACTACCAGCTGCTTTTATTGAACTGATTCTGGTCAATGACGGCTCTTCGGATGAAACATTAAATAAAATGCGAGACTTAGCTAAGCAGTATCCTGAGCGCATCTCTTATTTATCATTTTCTAGAAATTTTGGTAAGGAAGCAGCGATGTTAGCCGGCTTTGAACATGCGCAGGGTGAGTGGGTAGCGGTGATGGACGCGGACTTACAAGATCCACCAGAAATGTTGATTGAAATGCATCAGCTATTAACGACTAAGGCGTATGATGTCGTCGCAACACGCCGTGTCAGCCGAGAAGGCGAACCTAAGATACGTTCTGTATTTGCGAACTTATACTATAAATTAAACAATCTAATTTCAAATGTGAAAATTGAAGAAGGTGCGCGGGATTATCGCTTGATGACCCGACCGGTCATTGAGGCGATTTTAGCGATGCCCGAGCGCAACCGCTTCTCGAAAGGCTTATTCAGTTGGGTTGGTTTTGAAGTAAGATATTTAGAATATCCTAATATCGAGCGTCAAGTCGGCGAAAGCTCTTGGTCCTTTGCCAAATTGTTCGATTACGCGATTGAAGGTCTGATTAGTTTTTCAGATGTGCCACTAACGATCGCTAGTTATGTTGGTCTATTAACTTTCGTAGCAGCCTTTATTTATGGCGTTTATATAGTTATTCGCACTTTGATTTTCGGAGCAGCAACGCCAGGTTGGCCCTCACTGGCCGTTCTGGTCGTCGGCATGGGCGGACTACAACTTCTGTGTTTAGGCATCGTCGGTAAATATATCGGCAAAATATTTATCGAAAGTAAACAACGACCAATGTACATATTAAAAGAAGTCCATTTGAATGAACCGCCTTCTGTATTAAAGCAAGAAAAGTTAAATATATAGAAAGAAAACAGGCAGCCTTTGCACAATTAATGTGTGCTTTGGTTACCTGTTATTTTATTTATTCAGCGTCTGATTCATCGGTGTTTGCTGTTGGACCTGACTTTTTGTCAGCAAGATTTAAAGCCCAACCTTGGTTAACCACTATGAATTGTCCCAAGTACTCTTCTTTAAGTGCTTTCGCAAATTTTTCCTCGACAAAAGTGAGTAGACTATCGTGAAAATCAACGAATAATTGCTCATCTTCTGTGATATATAAAAGTTTTGTTGTAGCTTCATGTTGATAGAAGTAACGTGCTTTAACCACTGCTTCTGGTTTTTCTTTCGCAAACAAGCCATCTGTTAATATCTTGACTAATTCGATGGACTGATCGTTGAATCCCTCGTCAAAAATTTGAATTTTTTCAATTAAATCGGCCTGACGGTTGACGATGCGTAGACGGTAATCATCTAAAGAAACAGGTAACTTAGCACGAAGCGTTTCCAAACGGTTCAATGTGTCTTCGCGTGCTTCACTGATTTTTGGTGCAAGGAAAACCACTAATTTTAAGTTTGGATCGTGATACAAGGTTTCGACTTCTAAGTGACGTTTAGCGCCACAAGTATCACATTCAAAGTTTAATAAAGTGCCAGCAATCAACTGTTCTTTTAGTTCTGGATGTGTATTAGCATTGATAGCTGTATGGATGTTGCGCTTGGCCTCTGTTTGACAGACCGGACAAGCAAGTGTAACAGGTTGAGTCATTAAATTTCCTCCTACTAAATGCAATCGACTATTGATTTGACAACAAGATTATGGATAAGTGTGCCTTAACTATCCCATAAAAAAAGTATAACAAAAATAGCACATAAAAACGATAATTATTCGTTCGGTCATGAACAAAGATGTGTTATAATTGAAATGACAGGGTTACCATGGCAACTTGAAGATAGAAATTTTACGTCACAATCTCCAAGTTTACCTTCATACGACGTAAATTAATCATGTGTATTAACGACTAGGTGGGCTAAGCCTGCGAGCAGACCTCAAAGGGGTGAATTTTTGAAAAAGATAGTAATTTATGAAACAACTTATGGTTCGACTGAAAGTTATGCGAAACGTATCGCAGAAGAATTAGGTGCAACCATTAAAAAACATGAACAAATTCGCGTGGAGAAATTAGCGGATTATGATTTAGTGATTATCGGCACGTGTTTATTAAGTGGGAAAATTTATGATACTGACAGAATTGAGCAGTGGATTAACACTTATCCTGATAAGACATGGGGCTTATTTACGGTAGGTTTATCTAACCCATCCTTAACGGATTTTGAACCGATTTTTAAAGATAATTTCTCTGAAGTTGTCCAAAAACGGATCACGCCTTTCCATTTTAGAGGGACAATTCGTTACAAGCGACTGAATCTGATGTACGGCTTATTAAACAAAGCGCACATCAATCGTCAGAGTTCAATTGATACGGTACCTTTAGATGACGCAGGGTTAGCTTTACTAAAAACATATGGTACTATTATTGATTCAAGTGATGCGGATTCAATTAACCCATTGATTGAGTGGGTTGAAGAAGCAGAAGAAAAACATAAAGAAGCAAATTAAATCATTTAATTGCGAGCAAGGAGTTGTTATGATGACAAATGTAAAAGAAGTAGTAGGACGTCGAGCGGCTGATTATGTAGAAAGTGGTATGGTTGTAGGTCTTGGGACTGGTTCTACTGCTTATTGGTTTGTAGATGAAATTGGACGCCGGCTGAAGTCAGGTGAACTGACTGACATTCAAGGCGTTCCGACGTCCAAACAAACAGCAGATCAAGCACGTAAATTAGGTATCCCATTGGTAACTTTAGATGAAGTAAACCATATTGATGTTTTGGCTGATGGAGCGGATGAAGCGACGACAGAATTTAACGGTATTAAAGGTGGCGGAGGTGCTTTATTGCATGAGAAGATCGTTGCTCAGAATAGCCGTAAAATCATCTGGATTGTTGGCGAAAATAAAATGGTCGACTTTTTAGGTAAATTCCCATTGCCGGTTGAAGTGATTCAATTTGGTAGCTGGAAGTTATTCAAAAACTTTGACCGTGCAGGAATGCAGCCAACTTTTAGAAAAAGTGGCCGTGATTCTTTATTTATTACAGATTCTAGCAATTATATTATTGATTTACAATTAGATCATATTCAAAATCCTCAACAACTCGCATTTGAATTAAAGAACATGGTGGGCGTTGTGGATCATGGGTTATTCTTAAATTACCCAGACGTCATCTTGGTAGGTCAAGAAGACGGTGAAATTATAATCTACGAGCGTTAATAATCCATAAAAGAGATCTTACAAAAGGAGAACGTTTTATGAGCATAAGAATGGTCGATTTAATTAGTAAAAAACAAGCGGGTAAAGCATTAACAGAAGCGGAAATTAACTTTATCATCGAAGGCTTCACCACTGATACTGTCCCAGATTATCAAATGAGTGCCTTTGCGATGGCAGTTTACTTTAAAGGGATGACTGAAGAAGAGGCTGGTTATTTAACGATGGCCATGGCAGAAAGTGGCGATCAAATAGATTTATCTGCCATTGAAGGTATTAAAGTCGATAAACACTCAACTGGTGGGGTAGGCGATACGACGACTCTGGTATTAGCGCCTTTAGTCGCAAGTTGTGATGTCCCAGTGGCGAAAATGAGTGGCCGCGGTTTAGGTCATACTGGTGGAACAGTTGATAAGTTTGAAGCCATCAAAGGTTTCAAATATGAATTATCCACCGAAGACTTCATTGATACAGTGAACAAACACAAAGTGGCAGTTGTTGGTCAGTCCGGCAACTTAACACCGGCTGATAAAAAACTCTACGCTTTACGTGATGTAACAGGTACGGTTCAATCCATTCCGCTGATTGCCAGCTCAATTATGAGTAAGAAAATTGCGGCAGGTGCTGACGCGATTGTCCTTGACGTTAAAGTAGGCGACGGTGCCTTTATGAAGACGGTTGAAGAGGCTGAGCAATTAGCTCGCACAATGGTCCGTATCGGCAACCATGTCAACCGTAAAACACTCGCAGTTATTTCTAACATGAATCAACCTTTGGGTTGGGCTGTTGGGAATGCTTTAGAAGTCCAAGAAGCCGTCGAAACCTTGAGAGGTCAAGGTCCTGATGACTTAACTGAACTATGTTACGAATTAGGCGCACGTATGTTAGTAGCAGCTGAAAAGGTAGCGACGGTCGAAGAAGGAAAAGCCCTCCTTGCGGACAAAATAGCGAGCGGAGCCGCTTTGGAAAAATTCCGTGAATTCATCGAAAGTCAAGGCGGAGACGCAAGCTTCGTGGATGATACCAGTCTATTACCTCAAGCAGCTTATCAAATCCCCGTACCAGCAACAGCTGACGGCGTTATCAGTGATTGGGTAGCTAATGAAGTTGGAGAAGCAGCGATGTGGCTAGGGGCCGGTCGTGCAACGAAAGAAGACGAAATCGATCCAGCTGTCGGCTTAATGTTACATGCTAAAGTTGGTGACGCAGTCAATAAGGGCGACAATATCGTGACTATTTACAGTAACCGTGAAGACGTTGATGATGTGATTGCTAAAATCCAAGCAGCCGTTACTATAAGTGATTCAGCCCAAGCTCAACCACTTATTTACGAAACAATTGATCAAGCATAATTAATAGTGTCCCAAAGGCATTCCTGTGAAAATGGGGATGCTTTTTTCGTTAAGCGTACTAGGAATACTAGCTAGGGACGGCACGATTTTAAGTTGATGTGCTTAAATTTAATCGCCTCGAACCGAAAGGAAGCGATACTATTGAACTTTGAGGTTTGAAACGATGACACTTTATAGGATGACAAGGACTTTTAGAAAATAATTTTTTTCAAAACCTAATCTTCTCGAAAAACTGCAAGTGTCGCGAATGTAAAGGCTAGAAAATTGTAAGGAACAGTTTTCAATTCATTACCATCCAGAGGATAAGATTCGCCCTATTTGGTAATAAAACATTTATGTGGTTAGCGCTTTCATTATTGTGTTAAAAAGCTTAAACTAGAGAGGTGATTATTATAAAAGTTAGTGAGAGGAAGATTTAATGTATTTAGCAAATGGACAGCGTTACGATAGAATGGTTTATAACCGTGTGGGTAAAAGTGGCTTAAAGTTACCTGCAATTTCATTGGGCTTGTGGCATAACTTTGGTGACGTGGATGCTTTAAGCAATCAGCGTGAAATTATTCATGGAGCCTTTGATATGGGGATTACGCATTTTGATTTAGCGAATAATTACGGCCCACCTGCTGGCAGTGCAGAAATTAACTTTGGACGGATTCTAAAAGAAGATTTAAAACCTTATCGTGACGAATTAATCATATCTTCAAAAGCAGGATATTATATGTGGCCTGGACCTTATGGTGAATGGGGTTCGAAGAAAAACTTGATTGCGAGTTGTGATCAAAGTTTAGAACGCTTAGGCTTGGACTACGTTGATATCTTCTACCACCACCGCCCAGATAGTGACACGCCTTTATCAGAAACGGCGCATGCATTAGATTTATTGGTGCGACAAGGAAAAGCCTTGTATGTAGGGATTTCGAATTATTCTGCAGAAGACACGAAAAAAATGTCCGAGATTCTAAAAGCTCAAGGAACGCCATTTATCATTCATCAACCAAGTTATAGTATGTTTAACCGTTGGGTAGAAGATGGTTTGAAAGATGTCTTAGTAGAGGAAGAATTAGGAGCGATTGCTTTCAGTCCTTTAGCGCAAGGCTTACTGACAAACCGTTACTTAAATGGTGTGCCAGAAGATTCACGTGCAAGTCGCAGTGACAGCCCGTTTCTTTCTGAAGAAAATGTGGTGCAAACAATCGATAAAGTAAAAAAATTGAATGACATTGCTGCACAGCGTGGTCAAACGTTAGCAGAAATGGCGATTGCTTGGATTTTACGTGATGGTATTATTACGAGTGTCCTAGTAGGAGCAAGTCGTTTAAGTCAATTACAAGATAATGTCAAAGCGCTTGACCATTTAGACTTCACCACAGAAGAATTAACGGCGATTGACGCAGTCATTCAGTAACGATAGATAGCAATAAACACTTAGCCTTGGAGTTCGCTCCGAGGTTTTTTTGAGTTGCTTTGAAGGCATGCAATCTTCTGGTGAGAATTAGATACCTGACAAAGTGTGGGAAGTTATTCGCATGAATAAAGAACAAAATTGTTAAATAAAGTCAAGAAATATATATAAATGAGACTTTATATTTAAAAAGTAGGCAAAACGTAACCTTTAAAATAAAAAAGGGCGTTATCTAACGATATGAAAGCGCATACTCTATTTGTATAATGAATATAATTCATAGGAAGGGAAGGAATTACATTGGAAAAAAAGAGTCTTAGAACTATCTTACGTCGTATGGTAATTGTTGCTACTTTATTAGTCACAGCTTTACAAGGAGGCGCCCTTAATAGTGTCAGTGCTCAAGAAGTTGTCTTAACATATGGTATTTGGGATTCAAGACAGGAACCAGGATTACGTGAAATTGCTGATGACTTTGAAGCGGAAAATCCAGGGATAAAAATTGAACTCCAAGTAACTGGCTGGGGAGAATATTGGACGATGTTAGAAGCAGCTGCAACAGGTGGCTCTCTACCGGATATTTTCTGGATGCACTCTAATGAGATCTATAAATATGGATCAAATGATATGTTGCTAAATTTAGATGAATATATTGGACGAGATAGCATTGACTTAACGAAATTTCCACAAGGACTTGTTGATATTTATAATGTCAACGAATCGCAGTATGCAATTCCAAAAGATTTTGACACTATCGGATTATGGTATAACAAAACAATGTTTGATGAAGCTGGCTTAGACTATCCTGATGAAACATGGACTTGGGAGACATTGCGAGAAGCAGCTGAAATTTTAACTGATGAAGAAAAAGGTCAATATGGAATGTCAGCCCAACTTTCAAACCAAGAAGGTTATTATAACTTTGTCTATCAAAATGGTGGAACAATTTTAACTGATGAACGTACATCTGGTTATGATTTACCTGAAACAATTGAAGCTTTAGAATATTATTTCAGCTTCGTTCATGATGGTCTTTCACCAGAAAGCTATACAGATACTGATAGTCGAGCATTCTTAGAAAATGGTATTGCAGCGATGGCGACTTTTGGATCATGGCAATTACCCGCTTTCCTTGATAATGAGTATTTAGTGGAAAATTTTGACGTTGCACCACTACCTAGTAAAGAAGGGAATTCAACAACTATTTATAACGGCTTAGGAAATGCGATTGACGCAAATACTGAAAATCCTGAAGAAGCATGGCTATTCTTGTCATACCTTTCAAGTGAAGCAGTCCAAAGAAAAGCATCAGAACTTGGAATCGCAATATCTGCATATGAAGGAACAGCAGAAGCATGGATTGACTCTAATACAGAATTTAATCTTAAAGTTTATGTTGATATGGTAGAAAGTGGACAAATTAGACCCTACACAAACGAAACAACTGTATGGGAAGAGAAGGCTTATGAATTGTTAAATGCTGCCTATCGTGGGGAGCAGTCAGTTGAAGAAGGGGCGAAAGCTACAGCAGAAATGATGAATCAATTCATCAGTCAAGAATAATCGGATGAGTTAACAGAACACGAGTAGTCATTCTGCTGAGTGAGAATGGCTACTTTTTATTATAAGGTTAATTTTTGAGAAGGAGGAGTATCATGGGCGTAGGAAGTAAGAAGTCAACTTGGGCCTGGGGCTATGGAATGATCGCCCCTACAATTATTGGTTTAATCATTCTGAATATCATCCCTAGCTTTCAAACGGTTTATTATAGTTTCTTTAAAACAGGTGCTTTCGGTAAAGGTTCAGAATTTGTTGGATTAGAAAATTATTCAAGACTTATTAATGATTCTCAAGTGTGGCAAGCGACTTGGAATACAATTCGTTATACACTACTAGTCATTCCACCAGCTATAATTATTTCTTTAATATTAGCGGTTCTCGTGAACAATATAAAAGGAAAATCAATTTATCGAACAATTTACTTTTTACCAATGGTAGCCGCTCCGGCAGCGGTAACTATGGTTTGGCGGTGGTTGTACAATAATCAGTTCGGGTTAATCAACCAAATCTTAGGTTATGTTGGAATTGGACCAATTAATTGGATTGAGAATCCAAGCGTAGCTATTTATTCTGTAGCCATAATTGGTATCTGGAGTACGATCGGCTATAATATGGTGCTTTTATTGGCCGGATTACAAGAAATTCCTCAAGATTATTATGAAGCCGCTGATATTGATGGTGCCAGCATGTTTAGTAAAACTGTTAACATAACATTGCCACTTTTATCACCACAACTATTCTTCGTATCAGTTACTGGGATTATTCAAGGGATTCAAGTTTTCGATGTGATTTTCATGTTAATAAATCCATCGATGCCTTCTTACCCGACGACAGTTTCACTAGTATATTTATTCTATAACAATACTTTTAAATACAGTGATCGAGGTTATGGTTCAGCAATTGTTGCTCTTATATTAGTAATCATTCTGATTTTGACCTTTATTCAAGTGAAGTTACAGAATAAATGGGTTCATTATATGGGAGAGTGATAAAAATGAAATCGAAACCAATAATTTCCAAGATTGCGGTACATGTTGTGTTGATTCTGATTGCCGCTGTTATGATACTACCATTTATCTGGATGTTGTTAACAGCCTTCAAGACTCAAACAGAAGCAACTGCGTTAAATCCGTTTGTTATATTTCCATCTAGTTTAAAGTTTGATAACTTTAAAGCTGTATTGGCTAGATATGATTTTGTTATTTTATACTTTAATACTTTTGCTATGATTGGTATTAGAGTAGTTGCATCGACCTTGTTTAGTGCAATGGCTGCATATGCATTTGGGCGACTGGAATTTCCAGGAAGAGATTTCTTATTCAGCTTGGTTTTATTTCAAATGATGATTCCAGCACAAGTATTTATTATTCCACAATATTTGATGGTTGATGCGCTGGATATGCGAAATACAATTATGGCCTTAGTGTTTCCAGGAATTGTCAGTGCGTTTGGTACATTCCTCTTAAGACAGTTTTTCATGGGGTTGCCTAAATCCTTAGAAGAATCAGCAGTTTTGGATGGCGCTAATATAGGTCAGACGTTCTTCTCAATCATGTTACCTCTTGCAAAATCAGGCTTAGTTGCATTAGGTATATTTACGGCATTATTTGGATATAAAGAGCTAATGTGGCCAATGATTATTAATCCACAAGCTGACAAAGCGACTTTATCTTCAGCCTTATCATTAATACAAGGCGCTTATACAGTTAATTATCCCCAATTAATGGCTGCAGCAGTGATGGCCACTTGGCCAATGATTCTTATCTACGTAGTTTTCCAAAAACATTTCATTCAAGGTATTGCATCTACAGGAGGAAAACTATAATTATTCTAGTTTATGAATGTTTATTTCTCCAATCAAATGGAGAGAAGTTGTAATGTTTTTTAAAAGTAGCAGAAAAATTAAATTGATTTGAATAACCGATTTCTTCTGAAATACACTGTATTGAAAGATCTGTATTCATTAATAAATCTGCTGCTTTATTTAAACGATATTTAATCAAGAACTGGGAAGGGGTCAAGTTCAATTCTGCTTTAAACAAGCGAGTAAAATAGTTTCTGTTTAAGTTACAATGGTTAGCAATATCTGCTACAGAAATATCATTTTGATAATTATCTCTAATATAGTCGATGGCGCGTCTAATATAAACATTGGAAATTTCATTACGTGTGTCAGAAATTTGTTGGCTAGAATTTTGAATTAGAGCATCTAACAACTGATATAGATTACCTAATAATAAATATTCATTGTTAACATTTGTTTCTAACGTATCAGCAAAAATATGTGCAATCTCTTCAATTTTATTATCAGTGCGCGGTGTATAAATTAATTGAGTATCTGTAAAACCAGCAAGTTTCATAGATTGCTTCGCTTGAATGCCGTTGAATTCAACCCAATAATATTCCCATGGATCATCCGAATCAGCAGAATACGAACAAATTGTATCAGGTGGCATTAAGAAGCCTTGACCAGAAGTCAACTCTGTACCATCACTATTGTCTGGTTGGAAGAAACGACCTTTTCCCGAAACGATATAATGAAACAGATAATTATGCGTCAATATCGGACCGAAGCTATGTGAGAAATCACATTGTTCGTGTCCATGTTGAACAATATATAAATCAACAAATAAACTATTCGGATAAATATGTATACGCTTTCTTTTTCTTTTCATGATGAAATCCTTTCGTCAATTCTGATATGTGATAAGAACAGTATATCATATGACTAAGCAGTTTTATCTTTTGATATTCATGTAATTTATTTTGTATATATAAGAAAATTTTAAAAATATAATGACGATTTACTTTTATCACACTAAAAAAACAATAATACATTTATAAAGGAGTCTGTCTAATGGTTAAAATCACGTTTATTGGTGCAGGAAGTACAATATTTGCTAAGAATATTTTAGGTGATGCAATGCTGACACCCAGTCTTTATCATGCAGAAATCGCACTTTATGATATAGATGAGAATCGATTAAGAGAATCAGAAAGTATGCTTAATACAATTAATAAAAACTCAAACGAAGGGCGTGCATCAATTACAGCTTATCAAGATCGTAAAGAAGCATTAAGAGATGCCAATTTTGTTATCAATGCCATTCAAGTGGGGGGCTATAAACCGAGTACAGTAATCGATTTTGAAATCCCTCAAAAATATGGACTACAACAAACTATCGGTGATACGATGGGGATTGGTGGAATATTCAGAGCCTTACGTACGTTCCCGGTGATGTTAGAATTTGCTAAAGAGATGGAGGAAGTTTGCCCGGATGCTTGGTTACTTAACTACACCAACCCTATGTCTATGTTAACAATGGGAATCCTAAAAGCGACGAAAATAAAAACGGTAGGCCTTTGTCATAGTGTGCAAGTTTGTGTGCCAGAGTTATTTGAACATTTGGGAATTGCAGAAGAAGAGAATTTAGATAATTTTCAATGGAAAATTGCCGGAATTAACCATATGGCGTGGTTATTAGAAATCACTAAAAATGGTGAAGACTTCTATCCTACTATTAAAAAATTAGCAGCAGAGAAAAAAAACCCACACCGTGACTCAGTTCGATTCGAGTTAATGAAGCGATTCGATTATTATATTACTGAGTCAAGTGAACATAATGCAGAGTATCATCCTTACTTTATTAAGAGTAAATATCCAGAACTTATTGAGCGTTTTGGAATTCCGCTGAATGAGTACTTGCGTCGTTGTGAACAGCAAATTTCTGATTGGGAACATCAAAGAGATGATATCGTTGAAAATGGAGATCTAACTCATACTCGTAGCCGTGAGTATGCCTCATATATTATGGATGCTATTACGACAGGAAATCCAACCATGATCGCGGGTAACGTATTGAACAAAGGTTTAATTACTAATTTACCTGAAAACTCTTGTGTTGAGGTGCCATGCTTAGTTGATAAGAACGGAGTACAACCCACTTATGTCGGAGATTTACCTACTCAACTAGCTGCACTAAACCGTACAAACATTAATGTGCAAGAGTTAGTCGTTGAAGCAGCATTAACTCTAGATAAGAGTAAAATCTATCAAGCAGCTTTCTTAGATCCACATACGAATTCTGAATTATCAATGGATGATATTGTTGCAATGTGTGATGAGTTAATTGAAGCACATGGGGATTATTTACCAGCCTATCAATAATCATGCTTAGTAATAAATGCCTTGGAGGTCGCTCCAAGGTTTTTTATATTTATCTAAACAAAAAAAGGAAACGCCAAGCGTTTCCTAGTCATGTCTAATTTTAGAATAAAGTGTTGTAGCGGCCACGTGTGGCAAGTTTTGTGAAGTCTATTTGACGTGCTTGAGCCCAATCACGCAAGTCGCCAGAAATCACTAAGTTCGTACGACGTAATTCTGCTAAGTTTGAACAACCTAACATTAACATCATATGACGCAACGACGTTTCCCAATCACGAACAGTTTGGATTGTTTCAGCCACCCCTTTTTCGTGAACCGAAGCAAGGAATTTACCTGATAAACCAGTCGCTTTAGCACCAAAGGCTAGGGCTTTAATGATATCCGTGTAGTGACGAATCCCACCACTTGCTAGAACATCAAGAGTTCTTTGCACGCTAAGAGACTCTAAAAGTGATTCAGGTGTGGTTTGTCCCCAACTTGCTAAGTCGCTGAAGTCTAAACGATCACGACGGTCATTTTCAATTGTCACAAAGTTTGTTCCACCGCGACCACTTACATCTACGGTTTGGACGCCTAAACGGACTAATTGTTCCATTGTTTCGCGACTCATGCCGAAACCAACTTCCTTAACGATAACCGGCAAGCCCAAGCCATGGACAATATCAGCAATGTTATCAGGCCAGCTACGGTAATCGCGGTCACCTTCAGGCATTACGACTTCTTGAGGGACATTTAAATGAATTTGCAAAGCATCTGCTTGTAATAAATCAACGGCACGCTTAGCATTTTCCAATGAATGATGAGCCCCTAAGTTGGCCATCACGAAACCATTTGGATTGACCTCGCGAATCACAGTAAAACTATCTGCAACACTAGGGTCTTTTAAAGCAGCGCTGATTGAACCTGACGCCATCGCCAGTCCCGTTTCACGGGCTACCTCTGCCAATTTTTGGTTGAATTGCTTGGTGAAACTAGAACCACCAGTCATCCCATTGATATAGAAGGGGAGGTCGAACGTATGCCCAGCCCAATCAGTGGATAAATCGACTTGAGCCATGGATAAATCGCTAAATGAATGGTGCACGAAACGCACATCATCAAAAGCCGAGTGTTTCATGGCGGCTTGTTGCTCTAAAGCTAAATTAACATGATCATCTTTACGCTGTGAATCTATCGTTTGCTTGTGTTCATCTGTCATAAAAGCACCCCGTTTCTTAAGTCTTGTTAAGTAAATTCTAACACATCTATAACTAAAAGCCGACTATTACTTCATTAATGAAAACACCACTAACAAAACAGCTCCCTACATCTGTAAGGGAGCTACTTTAATATCCAATGGTATAATGCCAGTGGCTTTCCACTGTTCTTGTAAAAGCTCAGACTTTTGATTCTTATGGCCGATCGCGATGCCACAATCGCCGCCGCCTGCGCCGGAAGACTTGGCTTCAAATTGATAAGCCTGTGATAAATTAACTAAATCGCTCAAAGCAGGTGTTTCAATTGTTAAATTAAATTGCTTGCTGAGTTTCAATAATAGGTGGCGGTAATTAGCCAACTCTTCCTGGATGAGTGTAATATTCTTAGTCTTAAACGCTTGATGCATGCTTTCGACGCTCACTTGGCTGTCCTCTAGGAAAGTCTTGTAGGGAGAAGTTGTATCAGCATCATTCATTTGTTGACGTAGGTAGCCTACTAAGTCGTCTGTTGAAGCTGGGGATTGAGTCCAACCAATTAAAACGGTCATATCTTCAATCGTTTGGATGGTTTCTAATTTTAGATAGGGCCAGTCAACATGTAATAAATCGAGGGTCGATGGATTAGTACTTAAACGAGCGCGTAACCAATCGCGGTCAAAGGATTGATAGTACACCCAATTACCTAGTGTAATGGCTGCAATATCACCAAAACTGCCGTTCGTATTCAATTTAGTCAAAGCAATACAAGCCAGCTTGAAAATTGTTTCAGCGGAAATCGCTTGAAGTCCGTAAAATTGAATCAAGGCACGAATCGTAGCAACTGTGACAGCGCCACTTGAGCCAAAACCATACTTCTTACCTTCTTGCGAAGCAAGATCACTTGAGAAAGTCAGCTGATAGTCTTGAATCGGGCGGCCAATTTCAGTAATCAACGCTTCAACCACCTCAATGGCTGCTAAGACATAACGCCAATCCTTCAGCGAGCCGGCAGATTGTTGTTCGATGTTGATTTGAATATCATTTGTGTGTGGGTTTCGGCGGTAGTTTAAGTCGTTCATTCCTGGTAAATCTGATTGAATACAGCCATGATAAGGTTTCAAGCTGATAGAAAGTTGGCTATTTAAGTATTGGTCAACGGCAATTAAAATGGCAGGATGACCAGGTTCTAAAATGGCATACTCGCCTGAAATGTACAATTTACCTGGCACTTTGATGCTTTGTGTTTGGAAGTTCTGTTCAGGTTTCAATTCAAATAAGTTTGACATAACAGATGAGAAATTCATACATTACTCCTTATCTAGCGGGTAGGCATTAGGCCCGGGTTTTGCAATAACAATTTGTTCTTCGCCAAATCGTGACACAAAAGCTGCTTTGACACGTTCAGCTTCACTTGCACGGCAAAGTACTTTGACATTTGGGCCGGCATCCATCGTGAGGTATGCCGAAATACCCTCTTCACGTAATTGACGCACGATTTGCATCGCTTCGATTGAGCCAGGTTCCCAATAGGTGAAACTTGGGTTAGCGGCAATCGTCATGGCATGCATCTTCATGGCATTATGTTCAGCGATTGTACCTACTGTGTCGATATCATGGGCTTTAATCGCTGGTTTTATTTTCTCTAGATCTTTTGCCACTTCGCGTGGCCATAGTTCATAGAAGGGGGATGTCTCGTTAGTGTGTTCCATACCAAGTCGACTGTCGACTTTCTTAGCTTGTCGGTTAATGATGACGAAAACCATTGCAAGGTCCCAATCGGCATCATCAAATGCTTCTGCATAACTTGATGCACTGTCGTCACCTTGCCCTTTATGCCACTCAACGAAACCGCCGAGTAAGCTACGACTGGCACTGCCTGATCCTTGACGAGCGAAAGTTGATAGGGTTCGTGTATCGATAGCTAAGTCAAGAGCCAAATTACAAGCACCTGCTAGAGCCGCAAAAGCGGAAGCAGAGGAAGCTAAACCAGCTGCTGTTGGGACATGGTTAATACTACGTACAGTCGCGAATAAGTTAGGTCGATTAGCTTCTTTTCTAAATAAGTCGAGGAAGCGGCTGACTTTTGCTGTATGAAAGTCATTTTGTAAGACGCCGTCTAAATAAAACACGTCACTCGTAAGTGACGTATCGAACTCGACTTCAGTATCTGTATAAAAAGCATCCAACGTTAATGAGAGACTGTTGGTAACGGGTAAGAATAACTCTTTGTTTCGCTTACCCCAATATTTAATAAGCGCAATGTTTGTGTGAGCACGAAACTTTGCAGAGAATAATTGCTTGGTCATGACGAACTCCTTTTATTAGTGCAAGTTATTGTACGGAATTTTTGGTCCTATTTTGTCCAATAACTTGCTTTGATAAGTAGTGTTTAATCTAATGGGATATACCATGACTGGATGGCTCCAGCCTCTTTCATTTCTTGAGCGACTACTTGAGCGCTCGCCTCGTCCGTTGCAAGTGCGATGACGCAACCGCCTAAACCTCCACCGGTTAATTTAGCGCCGAGGGCGCCGCCTAACCAGGCTGCATTAATGATGCGGTCTAATATTGGATTTGAAATGCCTAGTTGATTTAAATAGTAGTGGTTGTAAGTCATTAAGCGGCCGAGCTCGGTCGCATCATTAGCTTGGATGGCATCGTGTGCTTGTTGAACGAACTTTCCAATCGCTGACATTAATTCCTCTACTAATAAAGGTTTCTTTTCTTTCAGTAGTCGGACATGGTTAACCGCAAGTTTCGTTTGACCTGCCTGGCCGCTGTCTGCGACCACTAAGAAGGCATCCATTTTCAAAGGAAACGGACGGGGTGTCTGACTTTTTCGATAGATGACAGGATTAGGTGTGCTAGTCATTAGAGTATCTAGTCCACTAGTTGATTCATGGGCAATGACTTCTGCTTGATTGACAATCAAGTGAAGCTGCTTGTCAGAAATAGGGACGCAATAGTAATCACAAATTGCCCGAACAATCGCGACAGAAACAGCAGCAGAAGAGCCCATGCCTCTTTCTTGAGGGATGGTACTGTCAATCGTAATCTGAATCGGTTGTGAAAGTATCTTAAAGCTATCAAGAGTTAAGCTGATGGCTCGTTTAAGGTTCGCTAACATGGAAGGAGCATCTTCCAATGGCCCAGCGTAATATTGACAATCAATATAAGAATTGGAGTGTTGTGAAGCTTCGACTTGGACGTGAACTTGCACAGCAGGGAATGGTAGCGCTATCGCAGGGTAATCATAGACCACAGCGTGCTCACCCATCAGAATAATTTTACTGTGTGCATACCCATGACCTACCTTAGAAGTCGTTTGAGTTGCTTCTGATGTAATGCCTGCTTGTTCTTGATTGACTTGTTCAATTGATATATCTAATCGATTTTCATCAAATTGTCCCTGATAACGTGACTCCATAAAAGAACTGCCTCCATTCAACCTGTAATTGTCTGTTGTTACGACGTACGACCTTCAATTGTATTGTACCAATAGTTCGCATGGTATTAGTACGATTAATCGTATTATTTAAATAAATTTAAGCTTTATCTTGAACTGTTTAAGATTTATTGAATACAAAGCACATCTTTCTGTGATAAAATTAACTAAATATCCAAAAGAGATAAAGCTGTCTGCTTTAACTAGCATAGACTATTATAGTTGAACAGCTGTTACTCTCGCAAGTCTAAATCTATGAATGAATTATATAAACAATATATCCCAAATGAAGGAGTTTAAAAGTGACTCAATTTAAATTGTATACTCGTTACACACGTCAAGAATGGCAACAATTCCAATATGATGGACCCGAAATTGCTCCGGTTCAACAATTATCAGATTTAGTTTCCTTACATGACCGTCTTTCTCAAAGAGATGTGCGTGAAGTTTATGCCCCTCTGGTTCATTATGTCGATATAGCCATCAGAAGTGATCATAATTTTCAGAATAAGAGAGATGAATTTTTTACGACGGATCCAGAAAGTCCGGTTCACTCACCGGCCATCCCATTCGTCATTGGTATTTCAGGGAGTGTGGCGGTAGGTAAAAGCACAACCGCTCGAGTACTTCATCAATTATTGAAAGAAACGTATCCAGGACGTAAAGTCGAGATGTTAACGACAGATGGTTTTTTATATTCAAATGAAGCATTGGAACAGCAAGGCCTTTTAAATCGTAAAGGCTTTCCAGAAAGTTATGACATGACTGGCCTATTGAATTTTATGAGTATGGTCAAAACGTCTAAAGAAGCCGTGAAGTATCCAATTTATTCTCATGAAATTTATGATGTGATACCGGGTGAATACGGCGTGGTTGATCAACCAGATATACTGATAGTTGAGGGAATCAATGTGTTCCAATTACCGCAAAACCAACAACTTTATGTCAGCGACTTTTTCGATTTATCGATTTATGTTGATGCCGAAGCGCGTAATATTCGTAAATGGTACAGAGAACGCTTTGATATGCACATGGATTTAGCAGAGAATGACCCGACTAATTACTACTATGAAATCAGTAAACTCCCACGCGAAGAAGCGCATGACTATGCGGACGAGATCTGGTATTCAATCAACCTACCGAACCTCGTTCAATACATTCAACCGACCCGTAGCCGAGCGAATATTATACTGCATAAGACGGATGATCACGCGATAGATGCAATTTATGTTCGCAAATACTAAAATTTCGTGTAGAATAGAACAATACTAAAGAAGTAAATGGGGGAATAAAGTTGACCGCGACATTAAAAGCGATTGAAAAGATTATTGTTTTAGATTTTGGAAGTCAATACAATCAGTTAATCACACGTCGAATCCGCGAGTTCGGAGTATTTAGTGAATTACTACCGAATGACACAAGTGCAGAAGCTATTAAAGCAGAAGGAAACGTCATTGGTATTATCCTATCTGGAGGTCCACATAGTGTGTATGCAGAGGATGCTTTTACAGTAGATCCTGCAATCTATGATTTAGGTGTACCGGTTCTAGGCATTTGTTATGGCATGCAGTTAACAACACAACTATTCAATGGTACTGTCTCTAAAGCGAACAAACGCGAATACGGACGTTCAATGATTAACATTAGTGAAACGTCAACTGGAATTTTTGAAGGTTTAGCTGATGAAGAACAAGTTTTAATGAGTCATGGCGATTTAATCACTGAATTACCTGAGGGATTTGAAGTCATCGCAAGCAATGATCATTGTCCAATCGCAGCTTTCCAGAATACCGCGCGTCAAATTTATGGTGTTCAATTCCATCCAGAAGTTCATCATAGTACACATGGTAATGAAATGTTACGTAACTTTGCCTTTGAAATCTGTCAAGCAACAGGTGACTGGACAATGGACAATTTCATTGAGTTTGAAATTGCTAAAATTCGTGAAAAAGTCGGCGACCGTAAAGTATTACTTGGTTTATCCGGAGGGGTCGATTCAAGTGTGGTTGGAGTTCTTTTGCAAAAAGCAATTGGCGATCAATTAACATGTATCTTTGTTGACCACGGACTTCTACGTAAAGGTGAAGGCGACGCAGTTATGGAAGCATTAACAGGTAAGTTTGGCCTAAACATTATTCGTGTGGATGCTAAAAAACGCTTCTTCGATAAATTGCGTGGGGTGAGCGATCCAGAAGAAAAACGTAAAATTATCGGTAACGAGTTTGTTTACGTCTTTGATGACGAAGCGACTAAGTTAGAAGGTGTGGATTTCCTAGCACAAGGCACGCTTTACACGGATATTATTGAGTCTGGTACAAAAACAGCTCAAACAATTAAATCTCACCATAACGTGGGTGGATTACCCGAAGATATGGAATTCGAATTAATCGAACCATTGAGTACTTTATTCAAAGATGAAGTGCGTTCATTAGGAACAACACTAGGCATGCCTGACAGCATTGTTTGGCGTCAACCATTCCCAGGACCCGGTCTAGGGATTCGTGTCTTAGGTGAAATTACTGAAGAAAAAGTTGAAATCGTTCGTGAATCCGATGCGATTTTACGTGAAGAAATTGCAAATCACGGTCTTGAACGTGAAGTATGGCAATACTTTACAGTCCTACCAGGTATTCGTAGTGTAGGTGTGATGGGTGACGGTCGTACGTATGATTATACGATTGGTATTCGCGCAGTGACATCGATTGATGGTATGACTGGTGAGTTCGCTCGTATTGATTGGGATATTCTTCAAAAAATCAGTACGCGTATTGTAAATGAAGTCGCACACGTAAACCGTATCGTGTATGACATCACAGGAAAACCACCAGCAACAATTGAATGGGAATAGAAGAATAAAAGAAAGCAGCGACACCCCTTTTAAAATAGGGGCGTCGCTGTTTTTATAGTATAAGGAATTATTAGGTTAGAGTTGATAGAATGCCTTTTGTGCTTCGCTTACCTTATTGGTTTTCCAATGCGTTGGTCGCTTTCAAAGCCTCACTGGCGTTCGTGCTTTTTCAGCTGAATCGGCTAGGTTCTGTCTAATTCGCGTTGCTCAGAGTCAGACCAAGCTACGCCGATTCCCCTTATTACCGCTTTGGTAAACCACCACGATGAGCTGCGCTTAATAGTTCAACTAAAATAAAAATCACGATATAGTATAAACGAATCGAACCTAAGAAGCCTAAGACATAGTTCTAGGTTTTCTTACTTAGTCTATTACAGTGTGTGAAATTTCGATACTAGTATCCGGAATTTCTTGTGAGAATTCAACTTCCTGTGACAAGTTGTCTACTAGACCATCAGGAGTGCCTGATGGTCCGGTGCTAATACCTTTTCTATGTAGAATAATAGAATTTCTAAAAAATTAGAATTTTTATTTTGAACTTCAATCAAATCATTTTGTATTAAATTGTTTACATAACGATTTTCAGAAATTCTAATGACATTTGTAACCAAATGGTATATTAGTAGTATACCAACGGAGGAGCCAATCCCATATGTAAAATAATCCCAATTATTGGTCAAATTCGTAAAAAGTCAACCAATCATTAGCGACCCTAATATATCTAAAACTAGAAAAATGCCCTTAACGAAGCGTGAAGACCTACTTCGCAATCGAGCTTCTGTTCTGTATTTATAAATATTATTATCAACTCTCTCTTCAGCTGCGTGATTTTCGTGATTTTCTTTTTCATTTGAAGGTGGAAGCAAAACCCAAACAATCGTCCCTAAAGGCGCTTTCTGTTGTTTCTCTCGGTTCAAAAAAGGAGCATAAAAATGAGGAAAAACATAGCGGAAATCTTAAGTTTTATTTGTGTTGTAATGATTTTTTTACCATCTGTGTTTCCGTTATCAAACGCTATTGCTTATGCTAATTCATGGGATCAGCTAGAACCATACTCAGTTATTGAAGATGGAGAAAACATTGAATATGTGTACAAGGTTACTGAGGAAGAATTGGCTGAACTTGAACAATACTATGGTTCAAGTTCCTTGATGAGAGCAAATACAATCTATGGTTCTATTAAAAAACCTGGAACTGTAGTAGGACTTGCTGGAGCAATTATTGCTGTTGCAGGTATGGGTACGGTTGGTGGTGTTATAGGTATAGCTGGCACATTAATTGAATATAATACAGATTATATCTACTATACTTACAAGCAGTCAAGTTGGAGAGAATCTAATGGTAGGTTCCACGTTACTGTAAGGATGAATTTCTATAGTAATGCGTCCTATACTAATTATGTAACAGGGACAACTTTTACTCACACATATGAAGTTTGGGAATAAATAAAAAAGAGGGCTATCATGAAAGATATAAACTATAAAAAGTATAAAAAGAATTTTCAAATCTTAAGTGCGATCTCTATGCTAGTCTATAACATTTTATTTAATGCACTAGAAATAGATTATTATAAATTTTTTTTTAGTACATTATTAGTTGTCGTAATCCCGTTGGTATGTAATCTATATATTTTGTATCAGTATTCTAAATTAGGAATGAAAAGTAAAATAGAATTAAGTAAAATACTTTTGCTTATAATATTAATTCTGATATATGCTTACTTTTCGCTTGGTTACTTACTCTAAAAAGTAGAAGGACTATCATTAGTATTTTCTAGTACAAATAATCCACTCTCTTAACCGAGTGTTGGGTTGTTTTTGCTGTCTAATGTCCAACGTATTCATAAATTCTGACCATCTAAGCTTCAGAAGCCATCTTAACGTTAAAAATAAAATAATGATTTTCTCGATCAAGTGAATTTTATCTGTTCAAGATAAAGTAATTTTTTTGAGAGACCGCCATTGATAATAATAAGTCATCAGTAACAAAAGTCATAAGAAGACTCATGGTGAAATTTTCCAAGTGGTAAAACCCGTATTGTCTTTAGATTAATCCGCTAAATTATAGATGATTTCTGCAGCGGTTTGACCAACAATTGCATAGTGAAATTTATTTTGTACATTAGCGTAAAATAATTTCGTTATTTCACTGGAATTTTCATATTCGGTACTTACTTCGGAAAATATGGCAGTCAGTTTTAGCCACATTCTTCGTTCGCTCGCATGAATTGAGCGTACTATTTCGAGAAGTTCTTGAAAATAGTCTTTCTCTAAAAGATTCGCTCCTTGTTTTAACCTTTTATCATATACTCTTTTAAAACACCGGTAGCCCATTATTTGAAATGAGTAGCGCGTATAAAGTTCACTCGATATCCAACTGATATATTTCCATCAATACTATAATAGGTTAAACCCCTAGAAATCTCTCTATTACCTTCTTTTCGAACTGTTGCAATTTTTACAACAGTTGAATTAAGTTCTAACTAATTATCGTTAAATATATTGGATACAAACGTCGCTCGAAATTTGCTTTGAGTTTATTTAAGCTCAAATGAATAATACTAACCAAAAATATAAAACACTCCGATAGTTATAAGAACACCCGGCACATTAAGACGTATTAAATCGATAAACTCATGAAATAAATAAAATAATTTTGTGTCAGCTAACAATATAATAAAATTGATTAATTTATATAATACAAACTTTTGTGTTTAATATTTTGTAAAGAATTGAGATTAGCGCATTTAAATACAGAACTTATTAGTAAACTATCAATTTAATAGATGGGAATTATAGTGATAACCATCCCCGATATTAATTTATATTTATTATGCAGATTTTAAAATGAGGGGGTGTTAATAAAGTGATAACAATTCTAATTGAATTATAATAATAACCTTGACAAACGCTTTCATTAATGTGAAATTATGTATATTAATGGATAAGGAGTGTTAAAAATATGAAGAAAAATTTTGTTTATAAACTCTCAACTTTTTTTATGGCATTAATTGTTTCATTTGGAGGGTTATTTCCACAACTAGCAGTGAGTGCTCAGGAGAATATTCTAAATTTAGCTATTGGATCTGAACCACCAACGATTGACCCAGCTATCGCAACGGATACAACATCTGGTGCGATCATTGATAACGTGTTTGAAGGCTTAACAGATACGACGCCAGAAGGAGAAGTAATTCCTGCACTAGCAGAATCATGGGATATGAGTGAAGATGGTTTGGTGTATACATTCTATCTGCGTGAAGGCACATTATGGTCTAACGGTGATGAAGTGGTAGCGGGAGATTTTGAGTATGGTTGGAAACGTGCTTTAAATCCTGAAACCTTATCACAACGTGCAGAGTTTTTATACGTCATTGAAGGCGCACAGGCGTATAACACTGGTGAAGGTAGTGCCGATGATGTCGCTGTTAAGGCATTAGACGACTATACTTTAGAAGTAACTTTAGTTTCGCCAACAGCTTACTTTACTGAGTTACTCGGTATGTATACATTCTTACCCGTTCATCAGTCGGTAGTGGAAGGTAATCCAGATTGGGCGGTTGGTTTAACAGATGATTACATCACAAACGGACCATTCTTATTAACAGAGTGGGTTCATCAAAGTCACTATGTATTAACGAAGAATGACCAATATTGGGATAAAGAGAATGTAGCCTTGGACGAAGTTCATGTACAAATTATCGAATCTCAAGCTACACAAAGTAATGAATACTTGTCAGGCTCATTGGATTATTTAGGTTCACCGTATGGAGAAGTCGCTTTAGGGATGATTGATGAATTTGCTGATCAAGGGATCTTAAAAACTCAACCTATTTCTGCGATTTACTGGTATGTGATTAATACAACTGATCCAACAATGGCGAATGTGAACATTCGTAAAGCTCTTGCTTTTGCCGTTGACCGCCAGAATATTGTCGATAATATTACGAAGGGTGGACAAGTTCCAGCTTTAGGTTATGTTCCAAACGTGATTCCTGGATTTGAGGAAGATCGCGGCTACTTCGAAGATGCTGCCTACGATTCGGCTCGTGAATACTTGACGGTTGGTTTAGAAGAATTAGGTCTATCGGATCCAAGTGAGTTAACGATTAATATTTCAATCAATACAAGTGAAGCTCACTCTGTTATCGCACAAGATATTCAAGAGAAATGGGCGCGTGAATTAGGCATCAATGCAAAAATTGATAACACTGAATGGCAAGTTTACTTAGATCGATTAGATACTAAAGATTACCAAGTTGGACGTATTGGTTGGACGGGTAAATACAATGATGCGACGACTTACCTAGACAACTACAAGACTGCTGATGCCGGTAATAATGATACTGGCTGGGAATCAGAAGAATATAAAGAATTATTAGATCAAGCGATGTTTGAATTAGATGTTGATGCGCGTCTAGATTTGTTACGTCAAGCAGAAGCTGTCATGATTGAAGATATGCCAGTTATTCCACTTTACTACTATAGTAATGCTTACGTGCAGAATGAAAAACTACACGGTATGGATTATGATGGAGTGGGGCGTATTAATCTGAAAGATGTTTATTTTGCAGAGTAATATTTATTTTGATTTATGAAATATTGTAGAAAAACCGCCAAAAAACACTATTAAAAGTGTTTTTGGCGGTTTTATTTATTGGCTTAGCTAGCGCTATTTACATGAAACTTAAAGTATATACAATAATAATATGAATAGATGTTTATGAGAGTCAATGTAAGAGAGCAGTAAATTTCATAGGACGATGAAATCAAATATGCTTTGATTGAATCCGCTATTGTATGTGTTTGCTCGTACACGTCTTTTTTTAAGTGCTACTATTATTACATCAAATTTATATAATGAATTGCTATTGGGGGTTTAAATATTCATAATATAGGATTGATAAATTATTTTATTGTTCAAGCCCACTCTCTTAATTGAGGATGAGTTTTTTTTTGGTATATTTATGAATGGTTGTTGATTAAGCGAACGTACATTCAAATGTTTGTAATCAAACAGTGAAACTTATGATAATAGGCAGAAGCTATTGTCTTTTAAAATTGATAGAGAGTATCAAGACCGTAAAATGCAAAAAGTGGCTAATTTCTTATTGATCGAGAACACCGCCAATTTAAATAAGCATGATATAGAAATAGACTACCTCTATCGTTTTGGTCCCCAGAGAGAGTACGGCGAAATCAGACAGAATCTAACCGAGTCATACGACCACACCATCGCTCAAGACGCCACGAATCTCAGGCCATGTTTCACATCGTCGCTCAAGTCGCCATGATGTGGTTAGGCTATTTAGAGACTAAGAAACGCTGAATAGATGAAGGGGACAGCCTGATGCGTTGTGTTTCAATTTGAGTCGAGTATGTTTACTAACAAATCCGGTATGTCTTAATTTTTGCTACCAAGCATAGAATATCAACAGACTTACTTGAGTTATCCGATTTATCTGCCCAACTATCTAGCTATAAAGAGCTAAACTTGATCAAAAGGCGTAAGAACATGATGAGAATTATTATAATTCAATTAATGGGGAATTTTAGATGATGAAAATCAAATGGACTATTATTGAAAAATATAGAGAAATAGTTAGCGTAAACTAAGAAAGAACGGACTAGAGTCACCCCCTAAAGAGTGAGAAGATTGAAAATCAAAAGCGATTAAATCTTTCTGGAAAGCGAAACCAACTTTGATGTCTAGGCAATCAAATCCAAATGTTGGAAAGGAAAAGATGTCATTTACTAAGAATATGAATGTGTGAGTGCTTCAGACAATTTTGCATGCCCAATAAAATGATACAGAAAAATATCCCTAATGAAACAGATTAAAAGTCATGATTTTATAAAAAAGAAGGTGTCAAGATAGATAGATATGTAAAGACGTTTCGGATATAATTAGTTCCAATGAACAGAATAGTGTTTATAAAACGTATTAAATGGGGAGAAATCTTAGATATAAGATTTTGGGCGTTAGATTTAAAACATATATATTTTGTCTAAATTCAATTAGGGGGATTATTATAATGACAACAGGTAAAACAAAAGTTAGTACAGCTTCTTTAAAAGTAATGGCAGATTGGGGTATTGAAACAATTTACGGTATTCCTTCAGGTACATTAGCTCCATTAATGGAAGCACTAGGTGAACAAGAAGAAACAAACATTGAGTTTCTTCAAGTGAAGCATGAAGAAGTTGCAGCAAAAGCAGCTGTAATGCAATGGAAATTTGGTGGTAAAATTGGTGTTTGTGTGGGATCTGGTGGACCTGGTGCGTCTCACTTAATCAACGGTCTTTACGATGCAGCTATGGATAACACGCCAGTATTAGCTATCTTAGGATCTCGTCCACTAAAAGAATTAAACATGGATGCATTCCAAGAATTAAACCAAAACCCAATGTTTGCGAACATTGCAGTTTACAACCGTCGTGTTGCTTACGCTGAACAATTACCTAAATTAGTTGACGAAGCAATCCGTACTGCTATCGCTAAACGTGGGGTTGCTGTATTAGAAGTTCCTGGAGACTTTGGTTTCCACGAAATGGATAACGATGCATTTTACTCTTCAGCTAAAAGCTTCCGTGATTATACATCTTCACCAATTAACGAAGCTGATATCGACGCAGCAGTTGAAGTGTTAAATAACTCTAAACGTCCTGTAATTTATGCAGGTGTTGGGACTATGGGACACGGTCCTGCAGTAACAGAATTATCTCGCTTAATCAAAGCACCAGTCATTGTAACTGGTAAAAACTACGAGACTTTCGAATATGATTTTGAAGCGCTAGCTGGTTCTACTTACCGTGTTGGTTGGAAACCTGCTAACGAGACAATCAAAGAAGCTGACACAGTTATCTTTATTGGATCAAACTTCCCGTTTGCTGAAGTAGATAAAACATTCGAAAACATTGAAAAATTCATCCAAATTGACAACAACCCAGTAATGCTAGGTAAACGTCACAATGCTGATGTTGCAATTCTTGGAGATGCTGGTGAAGCAGTTCATTCATTATTAGCTAAAGTTACTCCTGTTGAAGAATCAGCTTGGTGGAACGCTAACTTGAAAAACATTCAAAACTGGCGTGAATACATGACGAAATTAGAAACAAAAGAAAGTGGCGCTTTACAACTTTATCAAGTGTACAATGCAATCAACAAGTATGCTGATGAAGATGCAATCTACTCAATCGACGTTGGTAACTCAACTCAAACATCTATTCGTCACTTACACATGACGCCTAAAAACATGTGGAGAACTTCTCCATTGTTTGCATCAATGGGAATTGCATTACCTGGTGGTATCGCAGCTAAGAAAGTTTACCCAGAACGTCAAGCATGGAACTTAGCTGGTGACGGTGCGTTCTCAATGAACTACCAAGATATCGTTACAAACGTACGTTACGATTTACCAGTTATCAACGTGGTATTCACAAACACTGAGTATGGTTTCATCAAGAACAAATATGAAGATACAAACTCAAACACGTTTGGTACTGAATTTACAGACGTTGACTACGCTAAGATTGCTGAAGCACAAGGAGCTGTTGGTTTCACAGTAAGTCGTATCGAAGATATGGACCAAGTGATGGCTGACGCAGTTAAAGCATACAAAGAAGGCAGAACAGTTGTCATCGATGCTAAAATTACAAAAGAACGTCCAATTCCAGTAGAAACACTGAAATTAGATGCATCTTTATACACTGCAGAAGAAATCGCTGCTTATAAAGAGAAATATGAAGCAGAAGAATTAGTAGCATTCAGTGAATTCTTAAAAGCTGAAGGTCTTACTTCTAAAGTAGCTAAATAATTTTGACAGAATATTAATTCGAGAAAAGGTGAGTCGCTGATTAAAGTGACTCACCTTTTTTGTCTTTTTAATGTTGATAGCAATAGAAAAGGGCTATAGATCCTCATACTGGCCAATTTAAGGATCTAAGTTGAAAAAAGTATTAGAGAAAATTTTCTCACAATGCTCAAAATATTATAACCATTTCTTTACCAATTTCTTGGGAAGATTCGATAGGTGTACTGGCTGAACCAGCACGATTAAAAGCTTAGCTGCTTTTTTAATCCTTGCGATACGAAGCGAGCAACATCTCTTGTGTTTTCAACTAGCGCGAGCCTAAGTGGCTCGGAGTTGTCTAGGTGAGCTATCTTTTAGTGTCTGAGTACTTAGGTGAGTAAGTAAAACATGGCTGACAACTTAGGTCAGTAAGTAAAACATGGTTGACTACTTAGGTGAGTAAGTAAAACATGGCTGACTACTTAGGTCAGTAAGTAAAACATGGCTGAGCTCTTAGGTCAGTAAGTAAAACATGGCTGAGTACTTAGGTCAGTAAGTAAAACATGGCTGAGCGTTTAGGTGAGCCACTAAAACATGGCTGAGCTCTTAGGTGAGCCACTAAAACATGGCTCAGTGATTAAAATGAGGGATGTAGAATAATATTTTGGGCAAAATAGAACGGTCTGACAAATGGTTATTGCTAACTAGCTAGATGATACGTGGTGTGGGATAGTCAGATGAAATAAAAATTTGCCTGTATGGAAAAAGGTGCCAACATTCCTGTACAATATAAAAAAGTGTTGAAATACTATCGAAACTACTCAATAAGTAGAAAGTTATAGCGAGTATTAGAAATAAGACTTACTTTAATCTGATAAGGCTTTTTATTCAGGCGGCTTATCTTTTTGCTTGACCTTCAGCACAACATCAGACACACTACAATAAAACAATCATGAGTGAGGGGACTATTATGAACATTATCGTACGTTTTCTATTGAAAATTATTTCTTCCCCAAAAATAAATATGCGCGAGTGGTACAAGCGAATTCGAAGAATTCAAGAATTTTTCGCTCTAAGTGTAAAAAATCGATATGAGTTTTTAGATTGGCATATTTATGCGGAAGATGGCAGCCATGAAATTCCAATTCGTGTCTTTCAACCAGACGTTAAACGTAGTAATGAATTACTACTATTTATTCATGGCGGTGGTTGGGTACTTGGTAATGTTGATACCTATACAAAGGACTGCAGCAAACTGTCCAATCGAACAGGCCGAACCGTTTTATCTGTCGACTATTCGAAAGCACCAGAGCATCCATTTCCAGCAGGCTTTAATGATGTTTATCAAGTAACTGATAGGTTATTGACTGATCTAAAAACGACCGGTTTGTTAGAAGGAAATGAATTAACATTAGTTGGCAACTCAGCAGGAGCCAACTTGGTAGCAGCTGTTTCTTTACGTTTACGTGATGAAGGTAAAACTATCCCCACCAAGCAAATATTAATTAATCCAGTGACTTATTGGGCGCACGATGAACGCTCACCTTTTAAAAGTGTCTGTGAAAATGCGACTGATTATGGCTTAACCGCTAAGAAAATGCAAGAGTACATGGATATGTATGAACCAGATATTGGAGCTCGTCAGTCACCTTATGTCGCTCCTTTGATGACACAAGACTTTTCTAAGCAACCGGCCAGTTTAATCATTATTTCTGAATTTGATCCATTACGTGATGAAGGGCTGATGTATGGCGAGTTGTTAGAAGAAGCGGGGAATTCGGTAGAAATTTTTGAAGCAACTCAGACGGTTCATAATTATATATTTGGACCACTCAACCATAAAATTGTCGAAGATTCTTATGATTTAATCGAACGCTTTCTAGATAATCACTTGAAAGGAAGTGACGCATATGACGAAACGGGAAGCTCGAAGCCAGAATAAGTGGGTAAGGTTAGACTACGCTTCGAATATATTTCTTGCTGCCATGACACAAAGGGACACCAAAGTGTTCCGATTCAGTGCGGAAGTTTCAGAAGCAGTCGACGCTAATTTGTTGCAAATGGCCTTGCAGAAAGTCTATGACCAATACAGGCTATACCATAGTGTCTTACGGCGTGGCTTCTTTTGGTATTATTTAGAAGAAAGCGATTTAATACCAACTGTAAAAGAAGATACACAATCACCCTGCCGTCCAATTTATCATTTTGACCGCAAAGAATTGCTCTTTCGCGTGCTTTATTTAAATCAGCGAATTAGTCTGGAGGTATTCCATGTTTTATCAGATGGAACGGGCGCTATGTGGTTTTTCCAAGATTTAATGCGCGAGTATTTGGTATTAAAACATCCAGAAGCCCAGAGTATGCTTCTAGAAACCTCAACTTATAGTCACGAGAGCTCAAGTGAAGATAGTTTCTCGCGTCACTTCCGTAAAACTGAACAGCGCAGTTTTACTCAAGAGGCTCAATCTGCTTTACGTAATTTTACAGAAATAGGCGTGCGAGTGAAACGAATTCTTTTTCCAATCGCCAAACGAAGCAAAAAGAAAGTCTATCACTATAAAGGGACGTATACTCCGGATAACAGGCCACGAGTTGTCGAGTTAGAAATGCCAGTCAAAGACATTATTAGCCAAGCGAAGAAAATCGGCGTATCGGTAACTATTTATTTAACCGCTTTATTTATAGAAGCTTTACGGCAAAGTGTCACGGATTTTGAAGGTGATGAAACAATTGCGGTCTCTGTTCCAGTTAACCTGCGCCAATATTTCCCCTCGACGTCTGCGCGAAATTTTTTCTCGGTGACCAATATTTCTTATACTTATAAAAAAGGTCATGAGAATAGTTTGCATGACATTTGTTATGAGCTCAAAGCCGAGCTTGATCCTCAACTCGAAAAAGATCACCTAGAGGGCTGGCTAAAGCAACTCGTTTATTTCGAATATATGCCGATTAGCCGTGTGGTTCTTCGGCCAATCAAAGATTTTGGTTTAAAAATAATTAATTATCTGAATAACCGAAATATCACAATTGCGATATCCAATTTAGGACGCGTCAGTTTTTCTCAAATGATTGATCAATGGGTCAAGCAAGTTTTCTTTCATACGATTGCTGTCAGACCTCAATTTTGTACGATCAGTCATAATGATGTGATGACGATTACCTTTACCTCACCGTTTGTGGAAACTGATATTTTTCAAAACTTTGCGACTCATTTAACTGATTTGGGCATACCGGTCACAACAACTGTTAATAAGGTGACTGAAGAAGAGTTAGGAGAGGGCAGCCATGCGTAAATGCGACCGGTGTAAAGTTGAAATAAATGGAGATTGGGCAACTTGTCCCTTATGTCACCAAGCAATTGCTCAAACAGGAGGAGTCGTTCCCAGTTCATATCCCGACGTTCCGCTTCAATTTAATAATCAACGAATTGTTAAATGGCTAGTTTGGCTGTCCATCCTGATTATACTGGTAATTTTTGCTTTCGCTTATATTTGGCGGGGAGAAATACGTGTGTTTGAAGGATCTGTTTTAGGCATTGGAACGATTTGGCTGATTGTATTAATCGTTGTACGGAAACGGCGAAATTTAGCCAAAAGTGTCCTGTACTTGCTAGTGAGCCTGTCATTAGTCAGCGCCTATCTAGATTACCTTCTGACTTGGACAGGCTGGTCGTTGACTTACGCGATACCAATTTTTTGTAGTGCATCGCTCGTGGGGATGTTTGTTTCCACAAGATTAATCCACTTGAAGCCAGGGGATTATATTCTTTATTTAGCTGTTGCGGACATACTTGGGCTCGTGCCAGCGATTTTTCTAATTTTAGGTTGGGTTACAGTGACAACACCCGCGGCGATTTCAGTTTTTTTGAGCGTTTTAACCTTGATTTTAATTGTCTTGTTCCGTTGGCCGGATATCCGTCGCGAACTAAAGAAACGGACCTTTATTTAGAAAATGACTCTTTACTCAGAATATTTTGATTGGATTTACAGCAGTACAGCGATAGTTGATGATTGCAAAGTAGGCTTACTCTAAGTTTGCTTGAAATGTTGTGGAAGTAAGCCGTATATCATCAGTCGACATTCTGAATAACAAGCAAAAGAGCCGTCTCATTTCAGAGGCGGCTCTTTTATTACTCATATTCAGTTCGAATCCGTCGAGTCAGGAAACCGCCTTGCATGCGAATAGACCTAAGAAATACCCGGCAAGTAAAGCTCTACTCGTCGATGCTATCTAAATGTCTTTCCATTGTTTCAGCGCCGCCAAACCAGGTATCAATCAGCTCTTCCATTGGTAAATTCAACAGATCTTTGACGTATTTGAATTCAAGCTATCATCCTCGATACCAGTCTCAGTTGCTGTGGCTAATGAGGTATGACTACCGAAATAAGCTGCGAAAACGATGCTTTTTAAAGTGCTACCCAATAATTCATTATCTAATTCGTAGATGTTCATCTAAAAACTCTTTTTTAATATTATTTCCTTACATAATACCATATAAAACCGTGAATTTCGGAGATACTATAACTAACATGACTCTCTCCTTTAGGTTAAATCCTCTGCCTTAAACGATTTAATAGCGACGGTAATCGAAAATCGCTCTGGAAAACTCAGGACCAGTCAACAGGTTTACTTGAGCGAGCCTACACGCATAATCGTAGGAACGTCATCCAAGAACAATTCTTTAAATTCAATCTCCACATTTTCTGGCTCTTCATTTGTACCATAATAAATCATTAGATTAATGGCGCGTCCTGCTGAGACAAACTCTTGTTTAATTTCATCTAAATTGTAGTAATGTTCTGCCTTGACATTGTTAACGTAAACGTCGAGGTCGTGGCCCGTACGGTATTCTTCGCTCGTATGATTGTGCAGAACATATTCAACGACAATCACATGTTTGAACGTCGTTTCTTCGTAATCATAACGCTTATTAGTCAAGGCAACCTTTTTAATCTCAGCAATCACTTGACCACTTGGTAAGTTAATACCAGGTTCGTAGTCCACAATATCGCTTTGTAATGCCCTCATTTCTGAGGTTAGTAAAGCTATCTCTGCTTCAATTTCACTGAACCGCGCCTCGGTCTGTGCTATTGCAGACGTTAACTTCAGATTATTCAAACTAACTAAAAGCACAAAGACTATTTGTACCAACCATTTTTTCATTCAATGCCTCAATTATGATTTTTTGAAAACTCAAAAATGCCTTTATCTCATTATATCATGGAGGAGACATTTATGGGACTTATCATCAAAACGCTCATCTCGCCAAACACTTCCAACATTGTCAAAATATTCCTTGAAATAAAAAAATTGGAGGACCAGATAGAAAGCCTGCTAAAATGCTGATAATTCGCTGCTAGAAAATTATTTTTTCGCAAGTTTATAGGAGAAGAATAATCAAATGAACTCAAAATGCTTGTGAATAGTTTTGTTTTCCATGAAGTGATTCGAAAGCGAGATAATTCATTCTAAACGCCATTGTAATAAGCTTGCGAAGGGGATAAAAAAATAAATTAAATTTTAATTAAAGTGAAGTTTGTGAATTTCATATAAAAAAAGAATATTTTTGTGAAGGAAAAGTAAATCAACTTATCCAAAAGTGAACAAGGATGAAATTGTCATAAGTTTATTGTGAAAAAATAGTTGTCATGACAGTATTATATTGTATAGTTAGTTAGCTTATGATTTAACGAGTTTAACAATGAATTTAAAATGAAATCAGTTATAAATGCCTATTTAACAATGTTTTCTCTCCCGTTTTTATGAGGGAAGTGTTATACTTTTAAATGTAAATTATAACATTGCCTAAGTGCAAGAAGGAGACTTTTTATGAAAATTGTATTAGTCGGTAGTGATCATGCTGGAATTGCAGCAGCTAAAATGATCTTAACGAATCCAGAAAACGAATTAGTAGTGATGGATAAAAGCAGCCACATTTCTTATGTAGGTGCTGGAACAGCTCTTTGGGTAGGTCAAAAAGTTGAGAATCCTAACGATCTTTTCTATACAAATCCTGAGGAATTAGCAGCTTTAGGCGCTAAAATGTTAATGGAGACAACGGTAACAAACGTTGATTACGCAAATAAAATTGTTTTTGCTGAAGACAAGAATGGTGAAACGATTGAAGAGTCATACGATAAATTAGTTTTAGCAACAGGTTCATTGCCAATTGCTCCTAATTTACCAGGTAAAGATTTAAAAGGAATTCACTTCTTAAAAGCTTTCGAAGAAGGCCGTGAAGTTGAAGCTGCTATGGCAGACCCTAAAGTAAAACGCGTGGGTATTATTGGTGCGGGTTACATTGGAGTTGAAATTGCTGAAGGTATCCGTCTACGTGGTAAAGAAGTTGTGATGTTTGATGCGGAAGCACATTCATTAATGAACTACTATGACGAAGAGTTCGCTTCAAAAATGGATGAAAACTTAATTGAAAATGGTTTAGAATTACAATTCGGTCAATTAGCTCAAGGCTATATCGGAAATGAAGAAGGCCATGTGACAGGTATTAAAACATCTGAAGGCGAATACGATGTTGATTTAGTTATCAACTGTATTGGTTTCCGTCCAAGCGCTGACTTAGGTGGCGATCATTTAGAAAAATTTGTCAATGGTGCTTACTTAGTCGACCGTAAACAAGTGACAAGTGATCCAGATGTCTATGCAATTGGTGACTGTGCGACTGTTTTCTCTACCGCACAAGGCAAAACAGGTTACATCGCATTAGCATCAAATGCTGTTCGATCAGGTTTTATTGCAGGTTCTAACTTAGCAGGCAAAGACATTGAATCTCCAGGTGTTCAAGGTTCAAATGGGATTTCAATCTTTGGTTTAAACTTAGTTTCAACTGGGATAAGTGTTCGTGCTGCTAAACGTTTTGAAGTTGAAGTCGACTATGTTGACTACGAAGATACCCAAATCGAAGAATCAATCAAAGACCATGAAAATGGTACTGTTAAATTACGTATTGTTTGGGAAAAAGAGAGCCGCCGCATTGTTGGTGCGCAATTTGTTTCAAGATTGAATATTTCAAGTGTGATTCATACGTTCTCATTAGCTATTGAACAAGGTTACACGATTGATCAACTAGCATTATTAGACATTTTCTACTTACCACATTTCAATAAAGTGACTAACTACATTACTTCAGCCGCTTTAAAAGCAATTAAATAATTTAGTTAGCCAAAGCTCATCTTCGGATGGGCTTTTTATCTTGGAAATAGAACTGTTTTACTGAGTATTTTGCTTGAATAATTAGTCAATGTTCCTCACATCACTGTTAAATCGGAGAGTGTTCGATTTTTGAGAGTATAAACACTCTTGGTGTATCGATTTGTACTAACATTAGATGAGTGTGTATACTTTTTATATCACCAAGAAAGAAAGCGTTTTCAGTGTTGTGACTGTGATTGGTCAATTAATTGGAGGGAATAATCATATGAGAATATTCGAAAAGAGAGCTCTACGTGGGGCAAACTATTATCATCAGCTTCCGGTTATCTTTATGGGATTGGAATTGGGTGAACTTGAGGAACGGCCAAGTAATACAGTACCGAACTTTTTGATTAATCTTAAAACTCTACTCCCTAGCTTACAAGAACACACATGCTCGCCTGGTGTGGTGGGTGGCTTCTTTCAGCGAATTGAGAGTGGTACTTGGGCAGGGCATATTTCGGAACATGTGGCTTTAGAGTTGCAGAATTTGATTGGTCATCCCGTAAACTTTGGAAAGACGTTTACTAAAGAACCTAAATGAACCTATCACATGGTTTATCGCTACTGCATTGAAGCGGTTGGCTTGCGAGCGGGCGAAATGGCAGTGGAATTAGTCAATCGTTTATTTGAAGGGAAACTCACAGAAATCGCACCATTACTTGCTGAACTACGAATGCTAGAAGAAGAAAGTTCGTTTGGACCGTCGACGCAAGCTATAGTTGATGAGGCGACTAGCCGTGGTATATCCTATAACCGATTAAACAAAGATAGTTATGTTCAATTAGGTGATGGTAAATATCAGCGTCGCATCGAAGCGACCCTCATGGATAGTACGTCTGCTATCGGAGTTGAAATTGCTGCTGATAAAGAACGAACCAAGGAAATACTTGCCAATAGTGGTATAGCAGTATCAAAAGGAAAGCGAATCACCCAGCTAAACGATGCGATTGAGACGGCTGAAAGTATTGGTTACCCTGTCGTTTTAAAGTCACAAACTGGTAATCATGGTAGGGGTGTGGTGGTTAATATTCAGGATGAGAGTACACTGCGTCTAGCTTTTGAGAAGCTTTCATTGATGACTTCTCAGATGATTGTTGAACAGCATCTTGAGGGGTTTGATTATCGCTTAATGGTGATTGATGGTAAGTTTGTAGCAGCGGCTTTGCGGCAACCAGCTTATGTTATCGGCGATGGTGAAGCGAGTATTAGTGAATTGATTGATCGCTTGAATGATGACCCACTAAGAGGGAATGGGCATGAAAAAGTCTTGACGAAGGTTAAGATTGACCATGACACACAACGAGTATTGGGCTTGCAGAATTTTCATTTGAGTACAGTTTTGACTTTAAAGCAGCGGGCTTATGTTAAGGCGACTGCCAATCTAAGTTCGGGAGGCACGGCTGTCGATGTGACTGAGACTGTCCATCCTACGATTAAAAGGATGGCAGAACGGGTGTCACAGTTGATTGGACTGAATGTGATGGGAATTGATTTAATTGCGGATAGCTTAGAAGAGCCATTGGATTCAAGCCGAGCAGGCATCATAGAAGTTAACGCTGGACCAGGATTTCGTATGCATTTATGTCCTTCTGAAGGGATACCTCGTAATATTGCGTCCTCAGTGATTGACATGTTGTTTCCCGAAGGGACGCCACACACTGTCCCAATTTGTGCGATAACAGGAACAAACGGTAAGACTACGACCTCCCGATTAATTACACATATACTCTCGCAACAAGGACAAATCGTAGGGTTGGCATCAACCGATGCAGTGGAAATTAATCATACACCGATTCTTAAAGGTGATTACAGTGGGCCGGCTGGGGCGGTGGGTGTGTTGGCTGATCAAACAATCGATTATGCTGTCTTAGAAGTTGCGAGGGGTGGCATCATTCGCCGAGGATTAGGTTTTCGGGAATGCGATGTCGGTGTTTTACTAAATGTCTCATCGGATCATTTGGGCTTTGGCGGTATCGATACACTCGAGGAATTAACTCGTCTGAAGTCCGTTGTGACTGAGTCAGTCAAGCCGGAAGGGTATACCGTTTATAATGCGGATGATCCATTAGTCATGAGTCGGGCTGGTAAAACAAAAGGAAGCACGATTTATTTCTCACTTGATGATCAGAATGATATTCTGTTGGAAAACTTAAAGAATGGACGTGCTAATGTCACGCTAGTTGGTAAGCAAGTGGTGATTCAAAAGCCGGACCAGCAAGTGGTCATTGGCGAGATAGATGAGTTTCCAATGACGTTCGCGGGACAAGCGCAGTTCAATGTTAAAAATCTGATGGCAGCGATAGCAGCCACCTATGCTTTAGGTGTGCCAATAGAGCAGATTCGTGCGGGTGTAATGAGTTTTAATACTTCGATTAGCCAGTCGCCTGGACGAATGAACGTCATCGATTTTGGGGAGTTCAAAGTCGTCATCGACTATGGACATAATCCTGGTGCCATCCATGCGACGGGGGATTTTTTCCGACGCTTAATGCCAGGGCGCAAGATTCGTTTAGCTTCTGGGGTTGGTAATCGACGTGAAGAGGATATTAAAGCATATGGTCAAGCAGTTGCACATTATTTCGACCAGGTCATTCTTTGTAATTCGGCGCCAAGAAATCGTCCATTAGGTGAAACGGCAGAAATAGTCAAACAAGGTATGCTTGAAGGCGGTATGGAAGCCAATGCGATTGAGCTGGTTTATGATGAAATTCTTGCTGCTCGCCGTGCATTGGAGATGGCGGAACCGAATGATCTAGTGGTGCTTCAAGCAGATAATATTGCCAAGGTCACACAAGACGTTCTGGATTTCAAGAGGGAATATACCGCCAACCAAATTCTTTCATTGAAACAATAAGGTCGCCTTGGGTCGAATATACTGATTTCCGGATGTGTAACAAGGTAAGCATAATCATTGATACAAAATATTTCTATTAAATTAAAGGTTCGTAATAAATAAAGTGTTACGATGCCTGATTTTTTTTCTAAATGTTGGATTATCAACGATTATAAGCATTCATCATCACAGTATACGAACCTTCAAAGGGGAAGCTAGGGCTAGTAAAAGAATAAATACATCGCAAAAATTAAGTGGTAAGTAATTTTAAAAGACCTGTTTTTGTTTAGAGGTCTTTTTTATTGTGGACCAAAGAAAATAGGTTAGAACACTTTAGCGCTACAAATTGTTTGGTCATGTTTAATTACAAGTATTAAGATAGCTTGCTAGTAAAAGTTTGCGTTAGCAGTGATCCAAGACTTAAACGGAGTTGATATTATTATTATTTTAAACATCGATTTTTCCTATTGCTTGACCACAAGTTTTACAAAAAAATTAAAGCAAAGTGAGATTATATTTAAAGTTTTGCCATTTTTGTTATATCATTTAAATAAAAACTTCTAAGAAAGCGGGTGATTCAATGTACCAGACAGAATTTTTACTAAAAGAATATCAATTCAGACATTATAAACTAGATAAGGTCGAGCTTTTGACTGGGACTGCAAAAGCTTATCCAGTGATAGTTGGGCTAAATCCAAGTGCTAATGAATACTTTTTACGATTAGGGATGGAAAGGCAGTATGAAATACTAGAAGCGGATGAAATGAAAGACTTCATCCAAAAGCTTAATCATACGTATGATGCGGAGAAAGTTGAATATACGCCGACTACTCGATCAACTTTTTTCGAAGTGAAGGGCCAGATACCAGCTAAACAAGCAGAATTTGAAAAACTAATGACTGGTTTATTAACTGAGTTGCCTTTGAAATTTGAAGAATTATCTTTAATGGAAACGGATTTCATGAGTGAACTGGTCGAAGAAACCATCGATTTATATGCCTACGATAATTCTTATTATTTATTGAATAATTCCAACTATCAGAAAATCCTTAACAAACAAGCAAAGTACACGGAGCGAGAAGAATCCCCAATAACTGGGCTTTATAGTGGCATCTTAGGGGCAATCCTCGGGGGAACCTTGGGAACACTGGTGGCATTTCTCATGTGGGGACCGGCTATCAACTACTCATTTTACGGGTGGTTGCCTAGCTTTTTTAGTGTCGCGATGGGCTTTGCCTGCTATCGCAAGCAAAAAGGGCACGTCTCAAAAGCGACTTATCTCAAGTTAGCCACTGTGGTAGTTCTCATTATACTGATGCTTAATTACGGGATTTACACGATTTTGATGGGGGATAGTCGTTATTTCTTCAGCACTCTCATCCGTCTGCCGATTATCCTGAGACTTTCGGGAGTTTTACCCGTCTTCCTTACCAACAACGCGACCGCCATCGCCGTCGTATTCATTTACACTTGGTTGCACTACAATTATCACCATCGCCGCAAACGTTTATTTAATATTCGAAGAATTGCACACCAATAACCAGAAAAGTCCTCGTCAGGATAGACTGATGAGGACTTGTTATATTTTGGCTGACTGTCTCTCAGTCAGATTCTGGATTCTTTATGTTTGATAGAGAAAGACGAGTTGTTTGTCAGTCGAGCGTTCTTTTGAAAAAATATAATGAGGATGATCGAAATGTTTTAGATCGTCAATCTGTGAAGCCTGGTGTTCAGCCGCGAATCGCACCATTTGACCACGAGCCATTTTCGCCGGAGTAGCCTTTATTTTCAGCTTTCCGTCGATTAAGTTTGCAAAAACAATATCAATAAATTGATCGCTAGTTTTGAGGTAAGGAGTAAGGGCCTTGGTATACTCTTTAGAAGCCAGGTTAATGATCGGACCTTCGTCAAATTGAAGAGCGTCATAGATTTTCTGCCCCCAAAATTGGTAAAGATTGGTGTGATTTTGGATAGGCAGCGGAGCCTGCATTTCAAGTCGGTAGGGCGAAATCCCATCAAAGGGACGTAATATCCCGTAAAAACCAGAAAGAATCCGTAAATTCTCTTTGACATAGCTCAATTCGCTCGCAGTAAATAAATCGGGCACCATATACTGAAATTGCAGGCCCTTATAAGACATGACCGCAGCCGATAATTGCTTATCTAATTGCATATTTCTTAGCCGTTCGAAATTTTCAGTTGCCAGCTTATCATTACATTTCCAAAGTTGCTTCGCCTCTACATATGTCAAAGCCTGCAAGCTATTAAGAATCTGGCTGGCTTCTTTGATATAAAGCGGCTTACTTTCGGCGAGGAAACTATCTGTTTCAGCGACCATTTGTTTAGTAGGTGAAATAATAATTTGCATAATAATTCCTTTCATTAGAGCAGTTCCTATTAGTTTAACACGGCAGTTGAAATTCGTCAGCATCTAATGCAAGTGGCGTATCTGGTTAAATCGTGTTTACTGAGCGACGAATCACGTTACGCGGTCATGAAAACTTGGCTGACTGTTTAGGTGAGCCACTAAAAGTAGGCTGACTGTTTAGGTGAGCCACTAAAAATTGGCTGACTGTTTAGGTGAGCCACTAAAAGTAGGCTGACTGTTTAGGTGAGCCACTAAAAGTTGGCTGACTGTTTAGGTGAGCCACTAAAAATTGGCTGAGTGATTAGGTGAGCCACTAAAAGTTGGCTGACTGCTTAGGTGAGCCACTAAAAGTTGGCTGAGCGATTAGGTGAGCCACTAAAAGTTGGCTGAGTTCTTAGGTGAGCCACTAAAAGTTGGCTGAGTTCTTAGGTGAGCCGCTAAAAGTTGGCTGACTGATTAGGTGAGCCACTAACACATGGCTGACTGCTTAGGTGAGCCACTAAAAGTAGGCTGACTGTTTAGGTGAGCCACTAAAAGTAGGCTGACTGTTTAGGTGAGCCACTAAAAGTTGGCTGAGCGATTAGGTGAGCCACTAAAAGTTGGCTGAGTTCTTAGGTGAGCCACTAAACCTTACCTTTTAGATCCCAACAACTATCAAATCAGCTGGGTATTTTTTTAATATTTTGATATAAGGGGAATTTTTATGAAAACTAGAATTGGTTTATTTGCTAAGGGGTCTGTCCTTGAACCTAAAAGTTAGCTCCGGAAATTGGGCATTATAGTTGAGTTGGCGATTTATGTAATGGTTAGAGTTGGACTTCCTATGAAAATGCCGTTTCAGAATCAAAAAAAGTGTATTGTAGTTTGTGTTTGGGCTGAGAAATGTCATCAAATCGGGCACGCTGAGATTTCTAAAGGGGAAAAGAATCCCATAGTCACAAATCGTTCTAATTATTGCCTTTTCTTTACTTTCGCTAAATTGGCAGCTATTACAATAAATGTGGTAGCGATCGCCGGCAATGTCGAAGGAGTTACAAGCGACGCAATGAACTCCTTTTTGAATCGTCGCGAAACGGTCATCCGTCAGGCTGAGCCGCCGTTCATCAACTTGGTGCTGACTAATCAGCCATTCGGTCTCGCGGTGATACGTTTGAGTTGGCGCCTGCTGACAGTCTTTCAGAGTATTCTTTACAAAACGGCCCAGTTTCGCATGCTTAATAAACGGCAGAGTCGGGTCATCAATTTCGACCGAATCCTCTTCATTTATATACACGACAAAACTATCAACAGGTATATTGATTCCGTGTTGCTGCATATGAAACCTGAGCAGGCCCACTGTGCGATCGAGTTGCAGAAAATCATTGTGATATTTCACCTTGCCATTTACTTTCCAACGCCCATCGTTGTAGTGATAATCGGCGGAGTAATTTTTAACTTCAAACAAAGTTAGGCCTAAATTGGTGATTAAAATCGCATCTATTTGGATTTCACCATTTATTGTTTTCAACCGAAGATCCTGCAACAATACCCAATCTTTCGGTATAAAATTCCTCATATACTTGCCAAAATACTCCTCCCCATTGAAACCGGCTTGCATTTGTTTGAGTTCTCTTTGTTCGCTGGTTGTCAAACCCTTGCGCTTTTCCATTTCTTCTAACCACAATAATTGTTGGTGCTTTTGTAATTGCATTTGCATTCCTCCTAAAAATCTAATTATATATAAATACGTATTTTGGAGAGAAATATGCTTTTAAATAGTATAGTTTTTTATTAAGTTTTATGAAAAATTGTAAGCATTAATAAACTGCTTTTTAAAGGTTGGTAGAAGAAGGAGCTGGCAACCACTTGAGAGTCGCGCTGTCACATTTGGTCATTTAGTCGGTAAATCCGGAGTATTGAATAACTATCTTGTCGGGTCAAGGAGTCTAAGTTTTAGCCGGGTGATTCTTAATGGCCAATGAACTGGAAATTACAACCAGAATATAATTGTTTGATGTTTCACAATTGAAGTCAATTTTCTAATTGCTCTTAGTATATCAAATCAAAATAAAAGAGATTAAAAGATAAGTCGGTTGGTAAAAGCCTTATTTAGCAGAGTTTTTGTTGTGTTTAAACAAAAATTAGCTATAATGCATAATCAGACAGAATGTTTTATCGATTTACAATATGTGAAACTTTGAGCGATAGGGTTATTATGTATATGTACAGAAGAGATGAATAAGAGATAGGGGGAATTGAGATGTCGCTTAAAACGATGTTGCGTGAAGATTTACAGGAGCGAATTTTTCATTGGCCGGAGATGCAAGTGTTTAGAGAAGAAGCTGCTACGAAACGAATTTTATATGAAACGCCAAATACTGTGGGTGCAGTTTGGTGCATGAAACCTGGGCAAAGTTTGCCGATTCATTCGCACGACTGTGCAGATGATATTTGGATCGTGATTGAGGGAAAAGCCGATTTTTATCCTGAATGTGGTGAAAGAGTGACAATTAAAGCGGGTGACATTGTTGTCGCACGTGCCGGTGAAAAACATGGGATGACGAACACATCGGATCAAGATTTCGTAATGCTAGGCATTGCAGGTCCCACACCTATCGGATTTATCTCTCATGAAGACCAACATTTTATAGCCTAAATAATATAAAACAAATAAGGAGAATTTACATGCGAATTAAATTATTAGAACCATTAAACGTTTCCCACGACTTGATTGAGGAATTAGCCGCACCGATTAGAGAAAAAGGCCATGAATTCGTTTATTACAAAGATAAAACGACCGACCCAGCTGTATTAGTTGAACGGAGTCAAGACGCAGACGTGGTGATGATCGCGAATAACCCATATCCAACGGAAGTTATCGACCAAGCCGACCAACTTAAATACATCAACGTTGCGTTTACGGGGGTCGACCATGTTGGACTAGCAGCTGCTAAAAATCAAGAAATCCTCTTGTCTAATGCGGCCGGCTACGCGAACCAAGCGGTTGCGGAATTGTGTATCGGCTTAACGCTCGATTTATACCGCAAAATCACGCAAGGTAATTCAGTAATCCGTGATGCTAACTTTCCTGGACCTTTCCAGGGTGGCGAAATTAACGGCAAAACAGTAGGCGTGATTGGAACAGGAAAAATTGGCCTAGTTACGGCCAAGCTCTATCAAGCTTTTGGCGCTAAAGTTATTGCTTACGATCCTTACCCAAATCCTGCCGTAGCAGCTTTGGATATTGCATATTTAAGTTTGGATGAAGTCCTGGGCCAAGCAGATATCGTGACATTACATCTACCATTATTGCCCGCTACTAAAGGCTTGATTTCGGCTGAAAAACTTGGCTTAATGAAGAAAAGCGCGATTTTAATCAATTGTGCACGTGGCCCGATTGTCGACAATACAGCACTAGCCGCGGCACTGAACCAGGGAACAATTGCTGGTGCGGGAATTGATGTCTTCGATATGGAGCCACCAATCCCGACCGAGTATCCATTATTAACTGCAAAGAATGCGATTTTGACACCACACGTTGGCTTTCTAACCAACGAAGCGATGGTGAAAAGAGCCCGGATTGCATTTGATAACACCATGGCCTTTTTAAATGGCGCACCACAAAATTTAATCAACCGTTAAACGTCAGCAAACCGTCCGCCTAAATTAGGCGGGCGGTTTCTGTGTTTTTTTAACACAGCGTGCATTTTACAATGTGCTAAGAATCCCTCGGATTATTAGCTAGAATCAGCAAAACGTGGCGCGGTTGTCAGCGTGACGGCAGCCAGAGCAGGCGGTTGGATCATTGCCACAAACTAATCTGGCATTCAAATAAAGCCGGGCGGGCTAGAAATATAAAGGAGTCCCTCGCTGCGTTCGGGACGATTATATAAAGGGCGCTAGACTTTAAATCGTGCTGGCGAGCCAGCACACCTTCTGAATCTTTCGATGCTCGAATAGCGTTAGCTGATGATTAGACAGATAATAAAAAGTTTGGATCGAAGCTTTCACCTTCACACCCAACAATCAAATCTTCCAGCCGCAAGCCTCCACAAACAAGCATAGAAAAAAAGGACGGGAAAACCCCGTCCCTTTAACTAAACTAGGAGACTGTTTAATACATTCCGCGACTCTGACCGCTCAGATCGATATAAATATTCTTAGCTTGTGTATAAGCATCTAAAATCATCTTATGCGTTTCACGCCCAATTCCAGAATTCTTATAACCACCAAATGGAGCCCCGGCTTCAAAACCAGCATACGTATTGACCCACATGCGACCAGTACGCACACCACGCGCCACCTTGAAAGCAGTGTTTAAATTACTCGTCCACACACCGCCGCCTAGACCATAGTCGTTGTCGTTAGCTAAAGCAATGACTTCATCCGCATCTTTAAATTTAATCACGACCCCAACAGGACCGAAGATTTCTTCTTGGGCGATACGAGCGTCATTAGTTGCTTCAAAGAGTGTCGGTTGGAAGAATGACCCTTTGGCTAACTCACCTTCTTGATAGCGACTACCACCGGTTAGTATTCTAGCACCTTCCTCTTTACCTATCTTTACATATTTTTCAATTGTTTTAATCTGACTCTCGTTTACTTGAGCGCCCATCTGTGTCTCTGTATTTAAAGGACTACCCACTTTAACGTTTTCAAATTCCTTAACCAAACGTCCGACAAACTCATCGTAGATTGATTCTTGGACGAAAATACGTGAGCCTGCTGAACAAACTTGACCTTGATTAAAGAGAATACCTAAAGAAACTCCTTCTAAGGCTAAATCCATATCCATGTCCTCGAAAAAGATATTGGCGGACTTGCCTCCTAATTCCAACGTTGAAGGAATCAAATTTTCTGCTGCTGAAATACCAATTTGGCGCCCAACTTCAGTTGATCCTGTAAAGGCAATTTTATCAATGCCTTGATGGCGTTGTAAATAATTACCCGATTTAGAACCGCGTCCAGTCACTAAGTTGAAAACCCCTTTAGGTAAAACATCGTTTAGAATTTTAGCTAATTCTAAGACGCTTAAAGAGGTACTAGATGATGGGCTGAAGACAATTGTATTACCTGAAGCTAAAGCGGGCGCGATTTTCCAAGCAGCCATTAGGAAGGGGAAATTCCACGGAACTATCTGAGCAATAACGCCAATCGGCTCGCGTAAAATCATCGACATTGTTTGATCGGATAACATTTTGACTGTGTCTTCTTCAGAACGAATGACACCAGCAAAATAGCGGAAGTGGTCGATGGCCAAAGGTACGTCTGCACCTGCCGTTTCGCGAATTGGTTTCCCATTATCTAAGGATTCTAATTCAGCGAAACAGTCAGCTTTTGCTTCAATCCGATTGGCGATTTCCAATAGGATGGCTGAGCGAACTTTGACATCCGAGCGGCCCCAATGTTTAAAAGCTGCTTGAGCAGCTTCAACTGCTTGATCCACATCATCATTTGTTGCATCTACAAGTGTCGTCAGTGCCTCACCAGTTGCTGGATTATAAGAAGTAATTTCGTCTGCCCCCGTACCTTGGGTCCATTCACCGTTAATGAGCAATTTATAATTTGAGTCTAATTTAATCGACATTTTTCCACTCCTACTTCATTTAATAATCTAAGTATACCAATTTTTGTAAAGCGCTTTCAAATGATTGTTCCGCATTGTGGAACATCCATTTGAAAGATAATTTAATGAAATTAGATAAATTGACACAGCCATTAGGTAAACATTTTTCCAAAAAAATATATCTTCGGTAAATTCACAGAAAATCAATTTAAAAGCCTTTGAAAAAGAATCTGTGCTTTCAATTAATGATCACTGACAGAATATAGCCTTAACAATTTACTTGAAGAAAATTTGACTTACCAAAATTAGGGTGATAGAATTCAGTTTAATTAAATCAATGCGACTATTTTATCACCGGGTAAAATAGACACGCTCTTTTTCTTTTGTGTAGGTCTTAGAAACAAAAGAGAAGGGGCGTTTTTTATGTTGGGGAGGAAATTACAGATGGAAAAATTTGAAAATCAAACAAGCAGCACCCGCCAATTATTTGTTCAATACACATTTTTAGCAGTTTTGAGTATGTTGGGCCAATCTTTGTTTATTTTTGCCGATACATTTTTTATTGCAAATGGCGTGGGGGCACATGGAATTGCTGCTTTAAATATTGTTTTACCAATGATCAGCCTGTTTAACGGCTTAGGTTGGTTATTTGGAATTGGCGGTGCAACACTTTTTGGGATTGCGCTAGGTAAAAAGCGAGTAGTAGAAGCAAATCAACTATTTAACATGACACTTTGGTTTACATTGCTTGCATCAGTCATCTTCGTGGGCGTGACGACCATATTCTCCAATCCACTCTTGAATCTTCTGGGAGCAAATCCAGAAATTTATGAGATGTCAGCCAGCTACTATAATATTCTAATGTTGTTTGCGCCCTTATTCATGGTAAACGTCGTGCTGGTTTCCTTTCTCCGCAACGATCATAATCCACGCTTAGCGATGATTGCCCTCTTAGCAGGCGGCTTGACCAATATCATTTTAGATTATATTTTTATTTTCCCTTTACAAATGGGGCTAACAGGAGCTGCTATTGCAACAGCTAGTTCACCCATCGTCTCAATGCTAGTGGCTAGTCTACATTGGCGCCGGCAGGATCATCATCTCCAGTTTCGTAAAGTTAGTTTAAAATTCGAACAATTAAAAGCAATCGCTAGCTTAGGGTTCTCGTCCTTCTTTAATGAATTTTCTTCAGCGGTCGTGATGTTCTTATTTAATATTATGATTTTACAAGTTGCCGGAACGATTGGGGTAGCGGCCTACGGCATTATTGCTAACTTAAATATTATTGTCATTGGCTTATTTACAGGGATTGGTCAAGGTTTCCAACCTCTAATTAGTTACTATTTTGGCCAGAGAAAAGCGAAAGAAATTAAACAAGTGCTTAAATTAGCTCTAATGACAGCTGTCTCCTTGAGTATCGTGATTTTCTTAATAGGCACCTTAATGCCAGATTCCTTAGTTAGTATTTTCAATAGTGACTCAAATGTCCAGTTAGCGACCATAGCAAGCCAAGGCATTCCGCTTTATTTCGCTTCCTTTCTACTTACAGGAGTTAATTTCGTTGTGATTTATTTCTTAGCCGCGATTAATCAAGCACGAGCATCTTTAAGATTATCAGCCTTACGAGGAATTGTTTTTATCATTCCGGTTCTACTAGTGATGTCCCTTTGGTTTGAATTAGTCGGAATTTGGTTGACGTTATTAGTTGTCGAAACAATGACCTGTGTTCTAGCAGTCTATCTACTTAAAAAATCTGTCGAACGCCTTAACTAATACCCATAAAAGTTTCTAAAATTTTGAATGTTGGCGAGAAGTAGCTTACTGACATTCATTTTAATTTAGAGTGTTTAAAAACCAGCGTGGTGAATCGCTTTGCTTGACTGTAGCCACCAACACTCAAAAAAGTTAGAACAAAAAAAACCGCCAAATTTGGCGGTTTTTACATATAAATTATTATTTAAATAATTGAACTTGGATGTTGGTATCCATGTATTCTTTTGCATCAGCCGCTTGTTCGATTGAATCGAATGGCATTTGAGCAATTAATTCAAATGAATCTGGTAGGTTGAACATTTCGCGAACTGCTTTATCAAAGCCTTGTTCGTAGCCAACGTTAAAATGTTGTAAGGATCCGCCTAAGTTCATTTCAGTCAATGTTAACCAAGTTGCGAATTGTGAGTTAGCAGAGTTGTTTTGTTTGTAAGCTTCAGTACGCGCGCCAACTGTAGGCATCGTTGCAACAGCATCACGGTCCTCGAAGAATAAAACTGTTCCGATACCATTTTTAGCACCCATCATAATTGGTGACATGAAGTCCCAAGTTCCTTCGTCTAAAACGTTTTTTTGAACTTCTAAGATTAAATCCCAGAATTTAGTGTTTGCTTCGCCATTCAAAATAACTAAACGAGAAGTTTGGCTATTGAAAGCTGTTGGAACATCTTTTTGAGTTTCGCGGATTGATGAAACAATCTCTTCGATTGAATGTTCGCTTTTGTTACCTGATGCGTAGATTGAGCGGCGGTCTTTGATTACTTGTTTAAATTCTGTCATGAATGAAATTCTCCTCAATTGTTTGGCATCTTCATAAGAAAGCGACTTTAATTTCTGAAGAATATCCTTTGCCTCCTTGAGGTAAAGAGGGTGACTCTCGGCCAAGAAACTGTCCGTCTCGATGACCATCTTTTTAGTAGGTGAAATAATAAATTTCATAATAATTCCTTTCGCTCATCCGTTCCTATTATCTTAACACGGAAGCGCTCATCCGTCTTTAACAATGAGTTGAGAGGGATAAATTTTGGAAGGCTTTCGCTTTACTTTTTTATAATAAGCTAACATACTGTGAATAAGTACGTGAACGTATTTAATAAGTTGAGAATCGCAAATAAAACAGACACGATGATAGATAGGAGGGTTTTACATGAAAAGTAAATCAAAAAAGGGCTTATTTAACAGAAGAAAGGCTGCAAAGGACGTGATTTCTTTAGTACAGGTGAGCCCTGAGCAAGAGCTTGAACTTAACGCGGCTGATGAAGAACAAGCCTTTAAGTCTTTCTTCGATGAAGTCTTGAAACAACTGCCAACGAAAACATCAGCTATTATTATAAATACTTTTGAAAAGTCAAAAGTACAAGCAGAAAAAATATTAGCCAACAGTAAAGGACAGTTTGAAGGGATCTTTGATGAGTTTTTAGAAGGCGTGGACGAGGACACTCGAAAGAAATGCCACTCAACTATTCATGCGGCTTCACTAAGCGCCGCAATAATTGGTTGTTCACCCATTCCATTCTCGGATGCTGTCTTACTGGTACCTGTGCAAATGACGATGATGGCTCGCTTGCACAAGACGTTCGGTCAATCATGGTCTAAAAGCTTAGGCTCAAGCCTCTCGAAAGAATTATTAGTGGTAGGTTTTGGAAGAAGCGTTGTTGGAAACATCATTAAATTCGTACCAGGTGTTGGGACAGTTGCTGGCGCGGCAATCAATGGTTTAGTCGCTAGCACGATTACTGAGACACTTGGCTGGGTGAGCGTTAAGATGTTGAATGAAGGGGTCGATATCTTTGACGATGTTCTTTCATTTAAAGGGCAATTTAACTTATTGCTAAAGGCCCTTAAATCGAGTGGTAAAACAACCAAAAGATAAAAGTTGTTCAAATTTAAAAATATAGGCGATAAACAGCACTGCGAAAGTCAGGGGAGAACTGATTTTTGGAGTGCTTTTGTTTTGGCTGAAAATTGAGTGTGAAGGAGACGACTTGAGGTGAATATCTAGCCGATTCTCTTAAAGTAACGGTTCGCGTCGCATTAGAGGATAATAAGCGAAATCAAGAGAAGTCCAGTTAAAAGATTACTCAGCAAAACCAAGTCGCTCAAAAGCAGCGACACCTAGTGAAGCGTAAGAGGTCATTTGATAAACGGCAGTCATTTCGCAAGATTGTTATTCTATCCTTTACTAAAGATTGGTAAGATAGAAACTAAAGAGAAATCAGTAGGATGGACAAGAGAAAGGGATTATCAACTATGGAACCATTAAACATCGTGATTATTGGTGCATCCTTTGCCGGTATATCAAGTGCGCTAACAATCAAACAATTAAATGAGAATACTAGTGTCACGGTAATTGATCGCCAAGAAACCGTGGGCTTTATCCCCAATAGTATCAATCGCCTGTTGAAGGGGAAAATCAAACAGCTGACGGATCAAATGCCTGAGACAAAGGAAAGAATGTTAGAGGCGGGAATCGACTTGTTGTTAGGTCATGAAGTGCTCGCACTTGATGCAGAAATCAAGCAATTACAGTTGACGCATCAAGGGGAAATCAGCACACTCCACTACGATAAGTTGATTCTAGCAATGGGCTCTATTCAACTGTCTGAACGAATTGACGGGGCTGATCATCCAGCAGTTTTAACGACAAAGACATTAGCTGCTAGTCTAAAAAGCCAAGAAGAATTAAAAGAAGCGACGCACCTCTTAATTGTAGGAGGCGGACAAGTAGGGTTAGAAGCAGCAGACGCCTATACAAGGGCCGGTAAAAAGGTGACGCTCGTTGAAGCCTTCGCTTCACTCGCTTTTAAATCCTTTGACCCTGAGATGGTGACTGAATTAGAAAAACGCATGCTTGAAAGTGGCGTGACGATTTATAAAAATCAGCAAGCTGAAGTAATTAGAGTAAGCGAAGAAGGTTTGACAACGACCACTAGCCAAAACGAAATACTCGCATCGAGTCACGTTTTACTTGCAGTCAATTTCAGACCCAATAGCCAACTTGTAACAAATCATCTGGCTTGTCACCTAGACCGAACGGTGGTCGTCAACGATTATTTACAAACGAGTCAAGCAGATGTTTATGCAGCAGGCGACTTAATCCGAGTCCCTTATACAGGCACCAATAGTGAGTATTATTTGCCATTTGTGAATAATGCGGTTATTACCGGACGACTGGCAGCGATGAATGCTTTAGGTATGTCAGAAAAAGTCGACACTTTTGTAAGAGTGGTAGGCTCACAATTGTTTGGACTTTTTATAGCCAGTGCAGGCTTGACTGAAGAAGAAGCTCAGTTGTACCATCAGACAATCACAATCATTCACCGTCAAACTGATGAACAAAAATGCCCGATGACGCTTAAATTAATCGTAGAGAAGACAAGTGGTCGCTTATTAGGAGGGCAAGTCTATTCAGACGTCAACGTGATAGCTTTGATGGATACTTTAGCTGTAGCTATCAAAGCGAACTTATCCGACCGTGATTTGGCCTTCCAAGATTATCTATATGATTCAATGGATTCTATAATGGCACCGCTATTACACGAAGCAGCTTTTGCGATTTACCGAAAGCGTCTGAAAGGAGCTAGCCTAGATGCATCTTGAAGACTTATTTGAAAAGAGAGAAAAAAGTCAATTAGTCTTAATTGGCACCTTGATGGAACAAACTTCGGAAGCGATTTTGAAAGATATTTTGTCAAAAACGGGCTTGTCGCGTACAACTTTAATTAAATACATCGATGATTTAAATGACCTGGCCCAAGAGAGTGGCTTTGAATTAGCGATATTCCTCAACAGTGACCGCTTGGATTTGCGCCTGGGCGCCCAGGTAACGAAAGAGGAATTGATTCAATTGTTGCTACCTTTTTCCCTGAAAATTCAAATTCTCCATTACCTTTTTGCTAAGGAAGAATTTACGGTTCAGAAATTATCGCAAGAATTGCTAATTAGTGAAGCAACTTTGCACCGTCAACTGGCTGCTTTGAATACTTTACTGGAAGAGTTTGGCGTTAGTATTAAAAACGGCCGTCTAAGAGGAGAAGAACATCAAATTCGTTATTTCTACTATCAATTATATTGGTTGACGATACCCAAGAAAGAAATGGCTGAACGATTTGAATTCCCTCAATATCAACCAATGATTGAAGCAATCAAGCAAGTGTGGTCGATCGAGATGCCGACAACGAATGAATTTAAATTAGCTTTATGGTTTTCGATTACAAAGAAACGTATTGGCTTGAAGAAGAAATATTTCAAAGGCTTAAAACAACAGATGAGAGTGTATCAAACGCACCGCTTCTTCCAACAAGTACGTCAACAAATGTTACGTTATCTCAGTCGCTACGCATTGGAAGTGGAAGAAGAAGAAGTAATGTGTCAATTTATATTTATTACGACTATGTCTATTTTATCCCCCTATGTGATGGAGCGAAAATTAGGCTATGGTGGACCGGTCAGTGAGGCGACGACGAAAGGTTTGCGGGTGATTCGTTCAATCGTTCCGCTTGAAGAGAACTTGAGTGAACAAGGGATGTACACACTCAATCAAATCTTAGGTCAATTGTATTTCTTTAAAGGAGCCTTGATTGACCATGCCTATCGGTTGGATCAGGATTTAGCAGTGATTGGTGGAAGCATGGCTTTGGATCATGTGGACCTAGCTCAGGCAATGATTGATGAAGTCGTTGTAGAGGTTTATGGCTTTCATCCTAAGCAATATGGTGATTTGTTAGTTAAAGCCCGTTGGCGAATTATGGAAGTCTTGTCCTATGTGATTTATCAAGCACCGCGGCAATTAGTGATTGGTGTCGACTTGTCCGGTTCACAGACCAAACGCTTGCCGGTTCTGAGCGTCTTGCGCCAGCAGTTGGAAGTTAGTCGTTTGGTTATTCTAGAACCTTGGAATTCTAATGACGATTATGACTTTGTGATTTCAAATGTTTATAACGAGACCTATCGTATGCCAACCTATTATCTGAAAGGGGCACCAAACGCTTATGATATTCGGCAATTAGAAGAGACGATTAACGATTATTTGGTTGGGAAATCCCCTTAATTAACGACTAGCTTCATTTTTTTGAGGCTAGATTTTTTATTGTCACCTCAAGGATTTGATGGAAGGGCTCTCATTAATTTATGAAAGTAGAAAAAAGACGATAGTTACTAGAAGTAAAAAACAGTAAAGTAGTGTTAAGTTACAAATGAAAGCATTAACATCATGATGTCAATACAATTATTAAATCAAATAAACAGGGGGACTTTCAGTGGAAAATTATATTTTATCCATCGATCAAGGCACAACTAGTTCGAGAGCAATCATTTTTAATAAAAAAGGTGAAAAAGTGAGTAGTTACCAAAAGGAATTTACACAAATCTTCCCAAAAGCAGGTTGGGTCGAGCATAATGCGAATGAAATCTGGACTTCAGTTCAATCGGTTATTGCGGGTGCATTTATTGAAAGCGGTATTAAGCCAAGTCAAATCGCGGGTATTGGTATTACGAACCAACGAGAAACAACCGTTGTTTGGGATAAGGCGACTGGTTTACCCATTTACAATGCGATTGTATGGCAATCACGTCAAACAGCAGAAATTGCGGATCAACTAAAAACAGCAGGTCATTCTGAAATGATTCACGAAAAAACAGGACTAGTGATCGATGCTTACTTCTCAGCGACTAAAATCCGTTGGATCTTAGATCACGTTGAAGGGGCACAAGAACGTGCGGAAAAAGGTGAATTATTATTCGGTACGATTGATACGTGGTTAGTTTGGAAATTAACGAATGGAGAAAAACACGTCACGGATTACTCAAACGCTGCCAGAACCATGTTATACAATATTAAAGACTTAGAATGGGATCGTGAAATTCTTGATTTGTTAAATATTCCAACAATAATGTTACCAGAAGTCAAATCAAACTCAGAGATTTACGGTATTACCGCCCCTTTCCATTTCTATGGAGGTGAAGTCCCCATTGGTGGAATGGCTGGGGACCAACAAGCAGCATTATTTGGTCAATTAGCTTTCGAACCAGGTATGGTAAAAAACACTTATGGAACAGGATCATTCATTATTATGAACACAGGTGACAAAGTGCAAATGTCTAACAACAACCTATTAACAACAATTGGTTACGGCATTAACGGTAAGATTTACTATGCCTTAGAAGGATCGATTTTTATTGCGGGTAGTTCGATCCAATGGTTACGTGATGGTTTAAAAATGATTGGCGATTCAGCGGAATCTGAAGAGTTATCACGTCGCTCAACAAACAATGACGAAGTTTATGTAGTCCCAGCCTTTACCGGCTTAGGAGCACCTTACTGGGATTCAAATGCGAGAGGCTCTGTTTTCGGCGTAACGCGTGGAACGACGAAAGAAGACTTTGTTAAAGCGACTGTTCAATCGATTGCTTATCAAGTACGCGATGTTATTGATACGATGCAAGTCGACACAAAGATGAAGATCCCTGTCTTAAAAGTGGATGGTGGCGCAGCGATGAATAACTACTTAATGCAATTCCAATCAGATATTATTGGCATTGAAATCGCGCGTGCGAAAAACTTAGAAACAACCGCCTTAGGAGCAGCTTTCTTAGCGGGTCTTGCGGTAGGTTTCTGGAAAGATTTAGACGAAATTAAAACATTAAATGAAGCGGGTGAAGTCTTCTCGCCTTCGATGAATAATGCACGTAAAGAACAATTATATCGTGGCTGGAAGAAAGCTGTTCATGCTACTCGCGTCTTTTCGCAAGATGACGCATTAGATCTTTAAGAAGGAGAGAATAATGATGAGATTTTCAAAAGAGACACGTTTAAGAGCCATTGAAAAATTACAAGAGCGTACCTTGGATTTACTAATTATTGGTGGAGGAATTACGGGAGCGGGTGTGGCATTACAAGCGGCAGCCAGCGGTTTAGACACTGGTTTGATTGAGATGCAAGATTTTTCGGAAGGAACAAGTAGCCGTTCAACAAAATTAGTTCACGGTGGGATTCGTTATTTGAAGCAGTTTGATGTGGAAGTCGTATCTGACACAGTGAAAGAGCGTGCAGTGGTTCAACAAATTGCGCCACATATTCCAAAAGCAGACCGCATGCTATTGCCTGTCTATGATGAACCCAACTCAACTTTCAGTATGTTCCGCTTAAAAGTCGCGATGGATTTATATGACTTGTTGGCTGGGGTGACTGGTACGCCTTTAGCGAATAGACAGTTAACAAAAGAAGAAGTCTTAGAGCGCGAACCAGAAATTAAAGCAGAAGGCTTATTAGGTGGAGGAGAGTATCTAGACTACATCAATAATGATGCGCGCCTAGTCATCGAGAACATCAAACGAGCCAATGAAGATGGCGCCTTAGTGGCTAGTCGTGTCAAGGCGATTGGTTACTTGAAAGATGCGAAAGGTCAAATCCTTGGGGTGAAAGCGAAAGATTTACTGACAGGCAAAGAATTCGACATCAATGCACGTTATGTCATCAACACAACAGGTCCATGGAGCGACGTTGTTCGTAATATGGATAACACGGGTGACCAAAAGCTACAAATGCGACCAACTAAAGGGGTTCATTTAGTGGTAGATAGCAGTAAAATCAAAGTTCCAAATGCGACCTACTTCGATACAGGCTTAGGCGATGGACGTATGGTTTTTGTGATTCCGCGTGAGAATAAGACATATTTCGGAACAACCGATACAGACTATACGGGTGATTTAACTCATCCAACCGTGACTCAAGAAGACGTTGACTACTTATTAGAAGTCGTGAACAGTCGATTCCCACAAGCGATGATCACTTTAAAAGATATTGAAAGTAGCTGGGCTGGATTAAGACCATTAATTTCTGGTAACAATGCATCAGATTATAACGGTGGAGATAATGGGTCGATTTCAGACGAAAGTTTTGATCACTTAATTGCGGTTGTTAGTCGTTACTTGAACAAAGAGGCAAGTCGTGAAGATGTAACAGAAGCGATTATGACAATTGAAAGCAGTAGTTCAGAGAAAAATCCATCAAGCATTTCTCGTGGAAGTTCTCTAGATATAGACGATAACGGGCTAATCACATTAGCAGGTGGTAAAATTACTGACTACCGCAAGATGGCTGAAGGTGCGATGCGCGAAATCATACGTTTACTTGCCCAGACTCATAGTCGTCACTATACATTAATTAACTCAAAAACTTATCCTGTATCTGGTGGCGAGTTGAATCCATCAAACGTGGATTCAGAGTTAGAGACTTTCGCTCATTTAGGTGTCAAACGTGGCTTAGATGCAGCCGATGCGCGATATATTGCGAATGTATTCGGATCGAATGCACCTCGTGTCTTTAAATTAGCAACAGATCTAGAAGCAGCAGAAGGCTTAACGTTACGCGACACCTTAGTCTTACATTACACAATGCGTGAAGAAATGGTTTTAACACCGGTTGACTACTTCTTAAGAAGAACCAACCACTTATTATTTATGCGTGAGTCATTGGATGCTTTAATTCAACCAATCGCAAACGAAATGGCTAAATATTTAGGTTGGAGTGAAGAAGAACAAGCAGCTCACCTAGCGGAATTAGACCGTGTGCTAGCTGAAAGTGATTTAAGAGACTTAAAAGCACTCGCAAACTAATCGATTGACACAATAGAGCATTCAAAATATAAAAGCAGGGAGTCCTGTAGGGCTCCTTGATATAAGAGGAGAAAATTTATGGGAACAGAATTTATTGGAGAATTATTGGGTACATTTATTTTAGTGTTGCTAGGAAATGGAATTGTTGCGGGTAACTTATTAAATAAAACTAAAAGCAACAATGCTGGTTGGTTAACAATCACAATCGGTTGGGGGATTGCGGTAACAATGGGGGCTTTCGTCTCAGGTTACATGAGTTTAGCTCACTTAAACCCGGCCGTAACGATTGCTTTCGCAATCTCAGGCGGTATTGCTTGGAGTTCAGTACTGCCTTACATCGCGGCTCAAATGGTGGGTGCTTTCTTAGGATCAGTCTTTGTATGGTTACAGTATAAAGATCACTATGACATTACCCAAGACCAAGGGGCTATCTTAGGCACGTTTGCGACAGGTCCTGCAATTTACAATCCAATCATGAACACGATTAGTGAAGTGATTGGTACTTTCGTATTGATGTTTGGTATCCTTTCATTCTCTAACTACGATACATTCCCATGGGCGGGTAACTTAATCACAGGTGCGTTAATCATCGGTATCGGTCTATCATTAGGTGGAACGACAGGCTATGCCATTAACCCTGCACGTGATCTAGGGCCACGTATTGCTCACGCAATCTTACCAATCCCCAATAAAGGCGACTCAGACTGGAAATATGCTCTTGTTCCAATCGTAGGTCCAATCATTGGTGCAATTCTAGCGGTATTAGTTTACGGCATGATTTAATTAAAGTCAGACTATTCACAGTGCGATCCCTCGATAGGAGTGTCGCACTGTTTTTTTTGGGGGGAGGCAGTCGTTATTAATTTTTAGTGATTATTCGAGAGTAGCTCGTCAGATAGTTGAATAGTCATTGGGGTTTTACACTCATGAAACATACTTATGACACACCGCTTATAAATGAATGCGATCATTCACTTCAACCGAGTATAAAATAAGCTGCTAACTAACGCTGATTCGAATGTTCGTAAAATTACAAACGGGGTATGGATTTTTAATTGTGTTCTTGGTGGCAACCTAGAACTATAACTGAATAATATAAATAGACTGATAAAACACTCGTTATATGAAGTATCATAAGTTTTTTTGGAGGTTAAGTGACAAACATTAGTCACTTAGCATAATAGAAGTTGGGGTTTGTCTCAATTCAACATGTGAACACTTAATCAATCGATTTGTGATTAAATTAAAAATAAGAAATAGACGGAATTAAGCTGTCGCTTAAAATGATGATGCGTGAAGAGTTACAAGAGCGAGTTTTTCGTTGGCAACAGGTGCAAGAGTATAGAGAAGAAGCCGTTACCAAACGAATTCCATACGAACATCAAACACTTCAGGTGCTGTCTGATGCATGAAGCCAAGACAATATTTACCGGTTCATTCACAAGACGGTGCACACGATATTTGGATTGTGATTGAAGGAAGGGTAGAGTTTTATTCTGAATGTGGCAAGAAGGTTATGATTAAAGTGGGGGACATCGTTATAGCAAGTGCCCGAGAAAAACACAGTATAACGATTAACTCGGACAAGGATTTTGTGATGTTAGAAATTACAGGACCAACACCTACCGGTTTTATCTTTCATGAAGAACAACACTTATGGCTTTTTTTTTAAACAGATAAGGAGAATTGACATGCGAATTAAAGCATTAGAATCATTAACTGTTTCACACGACTTGATTGAGGAATTTGCTGCACCAATTAGAGAAAAAAGTCATAAATTCACTTATTACAAAGAAAAAACGACTGACTTAGCCGAACGTAGTAAAAATTCGGACGTTAGAATGATCGCAAATAATCCTTATCCAACGTAAGCAATCGACCAAGCAGCAAACCTAGAGTACATGACGTCGCCTTTACAAATGTTGATCATATAGGGATCGCGGATGCTAAAAATCAAGAGATTCTACCTTCGAATGCGGCAGACTATGCCAATCAAACCTTTGCAAAAAATGATCTATTGAAATCACTTTGGACCTTTACTGCAAAATTACCCTAGGAAAGAAACACATCTGTGATGCCAATTTCTCTGGACCATTCCAAGGTGGTGAAATTACGGCAAGACAGTCAGCGTGATAGGAAAGGGTAAAACCGGTATCATAACGGCCCAATTATATTGAGCGTGTGGTTGTCAATTAATTGCTTGTGACCCCATCCCCCAACTCAGATGCAGCCGCATTAGGTATCATTTATTTATCACTAGATGATGTCTTAACACAAGCTGACATTGTCACACTACACCTGCCCTTATTACCGGCTACATAAGATTTGAATTCGACTAGAAAACTACAATTAATGAAGGAAAGTGTGACTCTAATCAATTGTGCACAATGCGTTTCTAGCTGACGCATTGAACACAGGTCAAATCGCTGGGGCAATCATTGACGTCTTCGATATGGAATTACTCATTCCAGCAGGTTATCCATATTATACGTTAACATGCGATTTTAACGCCGCACGTCGGATTCTTAACAACGAAGCCATGGAATAAAGAGCGCGTATCGCATTTGACAACAGCTTAGGCTTCTTAGATGGTAAGCCATAAAATGTAATCGTTCGCTAAGTCATACTAAACTGTCCCCATTATTAGGCGGGCAGTCTTTTAAGGGGAATACACGATCACAAAGGAACACAATCAGGAGTCACCAATCGCTTATAGCTCATAATTGAGAATGTGTAGACCAAAAAAAGGACGGAAATATCATCCGTCCTTTCAAGTGTCAAGAAGATTAGTACATACCGCGAGCTTCATCACTTAAATCGATATAAATATTTTTGGCTTGAGTATAAACATCTAAAATCATCTTATGAGTTTCGCGTCCAATTCGTAAATTCTTGAAATCACCAAATGGTGCGCCGGCTTCAAAACCTGCATACGTGTTAACCCAGATACGACCTGTGCGTATAACCCGTGCCACTTTAAAAGCGGTATTGATATCTTTCGTTCAAACGCCATCACCTAAAGCCTATTCATTATCGTGGCTCGTTCGATGACCTCATCCACATCCTTGGAAGTAATTACAACTCCAACAAGACCAAAGAATTCTTCATGCGCAGTAGGTCAATCATTCGTTGCTTCAAGTAAGGTTGGCTTGTAGAAGGCACCTTTGGCACAACTCACCATCTGGATAAAAACTTCCGCCCACAAGGAGTGTCTCACCTTCTTCTTCTTCTTTATCAATTTTCACATATTTTTCAATCAGTTCGTTTGGGTCTTCATTCACTTGAGCACCCGTTTGTATCTGTAAATCCAGTGGACTAGCGACTATAACTCTCTCAAAATCTTCTACTAGACGACCAACAAATTCATCGTAAACTGATTCCTGAACAAAAATTCGAGAATCATCTGAACACACTTGTCACTGATTAAAGAGGATTCGCAAAGCTGCATCATCTAAAGTTAAGTCCATCTCCATATCTGCAAAGAATATATTGGTAGATTTTCCTCCTAGCTCTGAAGTTGAAGGGATTAAATAATTAGTGGCTGTGATATCACTCTAGCGTGCAACTTCCGTTGAAGCAGTAAAGACAATTTTATCAATTACTTTATGATGTAGTAAGTATTCACCTGATTTTGAACTGCGCCCTGTCAGTAAAATGAAGCCCCCATGAGGTAAAACATTGTTTAATATTTTTGTTATTTCTAAAACACTCAGCGACGTACTAAAGGAAGGGCTAAATCCAATCGTATTACCGGCTGCTAGGGCAGGTGGGAGTTTTCCAAGCGGCCATTAGGAAAGGAAAGTTCCAAGGGACACTCTTTGACACGACACCAATTGGTTCGCGTAACATCATTGACAAGGTCTGATTGGTTAATATTTGGACTGTCTCTTCTTCTGAACGAATCACGCTAGCGAAATAACGGAAGTGATTAATTGCTAAAGGAATATCTGCACCAGACGTTTCACGAATTGGTTATCCATTATCAAGAGATTCCACTTCAGAAAGAAAATCAGCTTTTGTCTCAATTCAATCAGCAACTTCTAACAAAAGGGCAGAACGTTCTTTTACATCTGTATGGCTCCAAGAGTTAAAAGCAACTTGTGTAACTTCAACTGCTTTGTCGACATCATCATCCGTTGCGTCGACCAGAGTAGCCAATACCTTACCAGTTGCTGGGTTATAAGAAGTAATTTTATTTGAACCGGTCTCATGAACCTATTCACCGTTAATGAGCAATTTGTAATTTAAATCTATCGTCAAGGATATTCTCTCACACCTACTTCATTTAGTGCTTTCACTATGAAGAGATTTCAAAGCGCTCTACAACTAATATTTCATTTAGCGCAACGAATCAAAGATATTTATTAGTTTTACATTAACAAAATACGTTTAAAATCAGCCTGAAAGCTAAAAAATATTTATTATCGATTCTAAGGCTGACATAAAGTGGAAACTTTCGAACTATCCTCAGAAAATAGCAAAAAAACGTATTGTTTTAAAATGTCCTTGGCGATTTCTAGCCCTTAATGTTAATTCACTTTGTTCGATAAGTAAATGATAGACAAAGGTTTTCGTAAATCTCGCGGGGGAAATTTGTGGGAAAGCGGCTTGCTGGTCCAATTCACATTCTGCAAATCAACTTAGCTGTCATACTATTATGTTAATCGGTTAATCTTTTGTTGTGCCTATTGATTGACAATGGGCCGCGGCAAGTTTTTTTATTGAAGCTTCCTTGCCTAATAAGTTAATGTTTAAAAGTGTAATATAGTACACGCAATTTACTTATGAAACGAGTTGGCATTCCTAAGATGGGGTGATAGAATTCATTTTAATTAAATCAATGCGACTATTTTATCACCGGATAGGATAGAAACGCTCTTTTTCTTTTGTGTAGGTCTTTGAAACAAAAGAGAAGGGGCATTTTTTTATGTTGAGGAGGAAGTTTCAAGTGGAAAAATTAAGTAATCAAACAAGTAGCACACGTCAATTATTTGTCCAATATACATCTTTAGCTGTCTTAAGTATGTCGGGACAATCATTATTTATTTTTGCGGATACATTCTTTATCGCAAATGGTGTGGGGCCTAAAGGGATTGCGGCCTTAAACATCGTCTTGCCGATGATTAGTCTATTCAATGGATTAGGTTGGTTATTTGGTATCGGTGGAGCAACACTGTTTGGGATTGCGTTAGGTAAAAATCAAATAGATGAAGCAAATCGTTTGTTTAATATGACGGTCTGGTTTACTTTACTCGTTTCTGCAACATTTGCGGCATTAACGACTTTATTTGCTCAAGAACTATTGAATTTATTTGGTGCAAATTCTGAGATTTATGAGATGTCTGCTAGTTACTACGGTATTCTCATGCTGTTTGCACCGCTTTTTATGTTGAATGTTGTCTTGATATCATTTCTACGCAATGATCATAATCCTCGTTTAGCGATGATCGCGTTGTTAGCAGGTGGTTTAACTAACATTGTCTTAGACTATGTGTTTATTTTCCCACTTCGAATGGGCTTAACAGGTGCTGCAATTGCAACGACAAGTTCACCGATTGTCTCGATGTTAGTCGCAAGTTTACATTGGCGTCAAAGCAATCATCATTTACAGTTTCATAAGGTAAGCTTGCGCATTAAAGAACTGAAGGCCATCGCTAGTTTAGGTTTCTCGTCTTTCTTTAATGAATTTTCATCTGCTGTCGTGATGTTTCTCTTCAACATCATGATTTTACAAGTAGTTGGCACCATTGGTGTTTCGGCTTACGGAATCATCGCCAATTTGAATATTATTGTTATCTCCTTATTTACAGGACTTGGTCAAGGGTTTCAACCCTTGATTAGTTATTATTATGGTCAGAAAAATGCTAAAGAAATTAAGCGAATACTTACGATGGCCCTAGGATCAGGAGGCGCTTTAAGCGTGATAATTCTCCTGATTGGTCTTTTAATGCCAGATGCCTTAGTGTCTGTCTTTAATAGTGAACAGAATGTTCAACTAGCTGAAATTGCGAGTCAAGGGCTTCCTTTATATTTCGCTTCATTTTTATTAACGGGAGTCAACTTCGTTGTCATCTATTTCTTAGCAGCCATCAATCAAGCGAGGGCCTCCCTAAGACTGTCTGCTTTACGTGGTATCGTATTTATCATTCCAATTCTGTTTGTCATGTCCATGTGGTTTGGTTTGGTAGGTATCTGGTTAACCTTATTAATCGTTGAAGCCTTGACCTGTGTCTTAGCCGTTTACTTGCTAATAAAATCGGTCGAGCGACTTAACTAATAACAAGAAAAAAACCGCCTAATTTTGGCGGTTTTTGTGTAGATTTATTTAATTAATTGAACTTGAACATCTGAATCGATATATTCTTTTTCGCCAGCTGCTTGTTCAATTGAACCGAAAGGCATTTGAGCGATTAATTCGTATGAATCTGGTAAATTGAACATGTCGCGAATGGCTTTATCAAAGCCTTGCTCATAGCCAACGTTAAAGTGTTGTAGAGATCCGCCTAAGTTCATTTCAGCTAATGCTAACCATGCAGCATATTGTGAGTTAGCTGAGTTGTTTTGTTTGTATGCTTCAGTACGTTGACCCACTGTAGGCATTGTTGCGACAGCATCGCGGTCTTCGAAGAATAAAATTGTACCAATACCGTTTTTCGCACCATGCATGATGGGTGACATGAAATCCCAAGTCGCTTGGTCTAAGACATTTTCTTGAACTTCTAAAATTAAGTCCCAGAATTTAGTGTTCGCTTCACCGTTTAGAATCACTAAGCGAGAGGTTTGGCTGTTGAAAGCTGAAGGAACATCTTTTTGTGTTTCACGGATTGATGAAACGATTTCCTCGATTGAGTACTCGCTTGAGTTACCTAAGGCGTAAATTGAACGACGGTTTTTGATTACTTGTTTAAATGCTGTCATGAATGTAAATCTCCTCTGTTTTTGAATGTATTTAACTAACTGATTAATAATATAACATGCATTTGAATGATTGTAAACCCTCGAATTCGAAATAAATATAATGAATACGTTTTCTATAAAGTTAATGGCAAAATAAGACCCCCAATCATATGACGAGGGGAGTCCTATGGATAATTATCAGAATAAATCTAACTGTCGAGGGGCAAGGTTTTCGTAATGGATTCCCAGTAGTTTCTGAAATTCTTTGGCGTTTGGAGCCGCATGTCCACCAGAGTTATTGTTGAAAATAACAGCCACATTTTCTGAAGCATCCGCTAGAGTGAGCGTGATGTCTTTAAAGTTGTTTAATTCATCGGGTGAATACTGATATAGGGTCCGGACTTGACGCCAATCTTGACTGTCGTCTACACCGAGCCAGCCGTCGTAATTGCGACCATGTAAACGCAGGATGCTTTGTTTCTCATGTGTCACAGTGGCGACCAAAGGCACGGAATTATGCGGTGTTTGAGGTTGGTCGACCACGACATGGATCAAGTGGTAGTGCTGCAAAAATTGTAACGTTTCGGTGGCGTAGTCGGGACTCAACCAGCTAGGATGACGAAATTCGACCGCAATTGGGACATCGCCCATTAGAGTGCGGACTTGGCGCAAGTATCTGACATTTTCTCTCACACAAGTAAAGTAAGGTGGAAATTGAAAGAGAAAGGCGGTCAGTTTCCCGCTGTCGACCATCGGTCTAAAGTGTTGGCTAAAGGTGGCAAAAAGCTCTTTGAGCGGCCGGCTTTCGTCAGGGCGCCGGGCATGTTGCGTCATCGGTCCATAGGCTTTGGTGATAAACTGAAAGTTGTCTGGTGTTTGTTTCAGCCACTGAAGTATCCGCTCTTGGGAAGGAATCGCATAAAAGCTTGCATCCAGCTCAACGATTGGAAAGTGAGACGCGTAGTCCACGAGTTTGTGTTTAGATTGAGTGTGTAGCATCGGATGGTCCATCCAACCTGTCAAACCAATTTGAATCATGTGGCACCTCCTTTAATCTTTTACTTTAAACTTGTCAGCCACCCGTCAATTATTAAGCGCCGTCAAGTGATGGGTCCTATTTTGAACGGAGGGGTTAATGGCTTGTCTGATTCAGTTTGTTCGTGTCATTAGTTTATCATAAAAAAATAGAACCTTCCTGAATGTGGGGAGCTTGACCTAGGTCAAGGCGCTTGTTGCGAAAGTGTTTTATAATAGAGTTATCAAGGAAAGGGGTTTTAAATATGTCAGATTACAAACAACTTTACGAAACAAGTGCTGTGAATACTGGGGGACGTGATGGCTTCAGTTATTTAGCGGATGGGTCATATGAAGTGAAAATTTCAACACCAAAAGGGATGGGTGGAACGGGTGAGGGTCAAAATCCGGAACAATTATTTGCCTTAGGTTATGGGGCTTGTTTCCATGGTGCTTTAGAGGTTGTCAAAGGTCAGCATAAAGTGACCAATGCGTCTCAAGTATTGAATACTGTTCGATTATTTAAGAAACCGGAAGCGGCCGATTTTAAATTGGAAGTTGAAATTCAAGTGGGGATTCAAGATTTAGACCGTGAGGCTACACAGAAATTAGCTGACGAAGCGCATACGGTGTGTCCTTACTCAAAAGCGGTTGCGGGCAATATCGAAGTGTTCGTGAAAGCTGTGGACTATGATGCGAGTCAAGAAAAATAAAGAGTGAGTGATTGAGACCAGACATGCGTGTGTATGTTTGGTCTTTATTTGTTTTGGTGGTAAAATTTAGACACACTCTGAGAGAAAGTAGGTGGCTGATTGGATTTTTCACAGTATCATCATTGCATTAGCACCATGCCTTTGTTCCAGTCACTGTCTGTTGAACAAATCGAATTGATTCAAGCGCAGATTATCGAACGCGACTTTGCGACCGGCGACTTGATTCACCGAGAAGGCGATGAGGCGGATACTTTATATCTGGTTCAAAAAGGTCAAATTCGAATGTTTAGATTAGCAACTTCAGGTAAGGAACAGCATTTGCGTGTGTTGGAAGCTGGCGATTTTGTTGGTGTACCGGCATTGTTTGCACACCGTCATTATGAATATTTTGTTGAAGCAACTGAGGAAACGACAGTTTGTTGTATTCAACGGGAGACGTTTAAGGACTTATTGTTAAGCAATCCTCAGATTGCGCTTGAATTATTGAGTGTGTTGTCTGAGCGCTTGGAGGAATCTGAACAACAAACGACCTGGATTACGTCCGAAAGTGTCCAAAGTCGTTTAGCAAATTATTTATTGGAGGAAGCCGCTAGGCAAGCGACGACGACCATTACGCTCACTTCCACTAAAAAGAATATTGCTTCTTTCTTGGGCATGTCACCTGAGTCCTTTAGTAGAGGTTTGGGAAAATTAACCAGAGCCGGCCTAGTCAAGCAACCCAAGCCGAATCGGCTTGAAATTTTGGATCAGACTGGCCTTAAGCAGTTAACTTATCAAGCTTAGTCGGTCCAACTTCAAGTTGATGCCATTTTGAAGTTGGCATGAAACGAGTTGTGGAGAATGGCTGAAGCAGAGGAAAAGGTGGAGAATAGTGACCCAAGAAAAGCAAGAACAGACAATGGATCTATATATTGAATCGAAACAGGCGCTGCAATTAGCCCAGAAACATCAAATTCAATTAATTATCGACAATCATATGTACAGTTTACAGTCCGATACGCTAAATAAAGGCCATCAGATTGCAGCACTTAGGCAATTTCTGTTTCCCTCTGTCTTAGTGACGGCCATCTTTTTCCTGATTTTTTTCTTTCGTGGGCAAGCCTTATTTGCCTTGACTGGTGGCTTTTCCATTGGGAGTACAGTGACCGCCTTAGGCGTCGTGAGTGGCGTCTTGACTTTTGCTTTTTATTTCGTCCGCTGGAAAAGGCAGGGCTACTCGCATCTAGAGAAAATTTATTGGCGGAATTTCCCGACCATCCTTATTTCCTTTGCCATCATCATTCTAATCGCCATGCTCTTCTTGTTTTATTTGTTATCCACTTTGTTTGTGAATCTTTATTTGGATCTCTATCTGTCCACTTTATTGGCTTTTATTGTCTTTGCCTTGGTGCATTACTTAATGATTCATTTCGTTTTGATTCTATCGCCTTCCGTTATGACGAAGCTATTGGTGTTTGTCGTATTAGGGGGTGTAGTCATCGCAATGGTGACAAATAATCAAGAAGAGTGGTGGCAAGTTCACTTGAGCTTTTTAGGGTCAAATCAGGCGACAAGTTCTTGGCAATTTAATTCAACCCTGATTTTATCGGCTTTATTGATGATTGCCTTGGTCGATTATATTTTTGTCGGCTTGAAAGAGCAGTTCCCTAAGCATTTAGGTGCAAGTATTTTGCGTATCTTGTTGACAATCACCGCTATTAGTTTAGGCATGGTAGGCTATTTCCCAGCAGATGGGCCAGGCAGGATGCCATACTATCATAATAAGTCAGCTGAGATGTTGGTAATTATGATCATCTTGATGATTATTGGGGTCAAGTGGCTACTGCCAAAAGTAACGCGTGAATTTCAATGGTTGTCGTATGCGCTAGGGGCGGTCTTGGTCGCAGTAACGACTCTCTATATGGTAGGTGACTATATCACCTTAACTGGCTTTGAATTAATTGCTTTTTTCTTAGCTTTCAGTTGGCTGATGTTACTCTTACAACATTTGGAAAAAGCCTTGCACCCTGAGGTTTTGACATATCAAGTGATAGTTCATTACCGAAATCCAAACGACAATTAATAAACACCTCAGCGACCTTGAAAAAACGGTCGTTGAGGTGTTTTATTTTGGTGAAATGCTTGGTCAGTGACGCTTACTTAGGCTTTCCGAAATTCTTCATCCATAACCTTTTGTAGCAAGTCGGGATTATCCGACATGATACCGTCCACGCCTTGACGCAAAAGTTTGCGCATGGTTATCGGGTCATTGATTGTCCAGTAGTAAATATCGATGCCTTGGCGACGGGCGCCTTTGACGATGTTTCTTTGAGTCAAATCAATACCGCGTTGTTTGAGCGGCAACTGTAGGGCCTGCGAATCTGTTTTGGCCAGAGAGTTGAGTCGCAACACCATCTTGACGATGTATTGCGTGGCTTCGCTTTCACCAGCCCCGATTGCGACACGACCTTTGGAAATTTCTTTGAAACGCTGATTAATCGCATGGTCAAAACTGGCCACGATTACCTTGTCTTCCATCTGATGTTTTTGCACAATGCGCCACATTTCTTGGACCATTGCTTCATATAAAGCCGGATGATTCGTGTCTTTTAGTTCAATCACCGCCCGCTTATTTGGGAAGGTTTGGAAAATTTCTTCAACAGTTGCTAACGTAATGCCTTTGCCACGGAAAGCGTGCTTACCATCCAGATCAACGAACTTCTCGCCAGCATCAAGGGCCTTGATTTCTGCGAGTGTCATACCATTAATTAGCCCAGTTCCCGTTGTGACGCGATCAACCGTCGGGTCATGACTGGCAATTAAATGACCGTCCTTAGTGATGTGAACATCATATTCAAACATATCCGCACCGACCTCATCGGCCTTGGTAAAAGCCTCCAACGTTTCTTCAGGCGCTAAAGCAGGACCGCCACGGTGGGCAATGTTATAAGGTTTGTCTGTCGCATCCGCGAAAAAAGGCCATTGTTTTTGCTTGTTGGGCCATAAATAAAGGAGCAACCAAAGTGGCGGGAGATATTTACAGAGATATTTTGCCAGTGTCTTGAGTGTTTTCATTTGAACCTCCTAAGGATGTTGTAAGTTTATTATAGGCTAGTTTGGCTACCTAAAGCAAACCAAGCTAGTTCATTCGGAAGATATTAAGCCCACAATATAAAGGTACAATATTATTATAAAATTTACGGCGAAATATTAGAGGGGATTGAATGAAAGTTAGTGAGCGTATCAATTGAGAAAAATATAATTCCGGTTTACGATAGTTTATAGAAGTTAACAAAATGTAAAGAGGATGTATCTCGTTTGTAATAAACTTATGCATTGTTAACGCAACGTATGAAAAAAGGGCAAACGTTGCCTTGTCGATAAACTAATTTTAGAGAGGTGAATGAAATGGGAAAAGGTAATTTTTTCAGTAAATATGTATATGACGCACCGTCAAGAGAAGCAGGTTTGAATATTTCATGGGCCAGTATTTTTGCCGGATTTGTTACTTTTATTGCGACTAGCTTGATGTTTTCATTAGTAGGAGCGTCGATTGGTTTTGGAGCGCCAGACTTAACCGCCGCCAATCCTTTAAAAGGTGTTGGCATGGGCTTAGTTATTTGGATCATTTTTGCTTTAGTCGTTTCTTTAGGTTTGGCAGGTTACGTGGCTGGTTTAACCGCGAGTCGCGCCGGCTTTGTTCATGGTTTCTTAACTTGGGCAGTCAGCTTAATCGCGATGTTCTTTTTAATGACATCCACTGCAACTTCAGCCTTTAATGCGGTTGGCTCCTTAGTCGGTGTGACGGGAGATGCGGTAGGTACAACTTTAGCGACAGCGGGCGACGCAGTTGGCAACTTATCCGAAGAGGCCTTCCAAACAATTTCAGAGAATGTGAATGTTGATTTATCAACGATGGACTTAGAACAAGATGTGGTCGATGCCCTAGAAAATTCAGATATTGAGCAATTACAACCTGAATATTTACAAGGACAATTAGATGCGACCGTGAATGAAATTTCTGATGCGGGTAAACGTATTGTAGTTGATGGCGAAGATCCAGCCCAAGTCTTTGACGAGGTCACGACATCGATTCAAGAGCGTGTCGAAGGGCTTGCTGCTGAAATTGATGAAGAAGACTTGACGCAAGCAATCGCGGACAACTCAGATTTAACAGAGCAAGAAGTCGAAGAGGCTGTGCAGAATATTCAGGAAGGTTATCCTGCAGCCACTGAAGAAGCGAAGCAAATGTTAGCCGAAGCCGAAACTGCGATTGCGGAATTAAGAGCAGATGCGGAACAAGCGATTGAAGACGCACGCATCCAAGCAGAAGAAATCGCTAATGCTACGGCCCGATACTCATTATACGTATTCTTTGGTATGTTAATCGCCTTAGTTATTAGTTCATTCGCAGGCTTTGCGGGTGCCAAAACTTTCCAAGCGCAAGTCGACACAGCCAAATAATTTATGTGCTTAAGTGTTTAGAGGCCATTAAACATTAACAGTAAAATTGAATAGACGCTAAGCCTCACCCGATGACTGGTATAGTACTGGTTGTTGGGTGATTTTTGTGGTGCCTTGGGGTGGTGTAGTTCAGGTAGACCTTGGAGCCGAGTGCTTCTTCAAAGAAACCTAAAGGAGTCACTCCATTACATTGCGTGACGCTTTTATGAAAGAAGCGAGCTGGCTCTTGTATGAATCGTCCGACTAGTCAGAGTCGGACACCTTTATGTTTTCTGGTAGTGGTGTAGCATTTCAGGTAGACCTTGGAGCCGAGTGCTTCTTCAAAGAAAGCTAAAGGAGTCACTCCATTGCATTGCGTGACGATTTTATGAAAGTAGCGAGATAGCTAAATGACTAATTATTGACACCTTGAATAGTAGAATTGGCACATACTCGTTCGCTAAAGTTCTTGTTAGAAATTTGACTTGCGGCAACAAATCTAACGTGTCGACTGGAGATCGAGTCGACACGTTAGACCAGTTAACATGTCGACTCAAACCGCGAGTTAACACATTAAAAGTTAAATATTTAATTACCTTAAGAATATCGCGGAAATTAAAGCCTAAATTCATCAAAATTCACAGAATGCTATCGGCAAGCCTTGCAAAGGCAATACTCCGCCATTATGTCATCCGAAAGCTTCCAATTCTAGTCCCAATGTTCCTCCCAATTTTCGAAATGGTCATTGTATTGCTTAATAATCGCAGCTTTTCGCTTACGCACCATGCCCAAACTGGCAATCGCCTGGCTCGACGACTCCAATAGATCCAAATCTTCTTTTTGACGCTCAATCGCCTCGGCCACTGGCTCATAAGGAGCCGCCTCTTTGATTTCATCCAATTCCAAACGGATTTGATGTTTGACGCGCTCTAAACGCTGCGGCTCGTAGGCCTTGATTTTGGGCAACTCCTGCATCATCCAACGAAAATTCAGAAAACGCGTCATTTCGCCATGCTCCACCTTGACGTATTCCTTTTGAAAAGGCGCCAAACCAGGCACCAAACCATTAATTTGATACCAGCCCGGATACAAATCCCAAATACTGGCCTGTTTTTCCGGCAAGAAATCTCGCTTTAACTTAAAGGTTTCATCCTCATCCGTAATCTCTGCCAGCCAAACCTTTTCCTCAGGCCCCGACGCCACTAATTGTAAATGTTTTGCCTCCAACGGCCCACCTTCTTCCTTAAAACAATTATAGCAAAATAGGAACGAAAACCCTAGAGTGCTTACACCAACTAAACCTTCTTGCTTGTCGACTGATTTTTGAATTACACTTACCTTAACAAGGAGGCGTTTACAATGAGTTTTGATTTTACAGACAATGGCAAAATACCAAGATTTGATAGTTTAGAAGCATTGGCACTCGAGAATGATAATTTTAGAACCACGCTTTGGTCAGGTGTTAACTTACAAATCACTTTAATGACAATTCCAACAGGCACTGAGATGGGACTCGAAACCCATGCTGGCATTGACCAGCTTTACCAAATCGTTCAAGGGCAAGCAACCGCACAAGTCGGAAAGATGGAAGATAACTTAGAAGAACACTTAGTTAAAGCAGGTGACAGCGTGCTCGTCCCAGCAAGCATGTGGCACAATATCATTAATGAAGGTAAGGAAGATGTGAAGATGATTACGGTCTATGGTGCCATTGAACATAAGCCAGGTACCGTTCACAAAACGCAACAAGATGACCTTGACGATCCAAACGAACATTAATCAAGCAAAAGACCCATTCTGGGTCTTTTTTTGCTTGTTTTCGCCTGAAAAACCGACCTATTTGTAAAATTAAGTTTTATGTAAATGAATAATTATGCAAAATACTTGAAATATTATTTTACGTCAGTATAATAAAGATGAAGGAAAACGATTACAAGGAGGGGTTCGATGTTTGGCTTTTCAATTTTTCTCAATGAGGCTTTGACCAATGAACATCTGGCGTATATACAAGCCATGAAAGTAGCCGGCTTCAAGGGGATCTTCTCGTCGATTCATATACCAGAAGAAGAGAACGGACCAATCTTGGAACGATTGCAAAGTCTTGGGGCCATTGCCAAAGAACACGGCTTGGAATTAGTCATTGATATTTCAGGGAATGCGTTAGCTAAATTAGGTTTGGACTTTGACAATGTTTTTCCCTTAGTGGACTGGGGGATTACGGGCCTTCGAATGGACTATGGTATTTCAAATCAGGTGATTGCCGGCTTAAGTCAGCACATAAAGATTGCTTTAAACGCCAGCACGCTCACACAAGCTGACGTGTCACAATTGAAAGCTGCAAAGGCCGATTTCACGCGGATGGAGGCCTGGCATAATTATTATCCAAGGCCAGAAACAGGATTAGGGAGTCAAGAATTTGAGTTGAAAAATCTGTGGTTGCAGGCGCAAGGCTTTACGGTCATGGCTTTTGTACCAGGGGATCAACGCTTGAGAGGGCCACTCTATGAAACATTACCCACACTAGAAAAACACCGCGGTGGCCAAGCATTTGTGGCGGCACTTGAAATGGTCAAACGCTTTAAAGTCGACCATATTTACATAGGTGATCCACAATTATCAGCTAAGGCAATCATGCTGTTTGAGAAGTATATAAAAGAAGATGTCCTCACGTTACCCATTCGATTAGCTCAAGGCATAACGCCAGCCGATGATCAACTAATAAAGCAACAAGTGACTAGCTTGAAAGGGCGCCACAGCAACCGTCTGGATGGAGCGAGAGATGTGATTCGAAGTGCCGAGGCACGCTTGCGGAAAAGTCAGCCGGTCAAGGCTTTGAGCAAGGCAGCCAAGCGGCCGAAAGGAACTATTACGATTGACAATGACGCTTATGAACGATATGCAGGAGAAGTTCAGGTAACGAAAAGAGCATTAAAAGCAGATGAACGTGTCAATGTTTTAGGTCATATTCAAAGTGACTATAGGGACTTAGTCAATTATTGTGGACCGGGACAAAAGTTTGAGTTTGATTGGGAGGAAATAGAATGAATTTAGATAAATTAACGACCGAAAGTCGTCATCGAGAGACCATGAATTTGGATGGAATGAGTTTAGCAGAGATGTTGGCGAAAATGAATCAAGAAGATCGCAAAGTACCAGTAGCAGTTGAATTAGCGTTACCAGACATTGAAGCGGTCGTCAAAGCTGCGATTGCCTCATTTAAACAAGGTGGCCGTCTTATTTATATGGGGGCTGGAACTAGTGGCCGTTTAGGTGTCTTGGATGCTGCAGAATGCGTGCCGACCTTTGGTGTGTCACCAGAAATGGTCGTTGGTTTAATTGCAGGCGGTGAACAAGCGATGACCGTAGCGGTTGAGGGGGCTGAAGATTCGACCGTCTTAGGTAAGGAAGATTTAGTCGCTTTAAATTTAACCGCTAAAGATACGGTTGTAGGAATTGCGGCCAGCGGTCGCACGCCTTATGTGATTGGTGCCTTGGAATATGCAACGCAAGTTGGCGCAAGTACCGCCACGATTGCTTGTAATTTGAATAGTGAGATTAGTCAGTACAGTCAAATGCCTATTGAAGTGGATTGTGGACCGGAAGTTTTAACAGGTTCCACGCGTTTAAAAGCTGGGACAGCTCAAAAACTGATTTTAAATATGATTTCGACAGCATCCATGATTGGGATTGGTAAAGTTTACCAAAACTTGATGGTCGATGTGCAAGCGACTAATGAGAAATTAGAAGAACGTTCGAAACGAATTATTATGGAAGCCACAGACTGTGATTATCAAGCATCAGAAAGGGCTTTTGAAGCAGCGGATAAGCATGTTAAATTGGCTATCGTTATGATTTTAACAGGCTCAAACAAAGAGGAGGCGACAGCGAAACTAGAGCAAGCAAAAGGTTTTATTCACCAGACGCTATAAGAGTCATATTTTGCAATGAGTGTTTTTATTAGGAGATTAAAAGGAGGAAATAAAATGGCATTATCGAAAGAAGAAAGAATTGCGCAAGGGATTTACGCGCACATTGGCGGGCACGCAAATACGACGAAAGTCTATAACTGTATGACGCGTGTAAGAATTGATTTGAAAAACGCGGGGCAGGTTGACCAAGAGGCCTTAAAGAAAATTGAGGGCGTTTTGGGTGTTGTGCAAGATGGTGACAATCTGCAAGTGATTGTGGGGCCAGGGACTGCTCAGAAAGTGGCGACTCAAATGGCAGGTATGGCTGGTCAAGAAAAAGGTGCGAGTATCAATGAAAACTTAGACACTTCTTTAACGGATGGTCGTGCTGAAGGCCAACGAATCACTCAAGAAGTAAAAAGTGCTTATAAAAAGAAAAATGATACACCATTCAAACGTGCCTTAAATATTATCGCAAGTATTTTTGTTCCGTTAATTCCAGCTTTTGTTGCGGCAGGGATTATTGGTGGGATTGCGTCGATTATTCAAAACTTAATGACGGCTGGAACACTTGATCCAAACTCTTGGACACAAATTTTCTCAGTTATGAAAATTTTACAAAATGGTTTATTTGCTTACCTGAACGTTTATATTGGTATTAATGCTGCAAGAGTCTTTGGCGCGACTGAAGGTCTTGGTGGGGTTATTGCCGGGGTTGTGTACTTAAACGGTATGAACGTCGACCAACCACTGACTAACCTTTTCACGGGTGATCCGTTAAGTGCTGGTCAAGGTGGGGTGATCGGAGTAATCTTTGCAGTCTTCATTCTATCAATCGTTGAAAAACAATTACGCAAAGTTGTGCCAGATTCATTAGATATTATTGTGACACCAACTGTATCATTAATTGTAGTGGGACTCATCACAATTTTCCTAATTATGCCAATCGCAGGTGTGATTTCAGCTAGTTTAATTGGTAGTATTAACTGGGTACTTGAAGTAGGTGGCGCATTTGCCGGCTTCGTACTGGGATCAACCTTCTTACCATTAGTAATGTTTGGTTTACACCAAGTATTAACACCAATCCATATTGAAATGATTGCTGAGACTGGTTCAACTTTATTATTACCAATCCTTGCGATGGCAGGTGCGGGGCAAGTGGGGGCTTCATTCGCGATTTGGATGAAATGTCGCCAAAACAAACAATTAACTAACATCATTAAAGGGTCATTACCCGTAGGTATCCTAGGAATCGGCGAACCTTTAATCTATGCAGTTACTTTACCTTTAGGTCGTCCATTCATCACAGCTTGTATTGGTGGTGGTATTGGTGGTGCTGTAATCGGTGCGATTGGTCAAGTTGGCGCAACTGCCGTTGGACCAAGTGGTGTTGCTTTACTTCCATTAATTGCTGATGGCAAATGGTGGGGGTATGCTTTAGGTTTAGTCGCAGCATACGTTGGTGGTTTCATCGCAACTTACTTGTTCGGTGTACCAGCAGAAGCTATGGAAGCAACTGAAATCGACGCATCACTTTAATCAACAGCATAAAGTATAATAGATAGATAAAAAGATGACGAGAGGAGTAACGAAGTGGCTCAAACATTATTGATGACAATTAAAAGCCAATTACCGTCATTGCCTGTATCCGAAAGGAAAATTGGCGAACTTATTCTGAAGAAACCGACGGAGATTATTCAAATGAGTGCCACCAAGTTGGCAGCCGAGGCCGGTTCAAGTTCAGCCGCAGTCATCCGTTTCTGTAATTCGATTGGTGTTAAAGGCTTCACCGAATTCAAAATACAGCTCTCAGCACAGTCGGCGCAAATCGATGCGGGACTCTTGACCGATATTGCCCCTAATGAGGCTCTAGAAGACATCAAGAAAAAATTATTATTTAATACTAATTTCTTCTTTGAAAAAACCAATGAAGTCTTAGAAGATGAGTCGATTGATCAAGTTGTTGATTTAATTGCTCAAGCTCCCGCAATGTTTATCCATGGTCTGGGCGCTTCGTTTTTAGTTGCCTCAGACATCAAACAAAAATTTAACCGGATTGGCAAGCAAGTCTTTTGTACGCAAGATGCGCACGAAATGTCGGCATTGATGGCAATCGCTGAAGTAGGGTGTGTTTATATCGGTATCTCCAATAGTGGCGATAAAGGAGAAGGTTTATTGTTAATGGAACTGGCGAATGACCTCGGCTTAAACACGGTTTCTTTAACGAAAGACTCCCTTAACCCGCTAAGAGAATTAGCCGATATTGGCCTGACAACAGCTGATACGCAGGAAGCACCACTCAGAAGTGGCGCGACCATCTCATTGTTGAGTCAGATGTATGCCGTTGATATTATCTTCTATCATTTTATGGCGAAGAATTATCAACACAATCTGACCCATTTAAATAAGTCCCGCCAAGCTACTGCCAAATTCGAGCAACTGTTTGAAGAATTTAGAAAATAGCGAGAAGCCCCGTTTTCAAGCTGACACCTGTCGCTTAGACGGGGATTTTCTATTGGTAGCGGAGGCTTAGGTCCACAAGCTGTCGAGCATCTTCTTTTTTTAAAAAAACTAAGGGCAAGCTTCGATAGACTAAAGTAGAGTAAGCGACGGTTAGATTGGCTAGGAAGACCACTTTCGAAAGGAGAATTTGGCTTGGAATACAAACTATTTGGTGAACAGATTATTGTGAAATTAGCAGTTGGTGAGAAAATCATGGCTAGTATGGAGGCTTTAACTGAAAAGGGGACAATTCAAGCGGCGACTATTACTGGCATTGGCGCTGTGGATAAGGTTGATTTAGCGTTCTTCCATCTAAATACGCGTGATTATGAAAAACACCAATTAGAAGAAGAATTTGAGGTACTCTCTTTAACGGGAAGCTTGACTTTAAATGACGGCAAGTACCATCCGCCCTTACATATTGTGCTGGGGCGTAGTGATCTGTCGACAATTGGTGGACATTTAAACGAAGCTTATACGAGTGTCACAATGGAGAGTTATGCAACGGTGTTAAACGGTACTATGTTAGACGGTACTATGTTAGACGGTACTATTGAGCGGAGTCAGGATGAGGCCGTCGGTTTGAAGTTAATGGATTTTGATAAATAGTCATGTGGCTTAAAGTCCTATTCTGAAGGGAACGTTTTCTTTGGCGAAAGTTATGCCAAGGGAGGCGTTTTTTATTGTTATCAGGCGAGAATAAAATTTGGAGCGTTTAGTCGGATAGCATTCATCCTGGTTTTAACCGCCGTAAACTAGCGGCAGAATGTTGAAGGGGTGAAAGTCCAGATTATTTACGAGGCTGATCATCTGTTTATGAAGCAAAGCGCGTCATTGTGTCTAATGACTGGTTACAAGCGGACTTAATTGCTTAAAAATTCTCTAAAAAAGCGTCCAGAGTGCAATTAGTACTGTCTTTTTGAGCGAAGTTTGTTACAATAGAATTTCTTGGAATATAGGACTAATAACAATTAAATGCACTTTAAATGAGCAGATTAAATCTGCTTTTTCTTTGTTTATAAACGGGAGATTGACTGGCTGTTTGACTTTGGTTCAAGAATCAAAGGGAAGAGCGAGTGTGAATGAAAGGAATTTGTGAGAAAATGAAAGAAAACTTTTGGCAAGAATTGCCACGGCCATTTTTCGTATTAGCGCCGATGGAGGACGTGACGGATGTCGTCTTTCGTCATGTGATTGCTGAGGCGGCGGCACCGGATGTATACTTTACGGAATTTACGAATAGTGAGAGCTATTGTCATCCAGATGGTATCGAGAGTGTACGTGGGCGTTTGACGTTTACAGCGGATGAGCAGCCGATTGTGGCGCATATTTGGGGGGATAAGCCTGAATACTTCGAGCGTATGAGCATTGGGATGGCCGAGATGGGCTTCAAGGGCATCGATTTAAATATGGGCTGTCCGGCGCCAAACGTCTTTAAACATGGACGCGGTGCAGGCTTGATTTTACGTCCTGAAGTGGCAGCTGATTTGATTCAAGCGGCTAAAGCGGGTGGTTTACCAGTCAGTGTTAAAACGCGTTTAGGTCATGCGAAGATTGAGGAATGGCGTACATGGTTGAGACATTTATTGGAGCAAGATATTGCAAACTTATCGATTCATTTACGTACGAAAGTTGAAATGAGTAAAGCGGATGCACATTGGGAATTGATTCCGGAAATTAAACAATTGCGTGACGAAATTGCGCCGAATACCTTATTAACGATTAACGGTGATATTCCCAATCGTCAAGTTGGTTTAGAATTAGTTGACAAATATGGCGTGGATGGTGTGATGATTGGTCGCGGTGTCTTCCACAATCCTTATGCATTTGAAATCGAACCTAAAGAGCACGACAGCAAGGATTTATTGAATCTATTGAGATTACATCTTGATTTATTTGATCAACATTCTACTGAAGAGCCGCGTAATTTCAGACCGCTCTTACGCTTTTTCAAAATATATGTGCGCGAATTCCGTGGCGCAAGTGATTTACGTGTGGCCTTAATGGATACCAAGTCAACTGACGAAGTTCGTGTGATGTTAGATGACTTTGAAGTAAAACAAGCAGAAGAAGCTTTGGCTTTTGAAAATGATTAATTTAAATCTAATCGACACCTTCTAAACATTATGATTAGAAGGTGTTTTTTTAGGAAAGGAATGAGAAAAATCGAAGGAATACTGATTGCAATGGTATTATTATTGGTTTTAAATAGTTATAGTTATTATTTATTTACAAAAGATAAAAAGCTAGCGCGAAGCGGGGCTTATCGTCTATCAGAAAAGCGTTTAGTTCTTTCAAGTGTGTGTTTAGGAGGCGTGGGTGCGCTTTTGGCCATGCGAATCGCCCGTCATAAAACGAAACATTTATTATTCCAGATTGTTGTCCCCTTGAGTGCTTTGTTCACACTTTGCGTCGGTGTTTGGCTACTCGTTCATTTGCTGGATGTCTTAATGATTGAAGGGATTGTTGGTTTAACCTTTTCTTTATAAAAATTAATATTTTATAAAGAAAAGAATGTCCTTAGCTTCTTTATCATGTGCTTAGGTATTAGAGCTTGCATATCATTAACGATGTGTTTTCTTGCATGCTATACTAAGAGTATCTAAACATAGAGAGGGCAATTTTATGACAAATGACAAAGTCAAAGATCCTAGAAAGCAATATTACACAGAAGGTTTCTCACAAGAAAACGAAGCAATTGCAAAATCACCCGCTTTACAAGAAGACATGATGCCAGTACCAGATTGTGGAGAAGAGTCTTATGAAGGTAAGGGGCGTTTGGAAGGGCGTCGTGCGCTAATTACGGGTGCTGATTCGGGGATTGGACGAGCCGTTGCTATTGCTTATGCACGTGAAGGTGCTGATGTCGTCTTTCAATATTTCCCAGGCGAAGAGCCAGATGCCGAAGCGGTGACGAAGTTAATTGAAGCAGCCGGTCGTAAGGCCGTTGCTATTCCTAGCGATTTACGTCAACAAGGTGTCGCAACGCAATTAGTGGAACAAACCGTCAAAGCTTTAGGTGGCTTAGACATTCTAGTCTTAAATTCCGCCCAACAAATCGCAACAGAAACTTTAACGGATTTAACAATGGAACAAATAAATGATACGTTCCAAGTCAATATTATAAGTATGTATGAGGCCTTAAAGGCGGCTGAACCGCATTTAAAAGCAGGGAGTGCAGTCATCACAACCAGTTCTGTTCAAGCGACAGATCCATCTGCTTCACTATTGGATTATGCAGTAACCAAAGCGGCCATTTCAAACTTTACAGTTGGAATGTCCAAGTATTTTGGTAAAAAAGGTGTGCGCGTGAATAGTGTGGCACCGGGACCCATTTGGACACCACTCCAATTAGATGGCGGGAAATTAGACGGCGATTTAGAAACTTTTGGTCAATCAGAGACCTTAGAACGTGCTGGACAACCTGTTGAATTAGCCCCAGTGTATGTCTTCTTAGCTTCTCAAGAAGCCAGTTATGTCACTGGTCAAATTTATGGTGTCACAGGTGGTTCGGAAACAGACTTATAACAATTAGTGAGCTTGCACTTGATGAAGGTCTGCTATCAGAATGACTAACAAATCCCCCTTATAGACGGCTGCTTTTTGCAACCGTCTATAAGGGGGATTCTTTATGGAATAGAATCTAAGTGAGAACTTGGCTTTTAATGGATCAAGCCGTCTAAAAGTTCTTCGTTTTGAGTAAGAGTTATTGAGTAGAAGCCTATCAGGTGGGGTTCCTTATGGAAAAGTTGATAGGCTGCGATTAAGGAGCATTAATCATGGGATGTGGCAGTGGAAATTAACAGGACTTCATGCTTGCGACTGCAATGAATGAAGTAACTGTGTTAATATTTAAGACAAACAAGTCTAAGTGGCAAGCGCTCAATGTGTTTGTCTTTATTAGTCAATAGTTGGTATTTTTTAGTTTGTCTTTTAGGTGGTCTAGAAAGGGAGTGGAACAGATGACGGTGACGATTCAGGTCTATGAAACTTATCAAGAGGCAGAAGTTTTGGCGCTTTATGCAAGTGTTGGCTGGACCAATTATACGCAAAATCCTCAAATGTTACGCAGTGCCTTCAAACATTCCTTAAAAGTATTGGCTGCTTTTGAGGGGGAGCAATTAGTCGGCATCATTCGTGTGGTTGGCGATGGCTATTCAATTGTTTTTATTCAAGATTTATTAATTCATCCAAATTTTCAACGCCGTGGCCTTGGCCAGAAATTGTTGAATCTTATTGTGTCCGAATTCTCAAAAGTTTATCAATTACATTTGATGACTGATGATACCGAGAAAACGCAGTTGTTTTACGAGTCACTGGGCTTTGAAAGGGTCAATCAGATCGGGATACGAGCTTTCACTAGGTTGCGTCAATAACTAGTTAAATTGTTTTGAGAATGTGACGGATTGTGCTATTCTTGAGGTTGGAAACGCTTATTGTTTAAGTAGGAAAATTTAGAGATTGAGGTGTCAAATGGTCAAATGGGGAATTATTGGTGCAGGCAATATTGCGAATCGCTTTGCGGAAGCTTTAGAGTTAGTTGAGGGGGCGAGTTTATATGCGGTGGCTTGTCGTACGATGGAGAAGGCCGAGCAGTTTCGTGCAGTTCATCCCAGTGAGCGTGCTTACGATAGCTATCAAGCCTTATTGGAGGATCCAGCGGTCGACGCAGTCTATATTGCGGTGCCGCACAAATACCATGCTCAGTGGGTTAAGCAAGCTTTGAAGGCGAAAGTGGCGGTATTATGTGAGAAGCCTGCGGCTTTGACACATACTCAAGCTAAGGAAATGATAGATTTAGCGGCCGCTGAGGGAGTTTTCTTTATGGAGGCGCAGAAAAGTCGATTTGTGCCGGCTTATATCGAGTTAAAGGCTCGTGTTGACCAGGGAGAAATTGGTGAAATTCGTAAAGTGACGACTTCTTTATGTCATGTGTTCAATGAGGCGACGTCGAGCTATCATTTCGAACCGGTGCAAGGCGGGACGTTGTTGGATATGGGCGTTTACAATCTATCAGTCCTGGAGGATTTTATGCCGTCGCCGATGGAAGTGGTGGAGGTTGAGTATGTGATGCATCCGAATAATATTGAAATTTATGTTAACGCGACTCTGGAAGCAGGTGGAGTGACAGGTGTGATTGAAACGGCTTTTGACCGTGAAACTGAGACGGTTGCTATCATTGAAGGAACGAAGGGGTCAGTACGTATTCCAGATTTCCACCGGGCGGCTAGCTATGAGTTGACGATTGATGGGGAAACAGAGCGGATTGACGTTGGCTACGACCATGACGATTTCTATAGTGAAATTCAGCATGCGGTTGACTGTCTTCGTGAGCAAAAGCTTGAGAGTCCTTTGATGTCCCATCAGGATACCTTGAACATTGCACGTTTAGTTGATCAATTGAAAGCGTCTGTTGGCTTAGGCTAAGAGAAATCAATGGAGAGTGTCTACCGTGTGTGGCTAGGCGCTTTTTTTGTTTGGCTGGATTTGACAAAGATTGGTGGGGAATGCCCTAGTCACGCGAGGTGAAAGGATCTTCTAGAGGCTGAAAAACGGTCATAGCACTGGTTAATATAAGTAATACATAGTATTTCGACAGGGTATAATTGAAGGGAGCATAACATGAAAACATTAAATCCAGAACATATAGACGTCTTATTAAAATTTGCGAACGCGAGTCCATTCGCTTCGCTATTAGGAATGAAAACAATCGAGTTGGGCATTGATTCTTGCCGCATGGAAATGATAGTAGAAGAAAAACACTTGAATCCTTATGGTGGCATTCATGGTGGTGTCTACGAATCTTTAATCGATAGCGCGACTTACTGGGCGGCATACGGCCAGCTAGATGAAGCGGATGGCTTGACGACGATTGATCTAAAGGCTGATTTATTGGGAACCGTTACAAAGGGAACGTTGATTGTTACATCAAAAGCAGTTAAGGTTGGGCGTACGGTCTGCCTATCGGAAGCGACCATTACTGACCAAAGCGGTAAATTATTGTGTCATGGAACTTCGAAACTACTGGTGATTAAAGAACGTCAAGAGCAAATGAAGAGCCAGTATGAAAAATACGGTATTACATCAATTCCACCGAAATTTACAGATTGATTAGAATGTTGAGTCGGATTTGTCGCTAACAAGGCAATATGATAAGCTAAAGAGACTACAAGATAGGACGTGAGGAAATGGCAGGACATTCAAAATGGAAAAATATACAAGGCCGTAAAAATGCACAAGACGCCAAACGTGGCAAAATATTTCAAAAAATAGCGCGTGAAATTTATGTGGCCGCTAAAAATGGTGCAGATCCAGAATTAAATCCAGCGCTTCGTCAAGCTTTAGATAAGGCGCGATCAGCTAACGTACCCAACGAGAATGTTAAGCGCGCCATCAAGCGAGCTACCGATGCTGGCGCTGGTGAAAATTATGATGAAGTGAGTTATGAAGGCTATGGACCAAATGGTGTGGCTGTATTAGTTTATGCTTTAACTAACAACCGTAACCGCACGGGTGGCTCAGTCCGAACCGCCTTCACCCATAATGGCGGCACGCTGGGGGAAAGAGGCTCTGTCGCTTTCCAATTTGAGCGCAAAGGTTATCTTGCAGTTGAGCGAGAAGGTTTAGAGGTGGATAAAGATACGATGATGTTGGCTGTGCTTGAAGCAGGTGCCGAGGAGTTAATAACATCTGATGAAGTCTTTGAAATCTATTCTGACCCAGCGGATTTCCAATCGGTTCGCGAGGTGTTGGAAGCTGACTATGAGTTAGCACAAGCTGAGCTAGCTATGATCCCCAATGTGACAATCGAATTGCCAGCAGAAAGTGTCGAACAATTTGAAAAGATGATTGATGCATTGGAAGATGATGATGATGTGACCGATGTGATTCATAACGCAGATTACTAACATGAGACTAAGACGCTCCGGATAATGTGAGCGTCTTTCCTATTTTCTATTAGTGAGGAGGGGGTTGCCATTCGAACAGAAGAAGATATGCTGGCTTTGTTGCTCAGTTTTGCCAAAGAGAATGAACACATTCGCTTGATTACGTTAGAGGGGTCAAGGTCGAAGGCGGCTGTCATTCGGGATTCTTTTCAAGACTACGATGTGTCTTATTTTGTCAGTGATATTGTTGGTTTTGAAGCAAGTGATGAGTGGTTGGATTATTTCGGTCCGCGGTTGATAATGCAGAAGCCGGAAGCGCCATTTGAAAAGGGTTTGTCCTATCTGATGTTGTTTGAAGATGGTAATCGGATTGATTTATTTGTGCTGCCACTGGCTGAATGGGAGCATTATCAAGCGGTGGAAGCATCCGTGCAGGTTTTGCTGGATAAGGATCAGCGTTTGCTTGGTCCGCCAAAGTCGCAAGAGGTCATGTACCACACACATTTACCTGCGGCGGAGGTGTTTGCCAAGGCATGTAATGAGTTTTGGTGGGTGTCGACTTACGTGGTGAAGGGTTTATGTCGCGGGGAGTATCTGTATGCGACGGCTCATTTCGAACAGATTGTGCGTCAGGAATTGTTAAAGGTGTTGGCCTGGCGAGCGGTCTATCAAGCGGGGCACTCGCTGGATTTGGGCAAGGCCTATAAATTTTTGCCGGACTTTTTGGATGAGGACACCGAGCGGCGTTTGCAGTCTACTTATGATTTATCGAATGAAAACTCCATCTGGCAGGCCTTGTTAACCAGCCAAGCATTGTATTTAGAAGTATCACAAGAATTGGCGGGCGCCTTGGATTATCCATTTTCATCGTCCGAGGTCGAGAACGTTCGCCGCTACACGCAAATTTATTACGAAGGAGGCAGTTTATGACAGCAGGAACACAAAGAGCCAATATCCAAATCGGCTCACAAGTAAGAGTTGTGCAGAAACAAGATCAAGGCACAGGCAAACTAACGGAAGGCGTCGTCAAACGCATTTTGACAAATTCACCCAAACATCCCCACGGGATTAAAGTAATGCTTGAATCCAACATTGTTGGGCGCGTGAAGGAAATAATTTAATTAAACTTATTCGGAAAAATAGGACTAATATAAGGCGGGCGGACGATCGATTGAAATAAATTGATCGCTCGTTTTTTTGTGTTGGTAGGGGGAGGGGGGATTGATTAAGGTGCTCTACACGCACCTGTCTAACCCGTGAACTTATTTCTCGAGGCGACACATTAAAGTTTTAATTGTCCCACTCGGAATCTGAGTGGTCACATTAGAGTTTTAATTGTTCCACTCAAACTCCGAGTGGTCACGTTAAAGTTTTAATTGTTCCACTCAAACTCCGAGTGGGACAATTAGTATGGATTACATAGCGAGTGTGAGAGTTCGCTTAGAAAAAGTGTCCAAAGATGGTGAATAATTCGGTGAATTTAATTTTACCAGAGAATCTGATTTTAATTATCCCACTCGCGA
>NZ_JBQKLF010000003.1:0-187610 GCF_052116365.1 Fundicoccus sp. Sow4_D5 | reverse complement strand
GTACATCAGTTTTTGAGCTAAATTAATCGACATGTCATAAAACTGTAAAATATCGGCAGGGATTGATGCTACAACAGCAACACCTCCGGGAAGTCCTGAAACAAAAGAAGCGGCAGATGATTTCATCGTTGTATTATTAATTGCTTTTCTAGCTGTGGAAGCAATCTGTTTTTCATCAATAATTTCAATGGGTCCATTTTCAAGAAATGTCTCGATTTCTGGTTCCTCTTTGAATAAGTAATATAAGAACTCTTTTCGATCTATCTTCAAGATCCGATTCGAAAGAAAGGACCCTTCTATGAACCAAATAAGCTTCACTGACACTTACACACTCGGAGAAATAGTCTTAGAGAATGAACACTATCGACATTATCATTACCCTGAAATGTTAGTCAGGTATGACAGTAACTTCATTGAATTTAAACAAGGCTCAACCCTACAGGAATTTATAAAAGCTGAGGAGTATTTGAAAGAATTCCATCAGAAGAGAGGTCAAAATCATCTCAAATTCCTTTTTCCTGTTAACTATAACCCCCAAGTAGACTTAAAAGCATTCTTGAAGGAAATAGGATATGGTGTTGGGTTGCTGGAATTGTACGCGATTAAGCCGACAGATTTCCCTATATTACCTGGTAATTCTGACATCGAGATTCAGAGCGTAACTCGGGAAACGTTAGAAAATTTGGTCAACCTGAAATATCAACAGGACTTGGAGTTCGGTGAAGAATTTGCTGAACAGAAGAAAGAACTTACTCGCCGTCAATTTGATAATCTAATGATCCAACAAGTACTAGCCTTTTATAAGGGAGTAGCGGTAGGCTACGTCGACCTTATTATTTCTAAAGAAACAGTTGAAATAGATGATTTATCCGTTGGTGAACTCTACCAAAAGAAAGGGATTGGAAGTCGTTTGCAACAGTTTGCGATGACGTCATATCCTAACAGAACAATCATTTTACTCGCGGATGGAACAGATACTCCTAGAGAAATGTATAGAAAACAAAATTATCAATACCTTGGCTTTAAATTTGAAATACTGAAGGTGAATTAATGTAGTACAATTTCATTAAACGACTTTTTTCTAGAACTGATAAGTCACAAATGAACCAGTACTTCAATAAAGGAAATCAAAAATAATGGCAGGCTGGATCGGCGTCTATGATGAGCAGTATCGCGCCTGCTGTATTGAACTAGGTGAGAGAACGGGACTTTATAAAGATGAAATCGTCTCAAAAGGATGTACGCCTAGTTATTTACCGGAGTTTATTACGATTGAATACAATAAAAGGAACTAGAGATAGTTCGCTCCCACTACTTTGTCAGCAAGTTGTAAAGGAGTTTCCGAGATGCTTACACTTAAAGAACACTACCAAAAGGTTTTGGAAGGAAAAAATGAAAAAGAATTAAAAGCCTATAGTTTAAAAATTAAAGAAGAGATAAATCAACTGAAGTACGAAATAGAAAAATCTAACGTGCCTGTGTTAAAGAGTCCGGATAGAAGTAAACTTTCAAAAATAAATAAACACCGCTTGTATTTACGTGATACCTATAGGGCTATAGAGAGATTAGGCGGTAATGTTGAACGTTTAGAAGAAGATATGATTGCCTCAAAGTTTCAAGATAATATCCACTATATCCAAAGCATTAAGTACAGTATAGGCGGCTATTTTGGTGGTTTTGAAAATTATGAGGTGACATTTGAGAAGGAACTAGTTGAAGTCAGTAAAGAATTAACTCTCAATGATTTCCAACAGTTAGATTTAGAAAACACCAAAGAGAAAATGGGTAAACGAGAATTTTTAAATACCGTTAAAAGGTTGAACATGGGAGAATGGCGTGAGAGTTACTTAGACAGAGATTATGGCCAAGAAGTTTTGGATGGTACATCATGGGATTTAGAAGTCTACTATTCAAATGGCCTTAAGAGTATTGAATTTAGTGGGGTTAATGCTTTTCCATATAACTTCAGTGAACTAGATCGGTTAATAATAAGCGCTTTTGAAGCCTATCATGAGATGCCATAGTTGATAGTAATGTATTTTATTTCGGGTAAAAGGAAGTTCTGGAATTCCAGTTTACTTCATATATGTCGTTTTCAAATTGAGGTCTAACAACGACCTGTTCAATTGTGCCAATGATATAGTAGCCATAAGATTTACTCTTAAATATAAAATTTGGACAAAGCACCCCGCATTGATTTCCATCGATGTGGGGTGCTTAACGTCCATTTGATGATTGTCTTCAGTTGATACATAACATTCAAGGTATAGTAGATACTTAACTTTATAATGAGTTACGCCAAAAAACTTGGTGAGAGTAGCACAAATTAGGTAAGGGTTATCATATGGGATATGCTATAATATATATAGATTTTACAATTCTAGTATAGACTACGTTTTCAATAAAAAATATGTAAAGAGGTAATGATATGTCAGCAGAAGTGAACAGTGCCAATTTAGGCTTTGAGAAAGAAATCTTTAAAGCAGCAGATAAATTAAGAGGAAATATAGATGCTGCCGAATACAAAAACATCGTCTTAGGACTAATTTTTTTGAAGTATATTTCAGATAGTTTCATTGAACGCTATGAAGAGTTAGTGGCTGAAGGTGATGGTTTTGAAGAAGACCGTGATGAATATTTAGCCGAAAATATTTTCTTCGTCCCTGAAGAAGCACGTTGGGACTATATCTCCAAACATGCAATTCAACCTGAAATCGGTAAAGTAATTGATGAAGCAATGGTTTCAATCGAGAAGGAAAATGACCGCTTAAGTGGAATTTTACCTAAAAACTATGCCAGACCTGAGCTTGATAAAAGACGTTTAGGTGAGGTCGTCACACTTTTTGATAATCTAAAATTAAAAGAACAAGGTAACTCTAAAGATATTTTAGGACGTACTTATGAATACGCAATCGCTCAGTTTGCAGAACAAGAAGGTAAACGCGCTGGAGAATTCTATACGCCATCGAGTATTGTACGTACCTTAGTTGAGATTTTGGAACCATATGAAGGGCGAGTATATGACCCATGTTGTGGGGCTGGTGGGATGTTTGTTCAATCAGCAAAGTTTGTCGAACGCAATCGTGGTCGTGTCAATGACTTATCAATCTATGGACAAGAAGCGAACGCTAATACTTGGAAATTGGCACAAATGAACTTAGCCATTCATGGATTAGAAGGAGATCTAGGTCAAGGAGCTGCTGACACCTTCTATAATAATCAACACCCTAGTATGCGTGCAGATTACATCTTAGCGAATCCACCTTTTAATATGAGTGATTGGGGTGGCGATAAGTTAGCAGAAGACGGTCGTTGGCAATACGGAACACCCCCAGAAGGTAATGCTAACTATGCTTGGATGCAGCATATGATTTATCACTTGGCTCCGAATGGGAAGTTAGGTCTCGTTCTTGCTAATGGTTCCTTATCTTCCAGCGGGAGAGAAGGAGAAATTCGTGCAAATATCATTAAAGATGATTTAGTAGAAGCGGTTATATCTATGCCTGAACGATTATTCTATTCAACAGGCATCCCTGTTTCTCTTTGGATTATCAATAAAAATAAAAAGAAAAAAGGAAAGACACTCTTCATTGATGCGCGCAGTCTAGGTCACATGGTTTCGCGAGCTCACCGAGAGTTATCCTTAGAAGATATTGATAAAATTGCGAATGCCTATCACCGTTTCGTGAAAGGTGAAGACGTTCAAAGATTAGGCTATGTTCATGAAGCTGATTTAGAAGAAATTGAACAAAATAACTTCGTTTTAACACCAGGCCGTTATGTTGGCTTAGAAGAAGTGGAAGATGATGGGATTCCATTTGAAGAAAAGATGGAAGGGTTAACTGCAGAGCTCGGAGAATTACTCACTGAGTCTCATAAACTAGAAGAAGCAATTAGAGAACAGTTAGGTGGGATTGGATTTGATTTATAACATTCCGGATGGTTGGAAGAAAACAACCTTAAATACTATAGGGAAAATTGTGGGTGGTGGGACACCTTCTACAAAAGTAAAAGAATATTATGACAACGGAACCATACCTTGGCTCACACCTAAAGACTTATCGAATTATAATAAAAAATATATAAGTAAAGGCGAGCGTAATATAACTGAATTAGGTTTACAAAAATCCAGTGCTAAATTATATCCTAAAGGAACGGTAATATTCTCTTCAAGAGCCCCTATTGGTTATGTGGCTATTGCTTCAAATGATGTTTCGACTAATCAAGGATTTAAGTCTATAATTCCTAACTGCAATGTGACTACTTCTGATTTTGTTTATTACCTATTAAAATATAATACAGATAAAATAAAAAATGTAGGTAGTGGAAGTACATTTGCCGAAGTTTCTGGAAAAGTAATGAAAGAGTTTGAAATATTACTTCCTACTTACAAAGATCAGATAGCTATAGCTAATCTCCTCTCATCTTTCGATGATAAAATAGAAAATAATAATGCAATTATTGCTAATCTCGAAGAACAAGCGCAAACGATTTTTAAATCATGGATTGTAGATTTTGAACTATTCTTGGAGAGGGGTTATACCCATAGCGATGTGGGTAATATTCCTAAAAATTGGGAAGTGAATACTCTAGAAAAAATATCTGAAATTATAGATAACCGTGGTAAAACGCCACCATTATCGAGTGAACAGACAAATTTCCCTATAATAGATGTGGCAACATTAAAGTCTTCTAATAGACTTATTGATTATGGTAAAGCAACTAAATATGTTGACTCTACAATTTACAAAACATGGTTTAGAAGTGGACATCCACAGTATGGTGATATTTTGTTATCGACAGTAGGTAGTATTGGTCACTGTAAGTTATATTTAAAAGATTTAGGTACAATAGCTCAAAATGTTGTTGCCTTTCGATTTGATAAAGACTTAATCCTATTTATGTATCAATGGTTTAAATACAATCATTTAACATTGGTGTCATACAATATCGGAAGTGTACAACCTAGTATTAAAGTAACCCAAATAAATAAAATAAAGTTAGCTATACCATCAAAAGAGGTTTTGAAAGATTTTAATGAAATTATCAACCCAGTGAATGATTTAATTGAAAAGTTAGATACTCAGAATCAGAAATTAGTTTTAATGAGAGATTTGCTTTTACCAAAACTCATGTCAGGTGAAATTCGAGTAGGAGATGTTGACACAGTAGAATAGGAGGTGACAAGATGTCAAATGTACGCTTTATGGAGGATGGCTTAGAGAATGTTTTCGTAGCTGAGATTCAAGACTTGGGTTATCACTTTGTCCCTCAACAGGAAATCGTAAGAGCGAGTTATAAAGTGCCGTTGGCAGAGGAAGTTTTGAAAGATTCACTAGTCCAAGTTAATCCAGATGTTCCTTTAGATGTCATTGAGCGAGCCATTCATTTAGTATCCCATATTGACGCTGGATTACTTGAGAGTCGAAATGAACGCTTCTTTGACTATCTTCAAAACGGAGTAGAGGTAAGTCATTACTTAGCTGGTAAACAGAAAACAACCCGTGTTCATTTAGTGGATTATGAAGATATAGATAATAACGATTTCATGTTAACGAATCAGTTTACTCTCATCGGTAAAGATCAAAAGCGTCCGGATATTGTCATCTTCCTCAACGGTTTACCACTTGTAGTTATCGAATTGAAGTCGGCGATATCTACACAATCTGATATCTCAAGTGCTTATCGTCAGATTAGAAATTATCAGTATGATATTGAAGAACTGTTTGTTTACAATGCCTTTAATATCATTTCTGACTTTACTCATACAAAAGTTGGGACAATTTCGTCGAATGAAGCCTGGTATAAGGAGTGGAAGTCAATAGATGGTAATTATCAAAAGTCACATTATGCTGACTATAAGACATTACTAGCAGGTATCTTACATAAAGAGCGCTTCTTGGATATAATTAAAAACTTTATTGTATTTGAACACAAAGAATCCACGATTGTCAAGATTATGGGGCAATATCATCAATATTTTGCAGTTCATAAGGCTGTTCAATCCACCCTTGAAGCAATGGGCAAAGGGGATGGGCGTGGGGGTGTTTTCTGGCATACACAAGGATCAGGGAAATCTCTCTCGATGGTATTCTATACTCAATTGATGACGCGAGTTCTAGACCATCCTACTTTTATCGTATTAACAGATCGAAACGATTTAGATGACCAACTGTACGGTCAGTTCTCAAGAACACAAGATTTCTTGCGGCAGACTCCCGTTCAAGCGGCTTCACGTGATCATTTAAAAGAACTATTAAACGACCGAAAATCCCATGGTATATTCTTTACAACCATGCAAAAATTTGCAGAATCAGAAGAAGCTTTAACGCATCGGGAAGATGTCATTGTGATTGCAGATGAAGCACACCGTTCACAGTATGGTTTAAGAGAACGAGTTAGTCGTGAAGGTAAGGTTCAACGCGGAATGGCTCGCTTGGTACGGGAATCATTGCCTAATGCTACCTATATCGGTTTTACTGGAACACCCCTTTCTGAGAATGATAAGGACACTAGGGAAGTATTTGGTAATTACATTGATGTGTATGATATGTCACAGTCGGTGGAAGATGGCGCCACCAAACCTATTTATTATGAAAATCGTGTTGTAAATCTTAATTTGAATGAGAGCATCTTAAAGCAAATAGATGCTAAGTACAAAGAGTTAGCTGACCAAGCCCAAGAATCTGAAATCGAGAAAAGTAAGCAAGAGCTCAGTCGCTTAGAAGTTATCTTAGGATCTGAACAAGCAATTGACACGTTAGTAAATGATATTATAAATCACTATGAAGATACACGAGAACACCTTTTAACTGGGAAAGCCATGATTGTTGCTTACAATCGAAGCATTGCCTTAAAGATGTACCGACGAATGTTAGAGTTACGACCTGAATGGCAAGAAAAAGTAGAAGTCGTCATGACGGGCAATAATAATGACCCAGAAGAATGGAAGGGAATTATCGGGTCAAAAGCTGACCGCGATGACCTCGCTCGTAAGTTTAAAGACAACTCAGATTCAATGAAGATTGCGATAGTAGTGGACATGTGGCTGACTGGATTCGATGTCCCTTCCATGGCGACTATGTATATCTATAAGCCGATGAAAGCACACAACTTAATGCAAGCGATCGCACGTGTAAACCGCGTTTTTGAAGACAAAGAAGGCGGCTTAATTGTCGATTATATTGGAATCGGAAAGGCTCTTAAAGAGTCGATGAATGATTATACGAAGGCTGATCAAGAAGCGATAGATAATGCTGATATTCGTGACTCAGCTTATCCTAAATTTCAAGAAAAACTTGAAGTCTGTCGTAATGTCTTCTTTAATCAATTTAATTACTCTATCATTTTTTCAAAAGGTATAACCGATGTAAAGATGGCTAGATTGATAACAGAGGGAATCAATCACATCTTATCTTACGATGAAATGAGACAGAAAGACTTTAAAGACCAATCCTATGCTTTAAAACAGGCCCATACCTTATGTTCGTCCATTACGACTGAGAGTGAACAACGAGAGGCTGCGTATATTGAGGCAGTACGGATAAGTATCAATCGTATCCAAGGTGAAAAAGGTCTTTCTAAACGAGAAATCAATCTACAAATCAGTGAACTCTTGCATCAATCAATCCAAAGTGAGGGAGTCATTAATCTTTTTAAAGACTTTGAACGTGGCTTCAGTTTATTCGATCCTAATTTCCTGAAGAAAATCGAAGAAATGGAGCAGAAGAATTTGTCAGTTGAATTACTGAATAAATTATTAACCGATGAAATTCATTCCATCACTCGAACAGACGTTGTTAAGGGAGAAGAATTTTCTGAAAGACTGCGACGAATTATGAAGAGATACCGTGATGGTCTAGTTGATAATGCCGAAAACTTAGACCGTTTTGCGGGGATTGCTGATTTAGTTGATGAGTCCAATAAAGATAATAAAGAATTTAATCTCCATACTACACGAGAATCCTTAATTGACCTTGCAAAAGAAGCTTTAGCACTAGAAAAAGAGCATGAGAATATGGGGCTATCGCGTTCAGAGATGGCTTTCTACCATGCGGTCACTAACTCAGAAAATGTCCAAGATTTCTATACTGATGTGCAGTTAATTGAACTGACTAAAGAATTAACGAAAGCAATTTCCGAAGAAATGACGTCTGATTGGATGATGCGGGAGTCAGGTAGAGCAAATGTTAGAAGAACTATCAAGCGCTTATTGAAGAAGTATAAGTATCCTGGTAATTATAAGGAAGCCATTCAGTTGGTAATTAAACAGGCAGAGCATTGGGATGGGTTGCATGTGGCGAATGAGTAGAAAGGATTATTAAGATATGGATGGTGGCATCAAAAATTTATCTGAATTTATGCGTGGTTCCTCGCGGTTTTATATTCCAGTCTATCAGCGTAATTATGACTGGCATATTGATAACTGCAAAAGATTGTTAGAAGATTTACTTACGACTCATAAAGAAGAAAGGAAGACACATTTCTTTGGTAGTCTTGTAGTCAAACCAGGCAGTTTACATCAAGAGACGATTATTATTGATGGTCAACAACGATTGACGACGGTTTCGATATTATTATTAGCAATAGGAAAATGGTTAAAAGACAATGAGTTAGAAGATCGTCAAATCAATTTAGAGAAAATTATCAATACTTTCTTGATCGATGAGTGGGCCAAGCCTGGTAATAATTATCGGTTAGAATCAAATCCTAAAGATTTTGAAGCATATAAAAAGTTATTTGATAAACCCAAATACTATATTGAAGCATCAAATATCACCCGTAACTATCATTATTTCTACGATCAATTAGAACACTTTCCTATCTCAATTTCAGATTTATTAGATGCCTATCGGAAATTAGAAGTGATGATTGTCAACTTAAACTCACCAGAAGATGATCCGCAATTAATCTTTGAAAGTCTGAATTCCACTGGCTTAAGTTTGACTGATGCAGACCGCATTCGAAATTATCTGCTAATGGATGAAGAACAAACAGAACAAGAATTTTTGTTCAATTATTTCTGGGAACCAATCGAAGAGCGGACAAATTACGATGTCAGTGAATTTTTTAGATATTACTTAACTTTAAAATTAGCGAAGACACCTAATCGAAATCAGATTTATGAAGTGTTCAGAGATTACTATGCAACTCATTCTATAGACAAGAGAGAATTTTTCGAACAATTAGCGGAGTATGCTTTTGCCTATCAACAAATATTAGAGAATCATACAGGTAATCGTACAATTGATGTTATATTGTATCGTTTTAATCAATTAGAAGTAACCGTTATTCGTCCTTTTTTAATGGCTATATTAAGGGATTATAACGAGCATATCATTAATGAGGATCAAGTTGCTAAGATATTAAGAATAATTGAAAATTACGTAGCTCGGCGAATGATTACACAAACCCCTTCCAATGCACTCAATAAAATTATGGCTACCTTATATCGAGATTTAACCAAATATCGTAACGAAGATATTGAACCATCAGAAGTGATTGCTTTTGTCCTATTAAATAAACAACGATCTGGCTATTTCCCGACTGATGAGGATGTTCAGAATTCACTCGAATTAAGAGATATGTATAATGTTAACTCTAAATTTAGGTCCTACTTTTTTGAACGCTTAGAAAATACAAATCATGTTGAAACGCTTAATATATACGAAGGGATTGAATCTGGAGATATTACTGTGGAGCATATTATGCCACAAAAATTGAACAGTACATGGAAGAGTGAATTAGGTGAGGGCTATCAAGAAATTCACGCTAATTATTTAAATAATCTTGGGAATTTAACTTTAACAGGATATAATTCAAAATATAGTAATCGACCCTTTCACGAGAAGAAAAATATTGAAAAAGGGTTTAATGAGAGCCACTTTAGTTTTCTGAATCAAATCCCTAAGGCAACAAACGAGTGGGGAAAAGAGGAGATACTCAAAAGACGTAATCAATTAATTGAACAAGCATTAAAGGTTTGGCAATTCCCAGAGACAACTTATCATCCCATAGAATCCACTGAAGATTCAAACTTATACGTTTATGATGGTGAAGAAACATATACGGGCTACAAAATAAAAGGATTTATTTTTGTTGATGAGGATTATCAAGAAGCCACTACCTGGCGAGAGATGTTCATTCAAGTGATTAAACGACTAGCAAGAGATAATCCCAATAAAATTATGGAGTTAGCAAGTAGCCGATTAAAGAGTGGCTATACCACTATATTTACAGATTACGAGGATATTAGGAGAACAAAGATTATGCCTAGTGTCTATCTTAAAACTTCAATCTCAAATTTCGGAAAAATGAATTGCTTGCGACAATTATTTGATTTATTCGATATTGATTATGGCGAGTTACAGCTTGATGCTCTTCCTCCTAAAGAAGAAATCTAAAGAAATAGGAAAAGAAATCCTATGACTTTTATTTTAGTAAGATGATGAGGTTAATTGTTAAAAATAACTATCTTCAGCACTATACCAGATAGCGAATAGAATTTATTACCTATCGATGATACGGACATGCAAAACATAAGTGTTTTAATTATAATTTATATATAATAGATTTTTATAAAAGTTTTTATAAAAGTATCAAAAATTCATAATTAATGCATATATGCAACAAATCTTTTGTTAAAAGATGGATTTGGTATAGTTATTTTATAACACCATTAAATTCATAGGAGATTTTACACGTGAATGAGTAAAAAATTGATAAAAATTATCAAAGCTAAGAAGTAGTTAATGTTCATAAAACGGAATTTTTGGATGTTTGTATTAAATAATACAGTTGGTAAAAAGGAGAAAATATGTCTAAGTTAATTATTCTATTGATTGTCTTGTTATCCGTTGTTGTCGTTCATTCTGATAATGCTTATTCACAAGAAGATAACCCAAATGCAACTATTGCAATGGATGGCGAAGTCGGAGAAAAGTTCCAACAATTATCTGACATCGTTGTAAGTATGCCTCTCGTTGATAAATTAGAAAATATAAGTCAAACATTATCTAATGATGAAATTGAAAATATTCTGACCAGTCTTGAAAGCTCACAAGAACTCACCCCTGTAATGAAAGCGATGTCTAATGAGTTTAAGGTGACAATGACACATAATGGGACGCCTAATCAATTAATGCATGAAACCGAACTGTATCCATTGATGGCCAATGAAATGACAGAGGATGAGGAAAGGCTATTAGATATATTTCAAGGCTTATTAATTAATTATGCATACAATAATGCAAATAATCATTATCAACTTTTCGCTGATAATGGCCAAACTGGTTTATATCGGACGTATATTGATGTTTGGAAGGACACAACTAAAAGAGCAGAAAATCTTAGAAATTATAATCAATCACTAACTAATATCATACAGCGCATGTTTATACCTATGGGTTGGACAGTCGACACTGCATTTTTTGACGATGCGTGGCTTGCTCATGATAATATTATTCAAACATCTGTTAAATCTTATAGTAGCCCACTTGGGCTTGAGCCTGTAGTATATGCCATGAGAATTGATCAGCTCGAACAATTATTTTCTGTACAAGGTATGAACACAACGTATTATCCTTTGACACAAGATCCATTTATTATGCGATATGGGGAATCAGTAGGTACAAAATTCTATCAAGAATATTCTATGCCAACCAACATGGGTGGTGTCCATACAAAAGACATTACTAGCGGTGTAATGAATGCGCCAAGAAGTACCGTTAAAATCGAAGAAGAATCATCGAGTCAAGAAGAACAAACTATTTCAAATCAGGAGGATTTTTCTGTAAGTAATGAAAGTAGTGAACCGATAGAAGAGAGCGTCGAAGCGCCTCAAGTTAGTTCTCCGAGGCCCTCAGATTCTCTCAATGGGATGAGTGATTTACGATCAGCAGTCGACCAAAAAGTGCAAGAAGACTTTCGAGCTGACATGCTATTAGATTCCACGCGATCGGTTGACTACCATTCTACAATGATTCGTTATGGTGATAATGGTGCGACAATCGTATTCAATTACTGGGTTAATACAAATTTTGTCTATTCTTATTTTATTGAAAATGTATTTATTGACGCAAATGGCAAAATAATTCCAGAAAAATTAAGACCTCAAAATCAGCGTTGGGATGCGAAGTTTTCGAGAGACCAAGTGATAGAAAGACTTAGAAACAGTGGATTCGAACAATATTAAGTCAGCAAAAATAGGAGGATTGAAGTGAAATTTATTAAACGATTGATAATAATAGTGATGGTAGTTGGCATTGTATATATGGTGTGGGATTTAGATTCAGTTCAACAATTGCTTGGGCAGGTTAGCACTCAGTTACCGAATAATGAAGAGCAAGCGGTAAAAGCAGAGATTGAACCGATGGCTGCTGTGGGAACGAATTTGAATTCAGATGAGTATTTGAGAACTTTACAGTTATTAGAGGCCAATGAATTTGCGGATAATTCAATCATTCGTTTAGATGGATTCACTTTAGACAAATACCTAAATGATGGATCAGATGGGAGTACTTCTGTAGTATCAAGTACTGCCATTTTTCCAAATGAAACGGGTCTAAAAATTGAACTGATTACGCCTACTAATATTGAAGAAATAACAGCAACAACGTATGAAAATGCTGCGCTTACAGCTGGTGCGAAAGATATGACGATTAAGATTGCTGCAATTAGGCCAGTTACTGGAGAAGGTGCTTTAGCTGGAGTTTATGCGTTGCTAGATTCAATGGGGTACCAACTAGATGAAGAAGATATAAAAGTTGCGGAAGATGAGATACAAATCATTCTTTGGCTAAAACAAGAATTTAACTATTCAGATGAATTAGCAAATCGCTTTGTACGTGAGCTTAAACGGCGGTTGAGTGAGTTTTTACAAACGAACGAGACGATTAACGATGAAGAAATTAGAACCATAGTGATTAGTTTATGCAATGAATATAATTTAGTTTTAGATGAAGAACAGCTGACTATGCTATGTGATTTTGCGAGAAATTATGTAGGAACTAATTTTGCTAAATTTGAAGATACAACGGAAATATTAGAGAAGCCAACAGATAGTAAATATAGAGGAGATTGGATTCATTTAGTACCTGATACTACTGAATGGACATATGAGGAATTATTAGCATTAGATAATCCAGAGGCATATCGAGATACAAATAAGTATCATCCTATCATATCTGCGATGTTCGACCGTTACTTTGAACTTGTTAGAGAAGATAAAGTGATGGGAATGCCGAGCATGTTAGGACATACTTTCATCATCGAAGCCATGTCACCAGATCTCACGGAGGATGAAAAAGCAGCTCTTAATCATCTAAGAACCTATATATATTACCACGCCATGTATCGGGAGGAAGAGAGACAATCTTATGCGATGGGTGAGATTCAAACAGTCGTAGATTTTTGGACAGAAAATATAATTGATTTTCAACAATTGTTAATTGATGATCCAGAAAAATACGATATTAATCAACGAATATCCAATGCCACGGGTATGGCTTCAGAATCATTTCATGCGGGGGCAGGTGAAATTACAAATGAGCCTAATATGTATCAAGTAACTTATCGTAATCCACTGGGAGCACATGCAGCCAGCCGGATAGGTGAATATCATTATGACCGGGCAAATAATAAGTTTTACCAGTTTGACTACAACATTAACACCAGAAATGAGATTCCGGCAAGTTATGATTTTACACTTGATTATGGAGTTGCTGTTGAAAATAACTATCAATCACCAACTGGTGTAGAAGAATCTACTACAATAGCTTTTTCTGAGCCGGGACCTAATTTTCAGCTTCCAACAGAAAGTAATAATAGTAGTTTAGAGGAGCTTCAAGCTGTTGATTATTCACAGTTTTATAGTGAAGATAGTCATCCGATTATTAAGCCGTTCTTTACAAAATTTGAAGAGATTATAATGAGTGATGATCTACATTACGATGATTATTATTATAGAATTAATTCACTAATGGGTCATACTTTTCTTGTCGACACAATGATAGGTAATCTAAGTGATCAGGATTTAGCTTCTCTTGAAGAATTACGAACCTATATCATGATGGCAAATGACCTTATGGAGGATAAACGTAGAACATTACTAGAAGAACGAAATATGATTGATTATCCGAATACTGTCAATGAATATTGGGAAGAGCAAATACAGGCTTTTGAAGAGTTGATTCAAAATGATCCTATGCTAGCAACAGAGAAACAGATTATCGCAATATATTCAGGCTTAGATCCTCATATTCATTCTTATCAACCAGCGGAATACTCAGATTATATTGTCTATGAACTAGGGTATGCTTACTTTGGCGATGTTTTTAGAAATTTCAATTATTATCCGGAGACTAAACAAGTTGAGCGTTTAGGAATTGTGCCAAGTAATAACCAGATGTTACAAACTATATATGATTTTGAAAGTGAATATGGCGTCAGCATTGAGAATAATTTCCAAAGTTTTGAGGATACAAATGGAATGGCTGCGCCAGAATCTTTTTCAGGTCTAGAAGAGACATTGAATAATGCATATCAGAATGTGATTGATGAAGTATACAATATAGAGTTAGAAGACATAATAGAGGCTGGATATCCAGCAAGTTTTTATTTTGGTTTCTATGATATAGACCAGAATGGTATTAAGGAATTAATTCTAAGTGAGGATGGAATTATTAAATACATTTACACATATGATGTAGCTAATGCTAGTACTGTGTTTTTAGAAGAAGCATCTAGCCATTTCACAGTAAGAGGATATACGGCACTTTCTAATGATGGGCGTATTTATCAGGAGAATACAGGCGGTGCGTCTTATAGTGAGTTTAAAACATTCCGAATGGCTGAAGATGGAGTTTCGACGGAGTTAATAGGGCATTATATATTCGATCAAAATAAAAATGGAGACTACCCTTATTATTTCGCAGACAATCCAAATGAAAGTTTTACGTTTGAACAATTATCAGAAGTAACAAATAATTTCTGGTCGCGAGCATCAAATGAGAAGCTTGCTGATTATGAGCTTTATCCAATCACTGAACCTATTGAGTCTACCTATCTAAATACTTCTAATTCAGTGAATTTGATTGAATTAGAAGCTGGTGAGTATATCGGAAAAACAGCTAATTACCCATCCACAATTATATTAGAAAAAAACGGAAGAATAAACTTTCTAGGCATGGATGATAATATTTTTCGCTTTAATATCATAAATAGTGAGACAAAAAACATTCCAGTTCGTAGAGGAGATGGATCAGAAATAGTCGACAATGTAGACGTAACAACCACAGTGATTCCAACTGAAATCATTAGTGCTTTTATTGATTATTATTTAAACGAAGAACTTTACCTATATTATAATCATAATAATCAATTAGCTTTAGCGATGGAAAACTACGAAGGTATAAAATATCAGGGAGTCGATGATGGTATTTATTTAGAATTTGTATTAGAACATAATTAATCATTTTGATTAATAAATACTTATCAAAGAGGTGTAAACTATAGTTTGGGTAAAACGAATTCTAGTTTTTATTATTATTTTTCTGTTTATCGTGTTAGGAATAGTTACTGGGAAGTTTGAAGGTTTGTGGAGAACCGTTGAAGAGCAATTTATAACTAAAGAGATAATAATAAAAAATGAGAATAAAAATAGCTATGAAGAAGAGTCAGAGATTCCAATAAATTCTATAGTTGGAGTTTCAGCGAGTAATCTTGATGATGAATTGAATACTGAAGAATGGACCTTAGAAGACTTAAATATACTTGACTACCCAAACTATGTCAGCTCAAGTGAGTATCATCCAATCATTGAGACACTTTTTGATCGATTTTTTGATGGACTTAATGATGAAGTAGGTTTACGAATCAGTGAACTAAGACGACTTTTAAGTCATACTTATATAATTAAGGCTATGACACCAGAACTTAGTACCGATGAAATAAGTGCACTTGACTTGTTGGTAAACTATATTTACTTATCTGTTGACGTGTTATCTGATTATTATATTGAAGAACAAATAGCTAATATAACGAACTTTCCAGTTCCAGAGCGCACACTCGTTGAGATTTGGTTTCATAGAACCAATGAGTTTGAAGCTTTGAGAGAAACAAATCCAAAGCAATATGATCACATGCAAATGATTGGTATAGTTACAGGTTTTGATCCTAGAGTGTATGGTTATGAATTAGAGTCAGATGGGTTTTATATTATCCAGAGAAATGAAAATCTCTTTATTGATCAACCGACTACTATAATGCGTTACAATGAGGATTCAAACAATTTCGATGAATTGAACCCTTATGATAGAGGGATCTTACCTTTCGAAAAGCGCTTGGACTTCACAGCAATATATGGAATTGATATTCCAAACAACTATATATTTAGTTCAAATAATAACGAAGCAATCGAGAATAATGAATTTCCTGTAATGAATGCAATGGAGTTTATCCAAACAGCTGATGAAAATAACTTTGTCTACTTAGATCCCCAGTATGAGTGGAATAAGAGCCAACTTGAAGAATTAGAACAACTCGATGTAGAAAATCCAAGGTCAATTCATCCTATCATTGTAGCTTTTTATGATCGGTTTTTTGACAGGATTGTAAGTTCATATAATTCATTATCCTACGGCGAGTTTTATCAGGTAGTAACAAGTTTATTGAGTCATATTTTTATTATTGAGGAGATCCAACCAAATCTAAATTCTCGAGAACTAGAGGTACTAGATAGATTGCAATCCTATATTTACTTCGCCATGTCCTTATTTGAGACAGATCGAATATTTGATCCTCAAAGTGTCGATCATGATCAAATATATATTCCTTTAATGATTCAAATTAGAACTTTAAAGGAAGAATTTGAAGAAAAGAAGGATATAGATCCTATTCAAGCTTATATCCAACAAAGAATAGCAAATGCATCTGGGTTTTCTCCCAAAGTATATCTTTATAGTTATGATAATCGAGCGGACTATTTAATTGAAAAGAGCGGCTATCGATTAATCGGGGATTTGGCTTGGTTGTATAATTATAATGAAGATTATGACACTGTAGAACAATATAACCCTTATGGAGATATGATTGAAGAGATCCCTGATACATATGATTTTGAGACAGAGTATGGGGTAAAAGTAGAAGGCAGTTATCCACCACCTTTTTTCGAACCTTATGAAGGTTTAGCACCTCAAGATGTACAATATAGAGAAGGTTAATATTATTATTGAGAATAAAAAAGCTAGCATCAACTTGATTAAATTGTAGTGAACCCCAAAAGTTGGAGTTTATTCAATTAAATATTAAGCAGACAATTGAGTGTCTTGTTTTCGGTATTCAACCGGAGATAAGCCACTCAATTTTTGTTTAATGCGATCATGGTTATAGTAATAAATGTAGTCTTCCATTCGTTGTTTTAGCTCAGTATATGTGAGTAATTTTTCTCCATAATACATCTCCTGTTTCAATATGCCAAAGAAATTCTCCATCGGAGAGTTATCAAGACAAGTCCCTTTCCGAGACATACTTTGAAAGATACCGTGTTGTTTCAAAGTCTTTACCCACTTATGATGTTGATAATGCCAGCCTTGATCGCTATGTAGAGTTGTTCGATAAGTGGCATTATTTTTAATGACTGAGAGAGCCGCTTTTGTTTGTTGTATTCTAAATTCCCGTATTTCTATAGTATACTCCTCGCACAAAGGTGATTAAAACAAGCATTTATCGTGAAAAGGTCATGATAAATGCTTGTTTTTTTATCTTTTGTATACTATAATAATAGTATACAATGAGAGAGGAGGACGGTCAGATGAAAAAGAAACAACTCGTCGATTTACCAGCCAAACGCATCAGCTATAAAAAAGGACCCAACGGCACAAAATATGTCTATTACACGCTACGGAGCTACCGCAATGCACAAGGCAAGCCAACATCTGATGAAAAGAGTATTGGTAAATTAGATGAAGCCACGGGGAAGCTCATTCCCAACAAAAACTACTTTGACTTATTCCCAAGTGAACGCCAGGATATCCCTGAAACGATTCAATCGGTGGGCTATGTGGAAGTTGTGGCCCATTTAGCCGAAGCCATCGGTTTGACTCAGATACTCCGTCAAAGCTTTGGGAAAGATAGCGAGAAACTCCTTTCCCTCGCCGCTTACATGATGGCTCACGGGAATGTGATGATGGATTATGCAGACTGGGCGGAATCAACCGCTCAAGGGCAGGTGCCTTCCCTGTCTTCCCAACAAATCAGTGAGTTCTTCGCGAACATGGATGAGACCAAACGGCTGGCCTTCTTTTGCCAATGGCTGAAAAAAGCGCAGGATAACGAGTACATTGCTTACGATGTCACCTCCATTTCCTCTTACAGTGAGGAAATTTCCTGGGTCGAGCGGGGTTATAATCGGGACAAAGAAAACTTGTCTCAAATCAATCTCGGCATGTTCTTTGGAGAAACCTCCAAGCTTCCCCTGTATTATTCGGTTTATTCCGGCAGTATCGTGGATAAGACTTTCTTGCCCTTCATGATGACCTTAGCGGATACCATCGGTATGCGTCAGGCGCGTTTTGTGATGGATCAAGGCTTTCTAACCCAAGATAACCTTCGTGTGCTCTCGGATAAGGACCATACGGCGCTCAGTTTAATTCCAAAAAACCTGAGGGTGTACAAAGAGTTACTGGCAGAAGTCATAGGGCAGCCTTTTTCTTCGCGCGAACGGCTGAACACCCAAGGGGTTTATGCCCGCACCCTCGAAACAGATTTTAACGCCATTCCGGTCAAGGTCTATATGTATTTCGACCCTCAGAAAGCTATGTTGGATGAGAATGCCTTGTTTGATGATATTCACCGCCATGAACAACAGCTCCGTGAGATGGCCAAACAAAAGAAACTGAAACCCTCCTGGCGGAAATACTTTGAAGTGGAAGAAGTGGGCGACAAAGAACTGCGCTATCAGATGGATTACGATAAAATCGATGCCCTGAAAGCCCAATTAGGTTATTTTGCCTTGATTTCGACGGACAAAAGGCTCAGTGCGGACCAAGCTCTAACCATCTACCGCCAAAAAGATGTGATTGAGAAAAGTTTTGATCAGTTAAAAAACGGCATGGATTATCGCAGAATGCGAACCCATTACACCCAAACCACAGACGGTAAGCTTTTTGTGGCCTTTCTCGGCTTGATATTACGCAGTGTCTTCATGCAGGCCATCAAAGGCCATGAAGGGACTCAGCGCTTAACCTTGAAGAAAGTAATCCGAGAGTTAGAAAAGATTCAACACATCCAGTTAAAAGATGGGAGCTGTCATACTTTACCTTTGACCAGTCTGCAAAAAACGATTTTAAAGGCCCTCCATGTTGAAGAAAGATTATTCCATTAAGAAGAAGCCAGCGAAGCAGATGCCTCGCTGGCTTTTCGTATACTATAATTTTACGGGAATTTAGGTTAGATTCCAATACATGAAAAATTACATATAAAAAAGATTAATATAGTTTGTACAATTAACTATCTATATGATATGATAATATTGATATTAAAAAATATCGTTTCATTAAAAAATGAAGGAGTTGTCATATGAAGAAGCTATTAATAACATTACTCGTTGGAAGTTTCACTATGAGTCATCTTCCAAATGTCTATGCTAATGAAGTGGATGAAGAAAGTATCCGTCAAGAAATTAGCGATATTGAATTACAAATTGCTGCTCTCGAAGAGGAAAAACAAAACTTAATAAGTCAATTAAATGAAAATTTTGTGTTTCATTTTCAAACAATTTATGCGAATAGTTATGGGGATTTCTATGGTGAAATGATTATTCATTCTCATGAATTTATAGATGGAGAATTGTATCTTTTTTATCAAGTAAATGCTTTCGAAAGAACAAAAGTTTCGGATTTAATCCGCATTGATGTAATCCAAGAAACCGCCTCCAAAATAGATAGAAAAGTTTTTATTCACCAGGATAAAACGGATCATTATTCCCAAATGATCAATGGTTATTTACCTTTATATTCTCAAAAAAATGAATATATTCGTGAAGGTGGAACCATGAATTTATATTCTATTATTAAATTATTTGACGACGAAGTTCCTTTATACCTTTCAAATGAATATCGAGATGAAAACAATCTTATTGTAACTGAAGAATATGAAATTCCTATGCAATAGGATAATCCCAAATAAAATAAGTGCCAACAAATTGAATACATATTTAATTCCCTTAGCTGTTACATTTAACAGTTCTTTTAAAGAGAGTATTTAGTCAATAAGGAATTGCTATTTCAATTAACCTCATCACTTTATGAGCCGAACCCCAAAAGTTAGACTAAAAAAGCTAACATTTGGGGGTATTTATATGAGCAAATTTAATTTAGAAACGAAACTAGACTTTGTTGCCGATTATAAAGCAGGTGTCGAAGGTTACGAAACTTTAATTAAGAAGTATCATACTACAGATAGTAATGTAAAACGTTGGATTCATACTTATCAATATTTTAGTTTAGAGGGCCTCAATCCTAATACTTCTAAACGTCATTATTGTGTTGAAATAACCCTTAATGCGATAGAATTATATCTAGAAACAGATTCAAGCTACCGTGTGGTTGGTATCGAATTCAATATCAATAATCCAAGCCTAACCGCAAACTGGCTACGCGCCTTCCAGTGAGAAGGTATTGATGACTTATCTAAATCATCAGAGAGGCCACCGATTATCTCTAAACCAGAAAATTCAAAGAAAACCAAACTCAATGATACATTCTCACCCAACAAGATGACTGAGCTAAAACACGGAATTCAAGAGGTGGAAGATAAAAATAAAGCATTAGATATTGAGAATAAGTTGTTAAAAGAATTGAGAAGATTGCAGGAAGCTGAAAAACGGCAACACAAGGACAGACAGTGTTTGCCATTCGCAATCTCCATGAACAGACCAATTATAAATCCAAACTTATTTTAATAGCGTTAGGTTTTCCGAGATCAACCTATCATTATCAAATCCAACCGCTCGATAAACAAGATAAGGATCAGGCAATCAACGAGGAAATCAAAGTGCTTGAATATTGCGGTTAAATTGCCCCAGTTGTGCGGACTTTTGCTCCACCGAGTGCTGTGAATAGCCTCATCTGTGCGGAAGATGCTTCCTAATCATTAAATATTTAAAAAGGCTACGCATTCCAAGAGATGGACTCGTAGCCTTCATTTTATTCTATTAATCCCTCTTAAGTAGACTTAATTGGCCTCATTATGATTTATTAAGACAAAAATTTACTTCTTAGAACGTGACCAATAATTAGACATCTCCTAAACCATGACGTTCTCGCATAGATATTTCTACATCAATCTATATTTTATACGCATTATCAACCACGCGATCGAGTATGGCGTCTGCCAGTTGAACGTTTTCGATTTTCTGATGTTACCCATTTGGTGCAGACTTAGAACAAAAGATGGTTGATGATTTATGTAATCGTGCTTCGATTATTTCCAATATATGTGGATACGTCACTCTCAAAGAGCCATCTATTAATGCTAAATTAGATTCAACAATAATTGCTAGATAAGTTTCGGCACTTTATTCCAGAAAAAAACAATTCAGTTATACTTTTACTGTATCAATTGAATTGGAGGATGAAAGGTGAATGAATGTTTGGGTTAGAGCTAGGTGAAGTACAATCCATGACGCTGATTACGCATCGTTACTCTATATCTGATTATACGGTCGCGACGGTTCTTAAAAAAGCAGGCAAAGCATTGGACCCATCTTACCGCACCTTACCTAAACACATTGGGATTGATGAGTTGGAATCAATGGAAGAGTGTTCAAGAATCGATGTCATGTATCTTAATAGATGTCCATGAGAAAAAACCATTCGATATTTTACCGGACCGTAAACAAAACGTGATACGGGACTATTTTATGCGCTATCCAATTGAAGCCCGCCAAGCGGTGAAGTCGAGTGCATATAGCGTTTCAATAAGGCCATAAAAACGCGATTGCCTGAGCCAGGCAAATCGCGTTTTGCTGAACCAGTCTAGTCGGAACCCGCTGAACCAGTCTTCATTCTTAAAGAATCACCAGAAATATATAAATGATAAGAGTTTGAGATGGCACGATCAAGTATGGCATCCGCAATGGCACCACCTCCTAATTTCTTATGCCATTCTCCTGTTTCCATTTGAGAGGAAATAATAAGGGAACGATCTCGACTTCTTAATTCAAAGATTTCCATTAAGTATTTTTGTTCATCTTGGGTTGTCGGTGTTAAAAGAAAATCATCAATGACTAATACATCCAGTTTCGCTATTTTCTTTAGATAGTTAATGAGTCTATCCTCTAGTTCAGCCTGAACCATTTCAGCGAGTAAATCATACATTCTCATGTATCTTGCCGTATAGCCTTCTTCGATGACATAGCGACATAAGGCATTCGTAATGTAAGACTTGCCGGTACCAGTGGCTCCTTGGATAATGACATTTCGATGGTTTGTTATAAACTGACAGATCTTCAATTGATCGATAGTATCTTTATTAAGCTTTCGACTCGGTGAATAATCAATCTCTTGAATATGAGCTTGTGGCTGGGAGAGTTTAGCTTGTTTTAAGTGACGTTGAATGGTGTTATGTCTTCTGGACTGGTATTCATCGATGACCATTTCTTCCAGAATATCCAATGTCGTACGCTGATTGCTGAGCGGATCGCTATACAAATCAATTAACCGATCTGCCATGATGGGCAGTCGCATTTGTCTCAGATACTGTGTTAACTCATTAATTCTTTCGGTTGAATTGTTCATAGTAGTCCGCTCCTCTCAGGTATGATTGTTCATTTTGATTCGTCGTGTTAAAATCGGATTGCGTCATAGGACTTTGATCCGACCCCGGAAAGTTGGACCTCAAAAAACATTAAATGGAGGTCTACATTATGGGAAAATATGGCTTAGATTTTAAATTAAAAGTGGTGATGGAATATCTCAATACATCCCAAGGTTATACAAGTCTAGCGAAGAAATATCACATGCCTAGCCCCAGTACCATCGCCCAATGGGTGGCGGCTTATGAAGGGATGGGGATTGAGGGTTTAGATAGTAATCGAAAAACCCCTCATTATTCTGTTCAATTCAAGCTCAATGCGGTAGAGTTATACTTAACAACAGACATATCTTACAAAAAGCTCGCTAAACAGCTCAAGATTCCCCATGCACAGCTCATTTACAAATGGGTGAAACTCTTTGAAGCGAAGGGAATCGAAGGTTTAGACAATCCCAAGGAAAGGATGAAAGAGATGAAAACCCAGCCCACCAAGCAACCCTTACCGCAAGATGAGTCGCTAGAAACCGCCGCTCAAGATGAAAAAGACTTGCGCATTCAACAACTCGAAGCCCAAAATCGAAAATTAGAAATAGAGATTGGCTATTTAAAAGAACTCAGGAGGTTACGGCAGCTGGCGTCAGCACACCCAGTCAAGAAGTAACATCAAGGATTATCCATAGCCTCCGAGAATTTTATCCTTTAAAGGAAATCCTTGCGACCTTATCCTTTCCTAAATCAACCTATCACTATTGGCAACAACAATTTGAGCGTCCCAATCCCGATGAGAAGCTGGAACAAGCCATATTAAACTTACGTCATTTTCATAAAGATTTCGGCTATCGTCGTCTCATGCCGTTACTCAAGAAATTAGGCTATAATATTGGTAAAACTAAATTACAACGATTAATCCGTAAGTTAGATATTCGTGTGACCTCTTTCTCAAAGAAATCTGGTAAGTACAGCTCTTATCGGGGAACCGTGGGTAAGGTAGCTCCCAATCGGATAAACAGGCGGCTTGATCGTCGATTACATTGGCATTGGTAAAGCACTTAAAGAGGCGATGAGCGACTATACTACATCTGACCAAGAGGCCATTGATAATGCAAATATTCGAGATTCAGCTTATCCAAAGTTTCAAGAAAAACTAGAAGTTTGTCGTAACGTGTTTTTTAATCGGTTTAATTATTCTAAAATCTTTTCTAAAACCATCACCGATTCTGATATGGCAAACTTAATTCGCGATGGAATTGACCATATCTTAAGCTACAATGAAGAAATGCAGAAGGATTTTAAAGATCAAGCATATCAATTAAAACAAGCACACACTTTATGTTCTTCTGTGACGACAGAAGCGGAACAAAGAGAAGCAGCTTATATTGAAGCGGTTCGAATTAGTGTGAACCGAATTGGCAGCAGTACATCAGCACTTTCAAAAGCTGAGATTAATGAACAAATTAGCGAACTTTTACATCAATCGATTCAAAGTGAAGGAGTCATTAATCTTTTTCAAGATTTTGAACGTGGATTTAGTCTTTTCGATCCAAACTTCCTAGAAAAAATTGAGAAGATGGAACAGAAGAACTTGTCTGTGGAGTTGCTGAATAAGTTGCTTACAGATGAAATCCGATCAATCGTACGAACAGATATCGTAAAAGGTGAAGAGTTTTCGGAACGTCTCAAACGGATTATGAAAAAGTATCGTGAAGGCTTAGTAGATAATGCGGAGCAACTCGATCGATTTGCAGGTATTGCAGACGTTGTAAATAGTGAAGATGCTGAGTATAATCTCTCAAATTTACAAACAACACGAGAAGAATTGATGAAACTCGCAAAAGAAGCCATGGCTCTTGAGAAAGAACATGAAAGTCTTGGATTGAGTCGTGCAGAAATGGCATTTTACCATGCGGTGAGCAATCCAGAAAACGTGCAAGATTTTTATACCAATGATCAACTCATTCAATTAACAAAAGACTTAACTGATTCCATTGCAGATGAAATGACCTCTGATTGGATGATGCGAGAATCTGGTCGAGCGAATGTCAGACGAACGATTAAGCGACTATTGAAAAGATATAAATATCCAGGTAACTATAATGAAGCCATCCAACTTGTTATTAAACAAGCAGAACATTGGGATGGTATGCAGATAGCTACTTAATAAATAACGGCTCTATAATATTTGATGTCAACGAATGGAATGAAATCATTCATCAACACCAAATATTATAGAGCCAACAAGAGTATCCTGTTTTTAATGTTGATGGCAATCACTTATTAGAGTTAAGTAGTAAAAATTTTATCTTTGGTAAGAATGGCACTGGTAAAAGTACGTTAACTTCTTTGATAAAATCGCAATATTCATGTGATTATGATGTCAGGGTTTTTACGGGCTTAGAGAATTTGTTAATTGATGATAAACTAAATGCAGTAGTTCTTGGAGAAGAGAATATTGATATAAAAACAAAAGTGGAAGAATTAGATGTTGAAATTTTAGAATTAGAGAATCAACTCGTTTCTTTGGAAAAGAAAAAGAAAAGTTTAGACTGGGATGAAGTTTATAGTGAAGAAGGAATAACACCTAGTAAAGAATTTAATGAGGTTAAACAATTAGAATCTGATACTACTGAAAGAGATGAAGATGTTAAAATTTTTTATTCACACTGTGCTCAGAGATTAAAAAACTTAACAAAACCTCAACTTACTCCGCCAACTTATAACAGAAATGATTTTCGAAATGATATTTAGCGTGCAAAGCACTTAGATCAAGCTAAGTTAATTGAATTAAATCATGACTTGAAAGAGGAACCTAAGAGTATTTTAGATGAAATTATTTTTGAAAAAATAAAATTTATTGAGCTCTATGATTCAGTTAATCAATTAATTCAAACTAAGCTTACAGAATCAATTTCACTTCCGGAATTAAAGGATAATCCTGATAAGAAGGAATTTGCAAAAAGAGGAAAAGAAATACATAGTCAAGGGGATAATTGTGCATTTTGTGGTAGTAAATACACATTAGAACGAGAACAAAAATTAAATATCTACTTCTCGGCTGATGATATTAAAATTTTGCAAGATAATTTAAATATTAAATTAAATGAGATTAATGAGTATAAAGTGAAGGTTTCAACCTTGCAAGGGATGAAAAAAGAAGATTTCTATATCTCATTACATCAAGAAGTGCAAAGTTTAAATTTTAAAATAAGTAATAAAAAGAATGAAATTGAAGTATTTCTAGAAAAACTAGAGAATGTAATAATTGATAAACAAAGAGATCTTTTCAGTGCAAAAAATGGACTTACAATAATCTTACCAAATAATTTTGATGAGGAAGAAAAGATTGTAAACGAATTAATAAGCAAAAACAATCAATATACTACAAATTTTTCAGAACAACACTCAGAAAAAAAAGAGCAGATAAAGTTTCATATCATAAGTGAATATTTAAATGAAAAAGAGAAGTATAAAGAAGGATGGAAAGGTCATGAGGTAGAGACATTTGAACTTCAATCATTAAAATCAAATTTAGATTCAAAGAAAAATGAGTTACATGAGCTTTTGGCTGAGATTCAAGGAGATGAAGATTCACCACAGGAAGGTACAATCACTTATTTAGCACATGTTATTAAACAGAAGCTAGAGGAGAAAAATAATTTATAGAACATTTTAATACTTACTGGGAATGAACATGATTAGTATTTTTTAATCGTACCAAATAGCGAATAGAATTTATTACCTATCGATGATACGGACATGCGTATCATAAGTAGTTTAAGTCAATAATTATGATACATAGAATTAAACATAAAGAGAATCCATCTATCACCTGTGGATTTTCCGGTGAGGTTTCTATCTTTTGAAAGAATCTATAATTATAGGTATCAGGCAAGATTGTTCAAGACTTCTCTTTAATCAAATACAATTATTTACAAAATATAGTATAATTAACGGAGAAGCATTGGCTTAAACCATTTTAAACAAACAACTAAAAACCAAGTGCAGATATACTTGTGTTATTTAGTTGTTTTTTGGTAGGTAGGTTAAGTTCACTCAATTAGTTACTGAAATAAACGGTAGTGTGTCGGAGAAGAGGGGTAAGTATGAATTTAGCTTGGAAGGAAATCCAGAAGTCTAAAGGTCGTTATGGCGTGATTGTCTTGGTGTTAATGGCAACCATGTATTTGGTGTTCTTTACGATGAGTTTATCATTAGGCTTACGTCATCAGGCTGGTTCTAAATTGATGTCAGCACCAATGGAAACCTATATTTTATCTCAAGGATCCAACGGCAATATTGCCAGGTCCACGATGAGTTCTGATTATGGGGAGAAAATTCTCAGCGCTTTAGGCGATCCAGAAGCCTTTATTTTGGGCGTAAGACTTTCATCTGTTGAAAACTTAACGCGGGAAACGGAAGCAGATGTGGTAGATATTACATACTTTTCAATTCCACCAGGGGAAACCGCAATGAACCCAACGTTAGTAGAAGGGCGTTTTCCAGAGAGTCCTAATGAAGTGTTGGCTTCAGAGCATATTGTTAACGACGGCATTCAGCTGGGCGATGACTTACAAGATGATCGGGTGAATACTAAGTTTAAAGTAGTCGGACTCACCAAGAAAGAGACGCATTCATACAATCCCATCATCTATACTTTACCGGAGAAATACATTGATACGAGTTTCTGGGGGCAGGTGACAGGCTATGCTGAAGTACAAGCAGTCGTGACCGAGTTGAGCCCAGAAGAAATTAATGACGAGGTTCGGGCGCTGAATGTTGATATCCATCATAAGGACACGATTATCCAGAATCTGCCTGGTCTACTAGCTCAGACGGCATCTTTTATTTTATTAATCATTGCCATGTATATTATTTCAGCCACGATTATTGGCATGTTCTTTTATATTATCAACATGGATAAACGGGAAGAGTTTGGTTTGTTGAAGGCCTTTGGTGCTAGCGATAAAATGTTAACTAAGATGGTGATTCGCCAAGTTTTAATGGTGGCTGTCATTAGTGTGGTACTCTCGGTATCCTTAATATTACTAACTAGCGTACTCCTTCCGAGCATCGTACCATTTTACTTCGTGCCAGAATATATTCTGGGCGGAAGCATAGCCTTCGTATTGATCGCTTTGCTAGGCTCGCTGGCATCCTTAAGGACCATTCGAAATGTTGATCCTGCAGAGATTATGGGAGGGACGCACTGATGGAAATATTGCACCTCAAAAACTTAGTTAAAAGCTATCCTGATGGCAACCAAGAGCGAGAGATCATTGCTGACTTGAATCTAAAACTCAAGCAAGGAGAAGTGGTGGCAGTAGTGGGTCCGAGTGGATCAGGAAAGTCTACTTTCTTATCGATGGCAGGCCTTTTGATTACCCCTAATGCAGGAGAAGTTCAAATTAAAGGAACGAATACGAGCAGCCTAAATGATGAAGAGAAGACGCTTTTTCGTAAAGAGCACATTGGTTATATCTTCCAAGGTAGCCATTTAATTCCTTACTTGAAGGTCAAAGAACAACTTCAAATCATTCAATCTTTAAGTGACTATCAAAACAATGAAGAAGTCGATAAATTGCTATTGGATTTAGGGATTAGCCACCGTGCTGAAGCGTATCCAGAAGCTCTATCCGGTGGAGAGAAGCAGCGAGTAGCGATTGCCCGAGCCTTCATTAATCACCCTAGTCTAATCCTGGCGGATGAACCTACTGCTAATTTAGATGAGTCACTTGGTCGAGAGATTATTGACATGATTCGCAGGCAAGTTAAAGCGCGGGATACTGCCGCGATTGTCGTCACCCATGACACCAGTCTCTTAAGTCTAATGGACCGTGTTTATCGCTTAAATCAAGGTCAATTAGAAGAAATGCAAGTATAATATAAACGAGGGATACGGACTTTCGGGTCTGTATCTTTTTTTGTAGGGGACACAGGCGCATTTTCTTCTAACTAAAAACCCCCAAAAGATAAGCTTGTAAGCTTACTTTTGGGGGGTGAATGAATGATTATTGACTTAAGGCATTATTAACGGCTTCCATAATTGCTTGAGACGTTAACGATGCGCCTGAAGTAACTTCAACTTCAGTAGAGTTATTTTCAACGATTGCTGCTGGAACATCACTAATGGCTGGATCAGAAATGCCAGCTGTTTCGCTATGTTCTAAAACATTAACCGCTGTAATAACGCCGCCTTCAACGATCACTTCAACTTCAACAGCTCCGTTATGTCCTTGAGCTGAACCAGTGTAAGTACCGTCTTCTAAGTTAGAGAAGTCGACAGAAGCTGCTTCTTCAGTGCTTTCATCAGTTTCAGATGTTTCTTCTTCTTCCACAGTTTCGGAATCGTCTTCAGTTGCTCCAGAAGTGACATCTGTTTCATCGATATCTAAGTCTGCGCCAGTTTGTTGTAACCAGAAGTCTACTACAGGTTGGATATCCCAAATCACTTCGTTAATCCCCATGTAGTTACCATCTTCATCGTGAATAGCATAGTAGTCATGAACGACGAATTTTTCAGGGTCAGAGTTAGGTACACCCATACGTACGTGATCAGTATGACCTTCACGTAATTGGTTGATCACCCAAGAAAGATTTTGTAAAGCTGACTCCGGGTGAACGTCGGCAAGAGCGCTACCTACTTGATCAAGTCTACGTGAACCTAACATTTCTTCAGGTTCTAACTTGTAGTTGTAGAATAAGAATTGGTTATTGTCATCCGCGTAAGTTAATTCAACAGGTTGTGCTTTTAGGAATTCGTTAATTTGATCAACCGTTAGAACACCGTTGTCTAATTTAACGTATGTATCTCCTTCAACCGCGTCTACTGCCTTAGCAGCTTGATCTACCCAGTCTTCAGCAGCCATATCCACATCAGCAATCGTTGTTCCGTGTGCTGATTCGCCTTCGGCATTAACATCTTCAAATTCTAAAGCTTCTTCAGGGCTTAAGCTTGGTGCAGCATCTTCGGTTGTTTCTGCTTCAGTTTCCTCATCGACTTCTTCACTGACTTCTTCCACAGCTTCTTCTTCAACTACTTCTTCGGTTTCTTCAGTAGTATCACCGTTTTCTTCACCGGTTTCTTCTGTAGCTCCTGATGTTGCGTCTACTTCATATGACGCATTGTTTTGTTGCATCCAGAAATCAATCACTGGTTGGATGTCCCAAATAACTTCGTTGACACCCATAAAATTGCCTTCATCGTCATAAATTCCATAATAATCATGAACCACAAACTTATTTGGATCAGAATTCGGAACGGCCATACGGACATGGTCAGTGTGACCTTCGCGCAATTGGTTTACAACCCAAGATACATTGACCAGTGCTGACTCAGGGTGAACATCTGCTAATGGATTACCAGCTTGATCAGGACGACGTGAACCTAACATATCTTCAGCTTCTAATTTGTAGTTATAGTATAAGAATTGGTTGTTGTCATCTGCATAAGTTAGTTCAAAAGGATTCGCTTTTAAGAAAGCATTTAATTGATTAACTGTTAAAAGTCCGCTATCCAAACGAACATAAGTATCGCCTTCTACCGCTTCCGTTGCAGCAGCAGCCTGATCCACCCAATCTTCTGCCGTCATATCGATATCGGCAATCGTAGTTCCTTTGGCAGCACTTCCTTGAGAAGTTAAATCTTCAAATTCAAAAGCTTCCTCGGGAGATAGTGCGGTCGAAGTATCAGCCACCTCTTCAGTATTTACAGATTCTGATTCAACTTCTGAATTGTCTTGAGCAAATACCATTGTGCTACTTAATGCAAGTGAAAGAACCAAAGGTATAGTTAATAAGTTTTTCCAGTTTTTCATAAATCTTCCTCCTTTATATAATGAAACCATACCAAAAATATGCTTATAAAACAATAGTGAATGGTGTTTTTGTTACAATAATGCATAATTATATTATATAACTAAAATTGCAACAAATGGTAAGAAGGCATGACCAATCAATCTGAGGTAATGGTTAAAATTCTCATTTTTGTGTAAGTAATCACAAAAAAGCGCGTGCCATAAATTATTATGTTTCACAACGCAATGAGATTTAGTCCATAAGGCAAAAAAGGATTGTGTCATCAAAACGATCTACAAGGATGCTGATAGTTTCTATCCTGAGTAATATATTTTAAAAATGTAAATCATAAATAAATAAATAAAAAATCATGAGATTGCTTCGCAATCCGAATGACATTTAAAACACTGTGCACCATTTTCTTGTTATAATTTAAGTGAAAGCAGACAAGTCCGTGCGTTTAGTGGTGTTGCCGCACCCGGATAAAAAGATGGACGGAGTGTTCCTTGTGATGACTGGACTATGCTTCGAGCATTGAAATAAATAGACACTTTACCAGAATCTTTCCCTGCTTTTAATTCATTTTTAGGAGGAATTATGATGGAAGTGATGGTTAAAAGATGTGCTGGAATTGATGTGCACAAGAAGACAATTACCGTCTGTACGTTAGTTGGTTCCCTTAATCGATCTAAACCGAAGAAACAAACTAAAGAGTTCGATACCACGACAAGAGAATTACAAGCGTGTGCCCAGTGGCTTGAGTGATTAGATATTACCACCGTGCTGATGGAAAGCACTGGACACTATTGGCGACCGGTGTGAAATATTATGGAACCTTATGGGTTTAAGATGATTCTCGCGAATGCCCAACATATTAAGCAAGTCCCTGGGCGTAAAATAGATAGGAGAAATGCTCAATGGATCGCGGAGTTAGGCCGTTGTGGACTCGTGAGTGGCTCGTATGTGCCTGAGCGAGAGATTCAAGATTTAAGACAACTTACGCGCCACCGCTCATCGGTGAAAGAAGATTTGACGCGTCGTAAAAATCAAGTGCATGATATTTTACAACGCTCAAATATTAAGTTGAGTCGTTATTTATCGGATATATTTGACAGCGACGGGTCAGCGGTTATTAAGCCTATTTATTAATGGTGAAGTCATTAATGAGCAGTTAATCGAAGAGACGATTTCCAAAAGAGTTCACGCGAGTCCTTGGCAATTATTTGAGGCGATGAATGGCTCCTTAACGACGATTAACCGGCAACTTCTCCAGCTTGAATTAGCGACCATTCGACGTTTGACTGATGAAATTAAGGAATGTGAGCAACTCATTGAAGAACATCTTCAACCTTATGAAGACCTGTATCTTCGGCTCCTAGAAATTCCTGGCATCAGTCAAACAACGGCTCAAGTGGTCATCGCAGAAGTTGGACCGACCGTAGAGGCCTTCGAAACCGTTGAGCGACTCGCTTCGTGGGCGGGCTTATGTCCAGGGAGTTATGAATCAGCTGGCATTCAATATGGGTCAAAAACGACGCGAGGTAATCGCTATCTCAAAGCGGCTCTTTGTCGAGCGGGACTGACAGCTGGTCGATCGAATCACCAAGAATTCCGAGCGATTTATTTTAAGTTTAGTGAGCGCAAACAGAAAGGCAAAGGAGTGGTGGCTTTGGCCCATAAATTACTCAGAATAGTCTACATGCTCATCAAAACGGGAGAAACTTACACCCCATGGCAACAAAAAAAGACTCCAGCTACGGCAATAGCATAGGAGTCCCCAAAAATTAAAAATTTTCCACCTTCATTATAACATGAGGTAGACTTTTTTTGTCTTTTTTTGAGAATTTGTTTTAAATAAAAATAATGAACGCGCTAAAAGAAATTCCGACTTTCATTTCATCGATAACAATTGTAAAGGCTTGTATAATACCTTTTTCTTTCAATTTTTGAATGCGATTGTCTACTGCTTGACCGGTCATATGAATTTCTTTCCATTGCATTCGAGAATTTTGAGTTAATAATTGTAAACTTTGATAATCGATAGGATCAATTTGCATAATATTTCCTTTCACGGTGAAATTATTTTTGTCATTTCGTTTCATGCGACCATCGAAATTATGGGGCTGTGTCATAAGTCCGTTTTTGTAAGAAGATAGAAAACAAAAGATCTGACGATAGAAGATGATAATGTCTTCCTAATCGCCAGATCTTTTACTTTTCTTTAGTTACTTTATTCTTTTGATCATTTAAAGATAACTTATGGAGGGTACATGCCATTAAAACGATGCCAATCTCCTGGCTGACTTTTTTTTGCCTCTTACGTGGCACCGGGTGAACCCTAAAGAACCCTTGAGAAAACCAAAGGTTGTTTCAACATCATTTTTCTGCGCTGATACACGGCTTGGCATTCGGGTGTAGAGAAATACATGCGTTGTTTGGCTTTAAAATACTCCCAAGATGGATTGACCATAATCTTTCGCACATAGCCCTTTTCTGTCAGAGCTTCCGGAATCTCTTGATTATCTAGAGTATAGCGCTTGGCTTTGTACTCTTTAAAGTCACGGGTCATACCATATTTATCTGTTCGTTGACGTTAAGCGGAAAAATTAAATCGCACGCCTTGGGGATCGATATAATAATCTTCAGATTCATCATAGTGCCAGTTCATGACTTTCTTGTCTGTTCTTTTAACATTGTGCCGTAAGGAATCAGCGCGGTTAAGTTCGGAAAATTATCTTCCAAGAAACGATAATTAGTTTCAGACCCATATCCCGCATCCATGCTTAAGTAGTTCATTGAATGCATGAGGCTTTCATGAGTCGTTAAAAAAAAGTTGAAGCGTGCGTGTGTCTGTTAGATTGGGGAGAATTGAATAAGCCAGTGCATACTGATTACTTGTCGCTAATTGAAGATTGTAACCTGGTTTAAGTTGACCATTCATCAGATGATCGTCTTTCATTCTCATGAAAGTTGCGTCAGTATTTGTTTTAGAATAAGAGTGACGTTCGCCAAAAGTGGTCGATTGTTCGAGGTAGTTTCGATGTTTTTCACGACGTTCTTTTATTTTATTTATCACTGACTTTACTTTTCCTCGTTCTTGTTTCGCAGGATTAGGTGAAAGTGTCGCAGTTTCTTGTACCTTCACCTCTAAATCTTCCAATCTGGTTTCAAGTATCGTCATGACTTCCTCTAATCCATCTATTGTAATGGGGGTATCCGCAGGTAAATAAGCGGCCGAATAGGCTGCTTTTAATTCGACAGCAATTTTTTGATTTTATCCTGGTTATTTTCATCAAAGCGAATTGTATTCTTTTTCCAAACGAAGCTATACTTATTAGCATCAGCAAGCAGTTTTGTTCCGTCAACCGACACTTGATCATCGATTAAACGGTGTTCGCGTAAATAATCGACGAGAGACTCAAAGCCTTTGTCTAAGATCGACTGTAATTCTGGCGCTCTTCGACGCCGACAAATAGTCGAAGCGGATGGCAAGCCGTCTTGAGTTAACCAGTGTGCCGGCATATTTTCCTGAACTAAGACATTGATTTTTCTACTCGTAAAGACGCCACGCGTATGAGCAAACAGCAATAATTTAAGAACAGCAGCTAAACTATATTCTCTAGGTCTACCACATTCATAAGGAGGATGAATCTCCAACGAATCGACTAAGCCATTAATAAAATGAGTGATAGGATGCTTTTCTGGCATATAATCCAATGATATATCCAATTTAAATTGATTTATGTTATAACTAGTATACATTTTGATAAGTCCTTTCCTAGGATTTATTTGGACGAGCAGAAGTGAAGGTCTGTTCGTTTTTTTTTTACACCTTCATTATAACGCAAAACCGACACAAACGCTGTTAAAACAGCATTCGTGTCGGTTTTTTATTTGGAGGCACATGTCGACTTATGACACAGCCCCTTCTTATATGCTCATCACTTATTTATATGTCAAGTTATTCAAAACTCTTTGGAGGCCAATCCTTCGGAAGAATTTCAGAACAATTATTATATTGAAAAAACTTATCTGACATACATTTTCCTGAAATATCAAGGTTGTCAATTATTAGGCATTTCACCATAATTCATAAAATATTTGCATTTACCTCTAATATTTTAGCATTATCTGTTCTTCAATTAACTGAACTGCATCATTAGCCGCAGCTGCCGGATCTTTCTGACCTGATCCTGCTTCAAAAATCATTACCCCAGCTGGATCCCAAACCTCAGACATTTCAATTATGTTTGGCATTGGAATTGAATTTGAGTATTGTTCAATTACAGTAACAGATAAATTATTGGTTGAATCGTTAGTGATAGATGCTTTCGCATTAGCATTTGCCGGAACACCTGCAGTAAATTCATCGTGCATTAGTAATTGATTTTCTTCGTTTGTTGCAAAAGTTAAAAATTCTTCCGCTAACTCTTTATTCTGTGAATAATTACTAATGACAAGTGCTTTTCCTCCAGCAAAAGGTGAATATGGATTGCCATTTGGTAATGTAGGTATCGCAGCTACATCAAATGGAACTCCCGCCTCCTCATAGTTTCCAAATTGCCATGGACCATTGATAACAGCAGCTGCATTCCCATTAATAAATTGTTCATTCAAGAAGTTTAATGAACTTGATGAGTCTAACATACCTTCAGGCCAAATATTTTGATACCATTTTGCAGCATGCTCAATACCCTTTACTGCTCCTTCGCTATTTAGACCAATATCACTAGGGTTTGTGTTTTCATCAGCAAAAATATAGCCGTCAAAACCTGAAATTAAACCAAATGCATGGTAAAAGTCTAACCAATTAGCCAGGAATGCAACGCTCTTTCCAGCTTCATTCTCAAACACGAACCTCTCATCATTTGTTAGTTCTTCCAGATCTTCAAAACTAGCTGGAGCTTCTTCTAATAAATCAGTATTATAGTACATAACGAGAGCCTCTATTGCTAATGGATAACCATAGGCTGTATCCTCGTATGTTACTTGACGTGTATCGATTTCATCAAAACGACCATCTTCTGGAAGCGTTACTGATGCACCATGCCCTTGTAACCCGACTTTTACGGCATCATTAAAAGGTGCGATATATACATCAAAACCTAAACCGGCTGGACCATCGAGTGTTAGTGCTTCGAGCGCTTGAGCTTCATCAACTTCGATAACTTCGACAGGAACGTTGTTTTCTTCAGAAAAAAGCTCTCCAATATGAGAAAAGAAAGGATAGAAATCTGCTGCAACTGCAACTTGTAATGAATCATTTTGGGCATAAATACTCTGTAATTTTATAGTGGGAATTAGGCATAAGGACAAGACAATCAATACTAATCTCTTTAAGTTTTTTTTCATTTTTTTCCTCCTATTTTGACTTTACCAACATATCAGCAACAAAGTTTGTCCAATCACTCCTTTCAGTTATCAAAATTATTAACCTTTCGTACTTCCCTTAGTAAGTCCAGAGACAAAATCTTTTTGTAGGTAGAAAAACAAAATGCTTATGGGTATTGCAATCAAGAGCGCTCCTGCAGCGAACAATGTTACTCTTTGCTCCCTTGGATTAGAAATAAACTGTTGCAATCCAATCGCTACTGTAATTTCTTCTCTAGATCGTAGAATAAATCTTGCAGTCATATATTCTCCCCAAGGAGACATAAACGCCCATAATGCTTGTATAGCAATCATTGGCTTTACTAATGGTAATATTATTTGCCAAAATCTTCTCAGATGTCCGGCTCCATCGAGCATAGCCGACTCGTCTAATGACATTGGCACGGTATCAAAATATTGTTTCATTAACCAAGTATTCATCGGAATACCACCGCCGGCATATAGGAGCACAATAAACCATGGTTTGTCAAGACCACCCGTAATTAATGCCATTACATAGAATGCAGTTAATGCTGCAGTTGTTGGAACCATTTGTATTATCAGAAAAGCTTTCAGACTGAGTTTTCTTCCAACAAATCTGTAACGGCTATAGGCATATCCAGCGAAAACAATCAAACTCAATTGCAATAGCATTGTACTTATAGAAATAATTAACGTGTTTAGATACCATTTACCATATAATGTTTCCTGAAATAATCTTCTGAAATTATCCAAAGTCCAGTCTCTCGTAAAATCCAACGTAAAAGCGATAACATTACCTGGATTAAATGCTGAAATCATTGTAATTAATAACGGATAAATTATTATTACGCCAAAAATAAACAAATATAAATAGGATAGCACATCACCTATCAAGGTCTTCTTTTTTCTCCCCATTTTAATCCTCCATTTCGAATGCGTTGAATCTTTTAAAAATAACCAAGGAAATACCAATTACTATGAAAGATACAAAAATCGTTAATGTGGCAGCGATATTATACTGAGGAGCTCCACCTGTAGTTAATTTATAAATCCAAGATATTAAAATATCAGTCGTACCCGCACCATTCCCAACACTTCCTGGTCCTCCTTCATTGAAAAGATAAATCATCCCAAAGTTATTGAAGTTTCCAGTATATTGAGTAATAAATACAGGAGCAGCAACTGTAAGTACCTGCGGCAGAGTAATATTTGCAATTTTTTGCAATACACTTGCACCATCGATGGATGCCGCTTCATACATTTCATCAGGTATAGATTGCAAGATACCAGTTACTAGTACATAAATATATGGATATCCTAGCCACCCTTGGATTAGAATTATTGCTACTTTAGTCCAAAAGGGATCTGTTTTCCAAGGTATCATTCCAATTTCAAAAAATGGTAATAAATTATTAATAAATGGAATAACTTGTGTGTTTATAGCGCCTATACTGGGATTAAAAATGTTAGAAAATGTCAAGATAGTTATGAAACCGGGTACAGCCCATGGTAATAGCAAGATTACTCCGATAAATCTCTTAAATCTAATCGTAGGTCGATTCATAATAAGTGCAGTTACAACACCTATAACGATTTGAAGTGTCGTTCCACAAAGAGTCCAAATTACTGTCCATGAAAAAACAGAAAAAAATGTCTTTCTGAAAATACTTAATGTGAATATCTTTTTAAAAGTCTCTAAACCTGTCCAACTAATGATATTTGCAGGGGGAATATGATTAAAATCATAATCAGTAAATACAATTAACACGGTTACAATAACTGGGAAAACAATTGCAAAAAGCATTAGGACGTATGAAAAACTTAGCAAGAGATAAGGAAAACCAATCTCGTATCCATTTCTTAATACTTCTAAAAAGTTCTTACCAACTTTTTCAGGAGCAATTACTTTTAACTTCTGGACCCTATGTGCATCAATAATTTGAATTATGTAAAATGCTATATATAACACAATCAGTAGTATTTGAAGCACACCTATGATAAGCAAGAAAAGGGAATGATCTTCAAATGGAACTGACCCTAGAGTAATTAGGTTAGATATAGCTTCAATTCCGTTATATCCAATCTGAAATACGAATAGGAATCCTAAAACCATAAATAATATTCCTTTTCCGTACTGCTTATTATAGATTTGTCCAAGACCTGGAATCAGGGATAATACTCCAGGCATAGAGGCTTTCTTATTATTGAATAATTTCAACTTTATCCTCCTTTATTAGCTTTTGTTCAGTCACTATAAATCCCATGGGTTCTAGGAATGCTTTTTCTTCAGTTATATCACATTGATTTAGTAATACAATTTTTTGGTTATTTAAATCAAAGTTCATAACTTCTTTAGAGAGATTAAATGTAAATTTCAAATTAGTTTGTTCATTTTGTTTGTAAAACTCTAATATTGTTTTATTTTTTGAAGTAAAGTGCATCTTTGAATAATTTATTAATTCAGAGTAATCAAGACGAAAAGTGTTAATGCGTTTAATAAACTCGAACATGTCTAAATCTTGTTCCTTTTCATCCCAAGGCATGCATTTCCTATTATCTGGGTCATGACTTCCCGACAAGCCAACTTCTGTACCATAGTAAATACAGGGAGTACCTCCAAGACTGTACATTAAAAACAAAGCCGCTTTAACTAAGTCTTTATTACCTTCCGCAGCATTTAAAATCCTTTCCGTATCGTGTGAATCTAGTAGATTGAATTGTACTCTATTCACCGGATCCTTATACGTCATAAATTGGTTAATCACATGATCTCTAAAGCCAAATGTATCAAGTTCATTTTCAAATAGTAATAATTTAATGGGATCGGTAAGAGGATAATTCATTACCGCATGAAATTCATCTCCGCTAAGCCACTTTCTGGCAGAGTGCCAAGCTTCGCCTAAAATATAGATTTCAGGATTTAATCCTGTTAATCTATGATGTACTTTTTTCCAGAATTGATGATCCACTTCGTTAGCCACATCAAATCTCCAAGCATCAATACCAAAGTTTACTGTCCAATATTCTAAAATATCTAATATAAACTTTTGTACTTCATTGTTAGTAGTGTTCAACTTAGGCATATTTGCTGCAAACGCAAATGTATCATATTCAAATGTTTTAGTTGATGCAATCTCGTCTAATGTCAAATGATTATAGGAAGACACTGGAAACTTATGAATATGAAACCAATTTTTGAAATCAGATTTTTCTTGATTTATTAATACATCTTGCCATTGTCTAGAGTGATACCCAATATGATTAAATACACCATCAAGCATGATTTTTATATTGCGTTTATGTGCCTCATCTACTAATTTTCGCAGAGTATCCTCATCTCCAAAATCAGGATCTATTTCTAAGTAGTTTTCACTATCGTATTTATGGTTAGTGTTTGCTTTAAAGATAGGTGTCAGATATATTCCAGTAAAACCTAAGTCACGGATGTAATCTAATTTATCAATAATTCCTTGTAAATCTCCACCATAGTAGTCATGATATGATGGCGAGTTTTTATGATTCCAAGGAAGTACCCCTTCAGGATCATTACTTGTGTTTCCATTGTGAAAACGATCTGGAAAAATTTGATACCAAACTGTGTTTTCTACCCATTCGGGTGCTCTATACATGTCTACTAAATGAAAATATGGTAGCTTGAAATAAAAATTAATATTCTTATAGTATTTCTTCTCAAATGTATAAATGCCTCTATCACAATAAAATATTTGTTCGCCATCTATACCATTAACTAAAAATGCGTAGGCTATTCTTCGATGATTAGCAATTACCTTAATCTCCCAAAAGTCAAATAAACTAGTTGAGTAAATTTTAGTCATTCTGTTTAGTGATTCCGTAATATTATTTTCATTAATGAGATATGGATCTCCGCTTACCAACTCTACTGATTGTAAATCATTCACTTTACTTCTGAAACGAATTGTTATTGTATCCTCAGAATCTAAAAATGCATATTCTGTCTCCGGTATGTGTAACAATGCTGTATACTCCATGATATTCTCCTTATTCTCCTCTATCTAAAATTTAGCTTAGCGACTTATGTTCTAATTTACATAAATTATTTTTTGAAGTTTATTCTGAATGAAGATAAGCCAAATGCATACCGTGGCTTAAACAAAACAATTAAATAACTTCATTATTTTAAGATTGCTTAAAATATTTTTAACTTTTATTTAATTTAAATTTGAATAATAAATCGAGTTTTAAAAAACACAAATAAATGAAGTTTTAGTTGATTTATCTTTATTGTTATTATCAAGATTACATCTTATTAGTAATTTTTTTAAAATAGAAGATATACTCTTTGATGATAGACGTTTAAACCTATGGATATTTCAACGTTTTCTAATTTGAGTACTTATAGAAATTCAAATTAAGAACTAACCAACGGGGAAAACCAGCATCCTTAGGACACTACTTTATTTGAGCTGATTCTTGCGAACAGTTCACCCTTTACTATCACTGGTTCATAATTGAGTGAAATTTCACCATTAATCAGTGAGATTAAGTTTTCAACTGCCACTTCACCTTTTATTTTATGATTCAATTCAAATGATGAGAGACCTGGCTCTACCATCTCAGAGTATGTCAAATTATCAAAACTGATAACTGATAAATCTCTATGATCTATTTTCTTATTCCTCATTTGCTTAATTAAGTTTAATGCTAGTACATCTGCTGTTACGACTATTCCATCAAAACTAGTTAACTCATCCAGATTGTTCTCGTATTCATTAGCAGTAAATACTTTATAATCCTCAATATGATTCTCTGATAAACTACTACGATAACCCAAATATCTTTGCTGAATAACACTTGGCAAATTTTCTTCAAACTCGTAAGATAGAAAGGCAATTTTTTTCAATCCTTTTTTTAGTAGATGTGCAGTTGCTTCCTTGGCAAGTTCATAATCATTATTATTTACAAACTTTACATCTTTTCTTTCAATTAAAGGTTTTATTTCCTCTGAGACAAGCGTATCTATAAAGACAATTGGACTATTACAGTAGTTTATTACATCTGATATAAAATCACTTTGGAAACCGACGGCGATAAAACCTGCAAACTTCCAATTTTTTTGTATTTCAATTAAATCATTACGATTACTTATATGATGTACCAAAGTAAACATATTTGTTTTTTTCGTATGGAGAACAACTCCATTCATTATTTCAGCAGCAAAAGGATCAGAAAAATTATAGTCTGGTGATTTTCCAAAGTAGAGTAATCCAATTAAATGTGAAGTGCCGGATAATGCTTTGGCGTTCATATTTACCGAGTAATCATACTCCTCGATAATTTTATTTATTTTTTTAATTGTCTTTAGTGAAACTTTGTTATGATTGTTATTAATTACATTCGATACCGTCATAACACTAACCCCAGCTTTTTTTGCGATATCATTCATAGTTATTTTCATTTATCCACCTCCTGGTTTATCGTTAAACTAAACTTTTAAAAAATTCGTTTAACGATAAACTTATGGTTATTATATATATACTACTTTTATTTGTCAACGCTTTCAGCGAAACTTACTTAAAGATTTACTCTAAATTATAATGATAGTCGTCCCTGTAGTGGTTCAAAACATCCCCTCCCACCAGACTCCCCTAGTTACTCATACTGACTAATTATTTCCTTTAGACGCTTTAGGTAACTGTTCCTAAGCTCTTCCGGCTCCAACACATACACCCTATTGCCTAGGCCAACCAGATACTGAACCATATATATTGTGCGTTTATGCACTGAAAAGTAATGTGTTAAGAGAATCTTAAGTATAATTAAAAAAGTTAGTTCTTGTTTAATGAGTGGCAAAAGGGTATTTGTCTGCGTAAGAATACTTGAACAAGGATAGAGACGAAAGTCCTAATATAAATAAGGAGACGATGGCTATGAACTTTTGTACGCAATGTGGTTTTTCATTGAAGGGGATTCAAGGAGGTTGTCCTAATTGTGGTCAAGTGATTGAGGAAATTGAATTAGGAGCAGTGCAACCGGCTGAAAACAGCCATAAAGTAGCAGCTTTTGATTACCAGAAAATTTTAAACCTCATAAATTTATTACAGCGTAATTTTTACTTAGTGTTTATATGGACCTTGCTATTATTTGTGACCCTTTCATTTTCAACTCAAGCAGGTTGGTTACTACTAACTTTGAGTTTGGTAGGAGCTTACTTGTTTGCTAATTATAAAACAGATCAATCACTTGAATTGAACCAAAAAATTGAAACGTGGTTTATTCATCAAGTCATCATGGTGCCAGAAAAGTTAAAGGAGTTAGATAGTTACACCCAACAGATCAGTGAAGAGACACGGGAGCTTTATCATTCGGTTAAAACCAAAGCACACACCCAAGTGGAGAATATTAAAGATAATTACCAACAAAGTTCTCTTGGTGTGAGTAAAGCACAAAAATTACCATCAGTTGATCAAGCAATATTAGATGAAAAAAATCAACTATCTACTGCTCAATTAGCGAATGATAGTGGATCGCTTCGTCGTAGAAGGAGATTGCAAGCTCAAGCTAGAAAAACACAGCAAATCAAGCAACAACAAGTTGAATCGAGTGAAGGAAATACTAGCGCGTTGATTCATACATCGGATAAGACCTCAACTCTTTCTTTTATCATGTGGATTCTTTTGACTGCATTAGCACTATTTATCTATTATAGCGGGATAAATAATTACTCTTTATTTGATGTCAATGCCTCCGTTTTGTGGAATTCCTACCAACAGACAACCTTCAGTATGTCAGAAGTTATTGAAGCTTTGGGTTACGGTGCATTATTTGATAATTCTGGTCAATCAGAGTTTTATCAAATGATATTTACTATCATTGCTTACTATTTACCAGTTGTTTTCGCGGTATTGAGCTTCTTACGCTCTAAATTTAGTGGCTTTATCCAATTTATTATTAGCGTCATCATGGGTGGCGGTATGACCTATTTAATTTATCTGGCAATCGATTCAAATCTATTTATTCGTTACGACAACGATTATGGATCAGTCTCGACGGATTTAGGCTTAGGGAGTCAAATGATTTTAGGATCAATTATATTATTACTAGTATGCTCACTGTTTAAAATGTTCAAAGGGAAATAAGTCATCACACTAAATGACTTATACATCATGATAGAAATATAACTTATTTGAATTGGGGAGAATAAAATGAAGTGTCATGAATGTCATCAACGAATAGAGGTACAGGCAAAATATTGCCCGTATTGTGGCTCAACCATAGAGGCAAAAGAGTTAGAAAAAGCTTCAAGAGTAGCTATGAAAACAAAAACAACTTGGAATCGTAAAGGAATACTAATTATTTTGTTTCTTAGTATCTTCCTGGGAGGAGGCTTTTGGGCTTGGCAAGGCGATGCTCTATCAACCATTGGTTTTAAACAGAAAGTTCCAAAGCAGGTAATTGCTTATCCTTATCAAGATGCTTTTGGTTTAAACATTCTAAATGAGGATTTAGAAGTCGTTGCTCAAGATGTTGGTGCTGAAGTAATAGGATTTACGGGGCCGGTTTCTTACGTTTCAGGATTTAATGAGTATGGTGTTGCGGTTGTTAGAGATCAAAACTCTTTGTTTTGGTTAGTTAATCATCAAGGGGAAATAATTTCTGAAGGTTTTAACACCATGAATAGCAGTCCGTTTGGTATATCAGGACCTGAATCAAGCTATGGCATATCAAGCTCTTTTAACGGCGTACATACCGCTAGCAATGATGATAAGTATTTTTTGATAAATACAACAGGAGACGTTTTATTTGAAACAGTAGGAGTGATTCTTCCATTTGAAGTAAATGATGTGACAGTATTGAACGATTACAGCAGATCGCACAATAATGGAACAGAACGTATTGCGTCAGGAGTTATTACGGATTCAGGGGAGATCGTTATACCAGTTAAGTATCACTACTTATCAGTAGTGGATAATGAGCATTTTATCGTTAAAGAATGGGAATATGAGGACATGTATCGTTTAATTGATCGTTCAGGGCAAACGATTATACAAATAGAGACCGATACACCTCCCGTAGTAGCTCATACAGACAATGACGTATTTATTAGTGCAACAAACTATTGGGGAGAAACAACAGTTTTCAATATTAATGGTGAAAGTATGTTAAGAGTACCTTATATAACTAATTTCAGCGCATCAGAAAATGGGGAGTATCTTTATCCCGGTTATTTAGATGATAACAGCCAACAATATATTGTTTATACCGCTGAAGGGGAAACACATTTTCAAGGAGATAAAATAAAAGATTATCACAGAGTGAATAATAATAATTGGTTAGCATTTTCAGACTACAGTGGCTTCGGTTATATTGATCTTGAAACAAGAGAATCCGTTCAAATTCCTTATGAAATGAATGACTCGTATTTCTCATTTATTAATGGAACTAATGTCGGAACAATCACAAATAATCGGGGAGAACATGTTTTCTTCAATAGCCGTTTAGAAGAGATTTTCTTACCTGAAACTCAATTGATGGGACATTTTGTCCAATTTGAGTTGAATGACATTGTTTATATTTACAAAAATAAAGGCTTCTATGTTTTAAATAAGGATGGGGATATTCTTTCAGAGGATGCATTATATGCTTTTGCGCATGAAGATTCCGTATATATTCAAGAGACTAATGGTAAAGCTTATTTGCTGAATAAAGACACAGGCAAGATAATAAAAGAAAAGAAATAGGAGAGAGAATATGACATACTGTTCGAATTGCGGTGCGAAATATTTAAAAGATGCACGGTTTTGTATAGATTGTGGTCAAGCAATTTCTGTAGGCTCAGCTAGCAATATTACTAATGGAGATGAGAACACTAGTGAAGGACAACTAAGTCCTTCAAAGTTAGAATCAGAAGAAACACTTGAAGAAAATGATCGTTCTATCGAAGTGACTGACGATGCTAATTTAATACCTCTTAAGTCATCTCCTCATGGTACTGAAAATGATGTGAGTGACTTAAAGAAAAACCACCGGAGAAATAATAAGAAGATAGTGTTAATTCTGCTAGCCGTTGTCTTATTATTGGGAAGTTTAATCTTTTTCATTTGGAATAACTCGTCAAATGAACCAGAAGTCTGGCGTACCACTCAAACAGAAGATTATCCCTTTTCAATGAATGTGACGATTGATGAAAATCGTTATTCGGCTGAGGTGATTCCTGAATCCTATGACTATATGGAACTTTATGAGTTAAATAATAAAATGATTTTAGAAGGAGAGATGCTTCCTACTAACAACCCAAATAGTCAACAAGTCAAGCTTGAAGCAATCTCATTTGAATTGAATGACAGGTTTATATCAGAATATATAGGAGATATAACTTATGGGTTTTCTACTAGTTATTCTGCAGATGGAACGATTATAGAAGAATCTTTCGATGAGTTTAAAAAGAATTTAACAATCGATTGGAATTCACAGACGACGAAGGAAAAGAAAGCATTGCTAAATCAGTATAATAATGACTTATTCAAGGTGGTTAAAAGTGAACTTGGTTATGCGACCAATTCACAATTAAGTTCAATAAAAGAACTTGAGAGTTATATACAAGAGATTATCGATAATATTTATGAAGTTGACGGTGGTTTAGGTATCAAGATATCTCTCGATGAATTAAAAGAATTTGTTATGCTCGTCTCAACTATTGATGAGAACACTTTCTATGATTCTCAAGAAAGTCTCGCAATGATCAATGCATTAGAGAGTCTTGTTAAATTTGAGCTTACAGATGAAGTATCAGCCTTTGTAAGCATACCATTTACTAATGAGCGCTTATATTTTAGAAAAGAAATACAGTATAGATAAATTTACTTCCCACAATTAATGCATAATTCATTCAGTTTTTGTGGGAACAATGATTGCCGAAAAGTTATGGGAAACACCAAGGTAAAGAGTGTGCCAGAGAAAGTTCAGGACTTTGCCAGCTTCTTATCAAGCTTATTTAGTAGTATTAATGTAATCGAACAATTTGTATCGTTTTTATAAGATTTTTTCGGGTTTTAATAGAAGCTAGATACTCTGAGTAAATGGAATGAGTTAACAGTAAATGTACTGAAGTTATATGGCATTTATTGTGGAAAGATTTAACTGATTAAGTAGTGAGTAAAATGAAAAGAACGATGAAGTGACAACTTACATGACACTTTATTAGAAGGAATGATTATATTGAAATGGTTTAAACGGTTATTAGCTTTAATAATAGTTAGCGTTTTTATTTTAATCGGGATGAATTCAGGAATTTTGACAAGTATTCAGAATATAATATTAGGGAATCCCCAAACTTCCAATGACGAATCAAAAACACCTGAAATAAGAAAAATGGCAGCTATTGGAACAAATCTTGATAGTTCGCAAAAGAGACAGACCATTCAATTACTTGGAGCTGGGGATGTAGAGCCAAACAATATCCTGTCGGTTGATGGCTTGGTTTTTCATCAGTATCTAAATGATGGATCAGACATCAATACCTCGGTAGTTTCGAGCGCAATGATTGAGCCACTAAACCCAGGAGAAGGGCTGCGAGTTGAAATTGTGACTCCAACTAATATTGAACTAATCTCCAAAGCAACTTTTGAGAACGCTGCTTTGACGGCAGGTGCTAAGGATATGAAGATAAAAATTGCAGCGATTCGACCAGTTACGGGTGAGGGAGCCTTAGCCGGTGTTTACGCTATGTTGGATCATATGGGCTATCAATTAGAACAAGATGATATTGAAGTTGCAGAAGATGAAATTCAGATTGTTATTTGGATAAAAACAGAATTTAATTTGAATGATGATTTATCTAATCGATTTATCCGAGATTTTAAACTAAGAATTAGTGAGTTTCTAATGGACAATACTAAGATTACGGAAGACGATATCTTATCAATTGTGATTAAGTTGTGTGAAGATTACGGAATAAATTATGCTCAACATCAGTTAGACCATCTAGTTGCATTTGGTATCAACTATGCAGGTACTCAATTCGCCAACCAAGAGGATGCCGTAAGAGTTCTGAATGATCATAACTTTAGTCAATATGATGGAAAATGGATTAGCATTATACCTAATCTTGATTTAAATTGGAGTCATGAAGAATTACTTAGTTTAGAAAATCCAGCGGAATATCGCAATGAAACTATCTATCATCCAATTATTCCGGCGATGTTTGATTATTATTTTGATAGTATTCAAGAGGATAGTTGGATAAGTTTAGATGCTTTGTTGGGGCATACTTTTGTTATTGAAGCGATGTCACCTCAGTTTACAGACCAAGAATTAACGGCGTTAAATCGTCTACGAGCTTATATCTATTACCACGCTGTAGCAGTTGAGTCAGAGAGAGTAGCGGTAATAGGTGTAGAACCAACATTAACAAAAGTTGAAGAATGGACTCAATTGGCTTGGGAACATGAGCAGAGACGTGTCAATCAACCTGTGGAATATGACTTGAAGCAAAGAATTGCTAATGCAAGTGGCTATGGGGTAGAAGTCTATCACTACAATCCATTCGAAAACTTAAATGGAACTAGAAATGAATCTTACGGCAACTTACCATTATACGGTTTTAATATTAAAGGTATTGATGATGATTATAAAATTGGTTCAATATCGATTGTAAAGGCGATTGACTCTGAAACTAACCAACTCTATAGTATTAATCAATACGACTCTAATGCGATGGAAAAAATTTCAGACACGTATGATTTTACAACAATTTATGGAGTTTCAGTTGCTAATAATTATCAATCGTTATTTAATTCAACGGAAGATAATGCAGATCCAATCGGAGCAAATAATACTAGTGAAAGGGAGGATTTACTTGAAATAATGGTATCAGGTAATTTGACTCCTCAAGTACCCAATTCGGAATTAGAATTATTAATCGCTGAGATGGAAGGCAATGTAAAATTTGAGCTTGAAAGTTATGGAGCAGATACTATTTACTCTATCCCCCAACGTTCATTTGATAAAGGGAGAGTGCTAGGAATAAAACTGAATGCAAAGGCTAAATATGCTTTTGATTCGTATTTAATCGAACTCGCGAATGACTTAATCTCTCAAGAGCATGGTGAAAATCCATTGGATGACATCGGAGGGCAGAAGGCACTCGAAGATACCTATATGTTCAGATACGATCTTTCTTTACCATGGCAAGATCTGATTGCAAGTGTGGATGCTTACAATAGCGTATCGATTAATGAATTAGCAGCGATGCGAACGTTAGATTTAAGCGATAATACGCAATATCATCCGATTATTCAAGCGATGTATGAGAAAGTTTACGATCTAATGGTTCTAAATGAAATCGTGGATATGGACGTTATCTCGCATACATTTATTTTTGAGAACTTAGTGGCCGAATTAACAGAAGAAGAACGTGAGGTTTTAAACTACTTAAGACTATTAGGCTATTACTATCAAACAAATACAGAGGCAATTCAATGGGGAGTTATAGAAGATTATAAAAATCTCGAAGAGAAAGACACTGTAAAAGGGATTTGGTTATCAAAAGTACGTAGCTTATTAGAAATACAGTCTAGGGAACCGGAACGTTATGAAGCGATTCAACAGATAGCATTGGTGACCGGATCTGCTTATGAAGTCTCTAGCTACTTAGATGTTGTGTACGACAATTTTGAAGGGATTTATGCTTACTCTGTAATACCTTCATATATTAAGCACTTCTCGCAAATGGATTCTTATCAGTACAATCCATTAACTAAAAAAATGATGTATAAATCAGGGCCGTATGAATCGGATTCAATTGAGGAAGTCCAATCAAGATTCAATTTTAGTGATTACTATGGTGTTTTCTTTGAGTCTGCCGTTGAAGATGTGCAAGGTAATCTAAATGGTGATTCAGAACCAGAATACGTGCTTGATACAGAGCAGAACGAAAACCAAGCAATCCCAGAGTCGATTAGTGATATTAGTACAGGTACCGTAGACTGGCTACCAGTTGATTGGCATAGAACGACGCCACGTATGCGCCCGGAAATTCCCGATGTAACTTGGCTGTTGATGTCGCACCATGCTCAGTCAGGAAAAATTTTAGTAGAACCCATCTATTTAGCGGAACCTATTATATCAGGTTATGCTGATCCAAACTCTGACGTGGCGATTGAATGGTTATTGAATAATCCTTACGTTGAAGATCAGGTAAGTTATTATCATACTGTGACTACAAATGATCGAGGCTATTTTGAATTTGCTATTGATAGGGAAGTCAATCAAATTATGCCTGCATCAATCATTACTGTTTCTAATTTAGGACCGAGTGGTGGGGCAATAACTGATATATATGGCTATGGTTATGTTCCTACGGCCTTAGAACATCCATCAGGTCTATTAACCTTAGAACGTTACTATCGAGAGGTGGGGGATATTGAGGGGTACACCTATCCTTATGCGGAAGTTAGTATTGCATACTTAGATGGTTATGCGGGTTCGGGTTACAAAGTCATAGCGGATAGTGAAGGTTACTTTTACTGGAAGATAGGTGCGACCCGTCGGAATAATACTTTCACTACTGTCGCAAGTGTGATTCATCCTGAAACTGGAGAAGAGATTTCAGTGGTCCCTTATCCTTGGACGCAAAGTGAGTTAGATAATGCGGTGTGGTAGTGCCAGAGTGTTAAAGGATTGATGTTAATTGTATTTTAAAAGTGGTTCACTTCAGTAGTAATTTAATAAATCAATAGACTACTGCAATGAAGAGAAGAGTAACTTATTTCTTAACAAGTAAAGAGAACCCGGTTCGGTGAAAAAGGGCAGACTAAGAGTAAGTGAAGATGAGCTTGGATCAGTTTACTTAGTTAACGCTATTTAAACAGACACACCCGATATCGTGTACAGTATTGTTTGATACTGGTAGAGCTATTATTTGTAAGAATAATAGAAATTTGGGTGGTAACGCGACTTTTCGTCCCTTTTGTTAGAGAAATTCTGACAAAAGGGGCTTTTTTTTTAGTCATGTTTGTCAAGCACGCGCAGTTTGTCTAAAGGTTATTAATACTATAAGGAGAATCACAATTATCTATAAGTAGTTGTCGCAAGTTATTAGGTTGTCGGGATGTTAGGAAGCAATTGTCATCAAGTCACGTATCAATCATTCAAGAGAAACAAAGCGTTTAAAAACAACTTATTACAAAGAACGCCAATTGCATCAGAAACTTAAGACTGTCATTGTTTGACACTATATTGGATATGGCATGAAAGCTAGGGAGCGGCTGATTACGAGCTCATACAAGAGACTGCCATGCCTCAATGCATTATTAAGTACTATCTCAATCAATAATTAGTCGGTAACACACTTAAAAATAAAGTGGCTAACTTAAACTTGAAATTTACGATCACTTTTTAGTAATCTATTACTACACATTTTATATAAAAGACTATATAAATCATAATGCATATAATTTTTTTAATCCTATTTTTTATAAATTCACTTTTCTATAGTTTTTTTGATATAAGGTTTTAAATTTCCAGGTTTAACTTCTATTTCTATAAAATCAAAAAAATTTATAAATTTGATATAATTAGTTGGATCTGGAGAAATTTGAGAATCAGATAGAATTTTATTTATACAAAAATCATTATATTCAAAGCCGTTATTACAAGCATGTTTTTTATGCTTGCTAATTTTATTTGGTATTCCAATAATTATACTACCACCAAATTCATTTGTTGAATTTAAAAACCTTAGAATATCAGTAGCAATGCTTTTTTTGATTCATTTAAGTCTATGTAGGTTATAATTTCTGAATTAAAATACATCTATGTAACACTTCTTTCTTATAAAACTTAAATTAACTGCATACTAGATAGGTGTTCATTATTTTTATACTAACAATATTAGAGATTTCTTTACATCTGGTGGAGTCTATCCTATTGATGGAGTTGCTTTCCCAGCAATCTTTAAAAGGTTATCTAACTTTAAAGAGCATATCAATGAAGTTCTATTGAATGCAAGTGAGGACTTTATCGATATGTGTCAAGAATACTGGAATGAAGACTATAGTTTTAATGTTAATAAAAATTTTCAAGAAAACTATTATGACTTAATAGACTGTGTAGGGGAAAAATATTATTCATTTTTATTGGATAATCTACCAGATAGAGAATTATTATCATTACTAAATTAACGTTCAGTTTATTGTAACGCTCTTCATGGTTCGCCTCAATTACCGCGTCACATAAACGGCGTTATTACGTTTCAGGTTTATATTAATGCAAGTATAAAGTCTTTCCTTTTTAATGATATTCAATTGAATACGTGCATGTAGCGTTCGTCTAGGACTACAAATCGCGATTATTTGTATCAGCTTAGTCGAAAATCGCTATACCAGTTTTGATTCGTAAGGAAACTCTATAAATATGGTATGAATTTGAAATAGCATAATCAAGAATTGCATCCGCAATCGTACTAAATTCTAAAACGTATTTAAGATAAATTAAAATATCAAAATACGTTGTTATTAAAAAAGATAACGGTTACAATGAAGGTATTAATACAAATAGGAGGTTGAAAATATGCATAGCTTGAAAAGGGTTCTACTTATTGCTACATCACTATTAATGTTTTCACCATTACTTAGTAGTCCAATAGTAAGTTTTTTGCAATTAGAGGAAGTCAGTGCTGTTAGCGAAAACACTGCAGATTCTTTGATGTCACTTGGTGATACACTCAACGTTGAACAGGCGGATATGACCAAACAGTTATTAGGGGCTCAGGATGTGACACCAGAAAATACCATCCGAATTGATGGAACAACGGTTAATAAATACTTAAATGACGGTTCAACAGCCAGTACTCAGGTATTCTCAAGTGCATATATCCAAGGACAAGACGAAAACTACGGCGTGCGAGTGCAAATAGTCACACCGCAGAATATAACGCTTGTTTCGCCAATGACTTATCAGAATGCAGCCATTACAGCAGGTGCTAAAGATGTGTTAGTCCGAGTTGCGACGGTGGTAGAAGTAACCGGTGAAGGCGCGTTGGCAGGTGTGTATGCTTTGCTAGACAAATCCGGCAACACCTTAAAGCAAGAAGATATTCAAGTGGCAGACAAAGAAATAAAAGTCATCCAGAATATCAAGAAGAATGTGACAATCAATGATTACACGATCAACCAGATGATGACGAATATTAAAATTCAGGTGATTCAACAAATTAATCAAACAACTAACATTAGCAATGAACAACTAAATTTAATCGTGATTAACAACCTACAACAATACAATATTGATGCGGAGTTAAACAATGATTTGCTACAACAGCTACTCGAATATGCGAAAAGTTTCTCTGAAACAGATGCTGCTCAAACAGAAGAAACAATCAAACAATTAGAAATCAGTATAATTGGAAGTAACTGGCCAGAAATTTTAGCGACTCAAGAAGGCAATATGACTGCCCAACAAGCACTAAAATTAGATCAGCCGGATTACAGTGATCCTTCCGTTTATCATCCAATTATTCCCGCTCTGTTAAATACATTAAATGATCGCTTCAGTCAGGGCGAAGATTATATTACTGATATTTACTCGCATACATTTATCGTCGAAACGATGTTGCCACAATTATCGCAAGTAGAAAAAGATGCTCTGAACTACATTAGAACCGTGATCTATCAAGTGCAGGCTAGTCACGATGAAGCGAGATTACTCCGAGGTAAAGAAGAAGGAATCCAAGTAAGACCAATCAAACAAGACTGGTTACGGGCTTTAAACCAAGCGGCTCAATTCAGACAAGACCCTGCTCTAAATGAGATGGTTTCAAGAATTGCCATTGCAACTGGACATGCACCGGAAGTATTCAGCTACTCAGAGTGGATTCAATTTGATAGTCGCTTTATGACTTCTATTCGCAATTTTGGAGGAGTGAGTAGTGGAACGGTCGGTCATTATGAAATAGACATCAATACATTAGAAGTATATGATGCTGGTGCACTAGCAACTGGTGAACCAATGGCCCCAACTTTTGATTTTAGTGGCATTTATGGTGTAGCAGTCGAAAATAATGCCATTCAAGCACCCGTACCATCAGTGTATGAAGTCCCAGAAGAAACAGAATTCTTTGATGAAGACGATGAGATTGTAAGTGTTGAGGAGTTGCCAGAAATGGGACCTGAAGAAACGCCTTCAGAACCAGAATCATCTGAAGAAGCTCCAGCAGAATCAACAGAAGAAACTTCAGTAGAGTCAACAGAAGAAACTTCACTAGAGTCAACAGAAGGTATTTCGATCGAATCAACTGAAGGGGCAACAGAGGTTCCAACTGAAGAAAGCAGTGAAGTACTAACTGACCCAGCTGTAGAAAATTCTACAGAAGTTCCTGCTGAAGAATCGGACGACAAACCGCAAGTTGATTTACCTTCTTTCAACTCAAGCTGGCGCGATGTTTTAACAGCTAGTAAGAATGAAGTAGTGATGACGACTGAGGACATTCTAAAGTTTGAACGGGCAGATTTAAGTGATTTGAATATCTACCATCCAATTATCGCAAAATTCTATGATGACTTTACGATACAAGTTTCCAATCGTCGTTCTGTTCAAGAACTGGTCTCTCACACGTTTGTTTTTGAAGAGATAACACCGGAAATTAAGCCAGAAGAGCGAGCAGCTTTGAACCAATTAAGGTGGTTTGCCTTCCAGTACTTCTTAAACGAATTTGAAGCTCAAAGAGAACCAGCCTTTGATCAACATAAAATACCTTACCGTGAAGAATTACTGCGTCGTTTAGATACCCACGCTTCTTTAATACAGGATGCAAATATGAAAGAAATATATAATTTAATTAGTCAAACAACCGGTTATAGTATGCAAGCATATGCTACACACAATACGTTGCTAGAATTAGATGAACAAGTTTATCAGGAATTCAGTTTCTGGTTTGACCAAGTAGGTGGAGCAGAATATGCATTATTCAGTTACCATTTCGAAACAGGTAGCGTAGGAACTCGTGGAATTGGTACCGAAAATATCAATACCGTCCAACCGCTAGATTTCAACAACCTATATAATGTGTCGGTTCAAAATAACTATCAGCCTAGTAGCTCAATTCAAATAACAACTGAAGCCCAACAAAAATTGGACGAAATTAAAGCCGCTAGAGAAGCTGAAGCATCGAGCGAAGAGCCCGTCGTCGAACCAGAGCTGGAGCCAGAATCAGAAACGGTTGTGGAGGAGGAGTGGATATCACCGCCTGTGATTATAGAACCAGAGCCAACTCCAGAGCCAACTCCAGAGCCAACGCCGGAACCAGAACCAACGCCGGAACCAGAACCAACGCCGGAACCAGAACCAACGCCGGAACCAGAAGTGTCTGAAGAGGAACTACCTTTGGTTACAGACTCAGAATAATGATGATTAGTTAAGTTTCTAGTGGATCAACAAGTATATTACAGCCACAAAAGCTCATCGAGAGTTTAGAAATTTGAAAAGTGAGTATGATATAGAAATTAACAAAGAAACACAGTTTGTCACACTTGTATCAGTGAACTTGCTGGATTATCTTCAAGATAGTGTTCCGGTCAAGAAAACAATCAAGATTCCACGCTGGCTAAATGTTCGAGCAACAAAAGCTGGCATTAACTTTTCAAAAACAATGACAGAAGCCTTGGTGGAAAAACTCCAAGTATAATAAAAAAGCAGTTGATCAAAAAACGATCAACTGCTTTTTCCTATTTCTGTTTTGAAATATTTTGTCAGAATTCTTCGATTTCTGGTGCATATAAAGTCGAATGAGAATTTGTGAATAAATGTCGGCGCGTGGCATATTCTGAATCCTGTCTAGGAAAGTTTTGATGCCTTTATTGTAAGTGCCGGGCGATTATAGATTAATTGCTAATGTTATTGAGATAAGTACTCAACCATCCGAAATTCTACATAGTAATCGGCCACAGGATAGGCTAAGGAAACGCCACCCGTTTTATTATAGAAAAGATAGGCATGGTGCTGGCTTTCACTATACCAGCCCGTACCACCCAATTCACCAGGACGAACGAGTGTGTTTACTTTCACCTGACGATTACCTTCAGAGAAATAAGAAACTAGATTAATTTTTTGAGTGTCCACTGTTTCAATTTGGGCTGTTCGTTGAATCGAGTCTAAGTCCATTAGTTCGATATAGATAGTCGAGGGATTATCTTGCATCCCATTGCCACTACCTAGGAAATGGATGGACGAGCCTGTTTGATCTGTCCAAGTACCATAACGTGCTATATCCGCAAAATCAACTTGATACTGATAGCGCGTGTCCATGATGGTTGGATTACCATATTGGGAAAAGTACTGAGAGAGGTAATCAAACAACATGAAGCTAGCACCTCGAGAGATATTGAAGCTATTCATTTGGTTAGCATACTTTGGATCGACAAAGTCACCTTTAAACACATTACCAGTTTCTAACGTTAACATTTCCAATCTTGCTAGTTCAGCTTCGGCTTCGGCATAACTGTATTTATCGACGATGCCACCATTCGCAAATAACTCGATGATTTCGTCCCGTTTTGGTGACAAGCTTAAAGTTGAATCACTCTGATCGGCAGTGGACTCACTATTTAAGGACTGCGAGCGTTCAACCAGTCTAGCAGTAATATCGAAGACGCCATCTGCGCTGGTTCGTCTTGTTGTTAGAATACCAACTTGGGGCGCTAAATAAGTCTGCGTGCGATTATTAGATTCATCAAAACTTTCAGTTACCACCACATTTTGATAAACCTCTCCCTGATGTTCAAAGCTTGAGAGAATATCAGTGACCGTTACTGCTTGTTGGCTGGCATAGCCTTGATAGAAGACTTGACCGACTTGTAAGGTAGGAGGGAAGACCAAAGATTTAGTATTATCCGCCGAATCTGGGTGATAACGGAAGTCTTGTTGAGGATCCTCGCCTAAGAAATAAGACAATTCATAAATGCCGTCGCTATTTACTTGGTAAATATGAATTTTATTGATAGCGTAGTTATCGACGTTAAATTGATAAATCCCTTTTGCATTAGGTGGATAATAGACATCAACTTCGTAATCGTCAAATTCCATGCCATCTGATAAGAATTTATAATAGGTATCGAAATAATAAGGGGCATACTCTTGGCTATTCACCACAGGACTATTGGCATCAACGACGAGCATTTGCCTATTAAATATCACAACAAGCAAAGTTAACCAACCTAATAGCGTCTTTCGATTGTTCATCCGCTCAACTCCTTTATATAGTCATTTTATCACATAATAAATAGTTGGAATATATCTAATTATTAAGAATAGACGATTTGGTTGGCCGAATGGCACAAAAAATGATTGTTTAGATAAAGGGTTTTGAATAAAGTCCGATGGGAAGATTCTTTTACGTCTTTTAAAGATAGGTAGTTAGAGTTGGCCTAAAATAACAGTAAGCTGAAACAAATATATTAAACCTGAATAATTCATAGTTTTACTAATAGTCTTTCCTAACATTGATTTAATAGTCTTTAAAGTAATCTGCTTCATCACCCATTAGGTGATGAAAAAGACCCCCTTTCTGATATGGTTAATTCACCACAAACTACCATAGAAAGGGGTTCTCTCAGTGGTTACTTTACAAGAAAACGCCGTAAAATTCAACAATAATTTAATCGTTTCTCATGATGGTGGTCGTTTATCAAGTGATTCTGGTTTAGTCCTAATCGATGAATTAATGGATGCTTTCCAATTTACTCAGCTCTCTGAAGATATTGTTACATTTAACGACAGTCGTAAATATTGGACACACACGAATCATAAGATTCTAAAACAGTTAATTCTGCAAATTATAGGTGGTTATAATACTGATTCTGCTGCAAATATTTTACAGCATGATCCGGTATTACAGACGTTCTCAACCGATAAGCCGTTGGCTTCTCAATCATCAATCTCTCGGCTTTATGATCGTGTAGTAGGCGAAACAATTGACTCACTTCAAGTATTCAATCAAGCGTTAATTGACAAAGCTCGTCTCCTTCGTAACGATACAAACATGATCATCGATTTAGATTCTACCCATTCAGATACATTCGGCAATCAAGAACAGACAGCTTACAACGCCCACTATGGAACAAATGGCTATCACCCATTAGTGGCGTTTGATGGGATAACCGGTGATTTTTTAAAAGCTAAACTTCGTTCAGGTAACCAATATACTTCTAAAGGGGTTAAAGAATTTCTTAAACCGTTATTGGAGCATTATAACCAAGCGATTCCAACCACCGATATTCTCGTTCGGGGAGATAGTGGATTCGCGACACCGGATATTTATGATTTATGTGAATTATACGAAAATCATTATGTTATTCGGCTAAAGGCCAATAGAAATTTGTATCGCTTAGCTGAAGAATTTGTGTTCTATGATAATGATCATCCATGGGATGAAAAAGAAGTATATTATCACTCGGTTTCATACCAAGCAGCCTCTTGGACGAAGTCCCGACGTGTCTGTGTCCGTTCGACTCGAGAAGTAGGTGAACTCCTTTTTAACCATTCCTTTATTGTCACGAATTTCTCAGAGAACATCTCGGCTAAAAGAGTATTTGAAACCTACAATAAACGCGGTACCATGGAAAACTATATTAAAGAAGCCAAAAACAGCTTCTTTTTCGATAAAACAGATAGCCCAGAATTCCTTGAAAACGAAGCACGCATGATGATTAGTCTGTTGGCATACAATGTGGTTAATTTCTTACGTACCATATGTTTTGAACCAAAATCAAAAGGACTCCAAGTGAATACGATACGTCTTCGTCTATTTAAAGTGGCTGGAAAGCTCGTCACTACAGCAAGACGAATCTATTTAAAACTATCGAGTTCCCATGTTTATCAGCGAGAGTTTTATGCAGTATTCAGGCAAATCCAAAGGATTCAGCAGTACATTTAAAGAACCTGTTTTTTAAAACCTTTTAAATGGCCTAGGGAGAAGTGCGCCCAAAATTCGTGAGATGAGACTAAAAAGTTTTTCTTTAGCTTAGAAAATCGATTAAAATATTTTAATTTCGATAAAGTGATCCAAAATTGAAAAATAACGACTAGAATAACTCAATATTTAAAAGTGTGAATTATTCAGGACAAATATGTATATCTTTAAGTGCTTTAATTTTTTCTCATAAACAAGTTGATATTTCTACTCTTGTCTTTGACGCTTTTACGAGAGTGAAGCGCCCCTAAATGCTGTTATTACAGCGTTTAGGGGCGTTTTTATTTTTAGCTTTTTTGCGTACTATTTCTTAGTTTCTTCTTCTTGATTATTCTTAAGATTTCTCAGATCAATCGATTGATAATCTGTTCGGAAACTAAAGCGTTCATGGAGTTGATCAGTGACAGCGATACGCTCATAAGCCAGCAACCAAACTTCGTCTAAAAATCAAAAACATTTATCGGTTTTCATCGCTTTCAAGGGGGCGAGTAATTGTTTCGACATTTGTTAGAGCGTGATTGATTTGTCGTTCACGTATCCTTTGTCTGGTATTGGTGGTGTTTAGACGAATAGGTCACAATCCGGCGTTGTTCAGAAGGGTGGTTGAGAAATATACAATTCACTGGCCGCTTGAGTAATTGAAGCAGTTTCCACAATTTCAAGAGAATATTCGAGTTGTTTTAGTTTCAAAGAATGTCATTTTTAAAAGTAATGCATAGTTAAATTCTATGACGAGTGCATCAAAATAGATATTACCAATACCTAAAGATTCATTCTATACTATTAAAAACACATTGAAAAGGAGTTTTAAACATGACAACTAAACAAACTAAACGATTTTTAACTGTCGGTTCACTATTACGTCCAACTACTTTATTAGAGTATAAAACTAAAATCGAGCACCGCGACGATATTGCGTATCCTTTCTATAATGACTTTGACGGGTATAAAGAAGAAGAAGATCAAGCCGTTGAAACAGTGGTTAAACAACAGGTTGATCTTCAAATACCTGAATTAACCGATGGGGAATTCTCTAAATCATTATGGCACCTGGATTTTGTATGGGGCTTAAAGGGAATCAGACGCTATATCGCAGAAAATGGTTATTTCTTCCGTGATTTAGATCAAGAAGGCCACTATGAAACACGAAAAGATATTGGAATTAAAATTGAGGAGCCTCTAGATGGTCATAATCACGTGTTCATTGACCATTATAATCGCTTAAAAGAAGTAACGCCAAAAGGAGCGGTTCTAAAACAATGTATCCCATCTCCTTCCCATGTTTTCGGTGAAATCAGTTTATCTGATAATATCGGTGGTAAAGTATATGACACATCAGAGGAGTTCAAAGCTGATCTAAGTCAAACTTACAAGGATTTCTTAAAAGAATTTGCAGAAGCAGGTGGCACGATTGTTCAGTTTGACGACTGTCTGTGGGAATTGTTTGCTGAAGACAACCCGCGCAGTCCGTTCAGCGAAGATAAATTTAATCCCACTTCTATGATCGGATTGGCACAAGAGTTTATCGATTTAAATAACGATGTGATTGCATACGCTCATTCGCTTGGTTTGAAAGTATACACCCACAATTGCCGTGGTAACTATGATTCACGAAGCATGGGTGGAGGAAGCTACGAGAAAATTGCTCACCTGTTTCTAGAGAAACAAAACTATGACCGTTTCTATTTAGAGTGGGACGACGAACGTGCTGGCAGTCTAAGTGCCTTAAGCGCCTTTAAAGATAAACCAGAAACAGAAGTCGTATTAGGTTTTCTGTCGAGTAAAACATCGACTTTAGACAATGAAAAAGCAATTCAGAAACAGTTAGAAGAAGCTACTAAATACATAAATAAAGATAAACTTTATTTATCTCATCAATGTGGTTTTGCTTCATGTGATGGCGGAAATGAATTGTCTCATGAACAACAATGGGATAAGATTAAACAAGGTCAAGCAATCGCCTACGGTTTCTGGGGCGAGTAACTTAAGGAGAAGCCACTTCGAGTGGTAACTGCTTAAAGTTAACGTTTTAATAATACAGCTAATTGGCTGGTTTGAGTTCAGGAAACTACTGGACTTAGACCAGTCAATTTTTTGACTATAATTTAAGATGACATATATCATATGTTAAGCTTTTAGTTTATAATGAAGGTGAAAATTAAAAGTTTCACAAACTGGAAGGTTGAAAAGCATGCTTAATATAAAAGAACGCAATAATGTGAAAGTATTTGGTCAAGGTGAAAAAACCATCATTTTTGCGCATGGTTTTGGATGTGAACAAGGAATGTGGCAATATATAATTCCCATGTTTGAGAACAATTACCGATTGATTGTTTTTGACTACGTTGGGTCAGGTGAGTCCGATATGACTGCTTATGATACTGTGAAATATAGTGAATTAGCAGGTTACGCCCAAGATGTCTTAGAAATAATCGAGGCTTTAGCGTTAGAAGAAGTTATATTTGTTGGTCATTCAGTCAGTTCGATGATTGGTTTGATAGCGTCAATTCAACAACCGAATTACTTTGATAAATTAGTCATGATTGGCCCTTCGCCCTGTTACTTAAACACTGCTGACGGTTATCGGGGAGGATTCGAGAAGTCGGATATCGAAGATTTGCTCGGAATGATGGAGATGAATTTCACAGGTTGGGCAAGTTATATGGCGCCGATGGCCTTAGAGCAGCCGATTGAAGTCGAAGCAGTGCAGGAGTTACGTCATACTTTTGTCTCCAACGATCCAAAGGTGGCGCGACAGTTTGCAGAAGTAACCTTTTATTCTGATTGTCGTGACTTATTAAGTCAAGGCCAAGTCGATACACTGATTTTGCAATGCTCAAGCGATAGTATCGTGCCAATTGAAGTTGGAGAATATCTACATCAACATTTAAAAAATAGTCGTCTGCATATTCTAGATGCTAAGGGACATTATCCGCACATCAGTCATCCGCAAGAAACCGCTTCAGTGATAAAAGATTACTTAGAGGTAAACTAAGAGAGGAAGAAAGTAATGACTCATTCTTTGAGTTCTTCTCCTGCTGGACTTTTGACACTGAGCCATGAAGGTTATATTTTGGAAGCAAATAAGACTTTTCAGGAGGAACTGGGTTACAAACCAAAAGAACTAATCGGGGAGCATCTGGAAAAGTTATGTCGACCTGGCGCGAAGATGATTTTTCATTCCTATTTTTTTCCAAATATCAATATGTACGGTGTGGTGAAAGAACTTTTTGTTAAATTGAAAAATAAGGAAGGTACAGAAGTTCCTTTTATCTTGAATGCTCGTCAACGACCTGTGGAGGAGTTGCAGCAAATTGATGTCGTCCTCTTACCGATGAAACGGCGGATGGAGTACGAACAAGAGTTGCGGCAAACGAAGCTTCAATTAGAAGAAACTATCCGTGAAAAAGAAACAGCACTCGATCAGCTAAAAAATATTTACCAAGAGATTCAAGCGAAACAAGAAACACTGGCTGTGCTTAACTCAGAATTATTAATAGCAGCGAACACGGATAATTTAACAGGCATTGCAAATCGGAAACACTTATTAGAACTATTGGCCGATTATAATTCACTAAGTCAATCGACCGGTGAAAGTTTGTCAGTCTTGTTAATCGATATCGATTATTTTAAAAAGGTTAACGATGTGTACGGTCATGACGCGGGCGATGAGGTATTAATCAGCTTAGCGACATTTCTCCAACAATTTTCTCGTCCTGGTCAGTTAGTTGGGCGTCTTGGAGGGGAAGAGTTTTTAATGCTTCTCCCTAATGTAGATAAAACGCTCAGTCTGGCAGTTGGCCAGCGATTGAAAGAATTAGTTGAACAAGCTCAATGGGAAACGGTTGGGTCTTTGACAGTTAGTATTGGTGCTGCTACGCTGATTCCGAAGGACAGTCAAAAGGAGCTTATCAAGAAAGCCGATCTGGCGCTTTATTATTCAAAAGAAAATGGCCGTAATCAAGCAACCCATTACGATGACATTCATAAAGATTAAGCAAAAAGATGGCCTAACCTTAAAGAGTTTTAGTAGTGCCCCTTACAGTTAGCGTTTTAATGATGCAAATAATTGTCTAGTTCGAGTTTAGTAATCTACTGGCTTTAGATTAGCCAATGTTTCTTTAAACCAAAATTCCAGAGAGATGTATCAAAGAAAGCTTACGACTATAAATAAATCAACAATTTAACTGCTTCGCTATAGTGATACGGGGCTACGAATCTTCATTCTCTTTAAATTTGGTCAATTTTAGTTCTTTATTGCATTCTTTTCCCCTCTAACCCCCTCTAAATCGGGAAACGGATTTAGGAGTCACTACACGACTTCGAAGATGCCTTTCAATACACAGTCCTGGGTAACTCTCACGACCGGCTGAAAGAACCAACCTTCTTGAATGTTTGAACCAAGAAGTACTCAGAAGAGAAACGATCATTCGATTTTTCCAAACCATGCGTCAGTACATCGATTAATTGGAACAGTCCTTATGGACCTGAATGACTAATGATCAGTTCAACAAGAAACTATATTACGTTTGACAAATAGGAAACATTGAGAGCTTTGTATAGGATGTTACACAGGATTATGGAGTTGACTAATAAAATGTTAATGGCAGGAAAATTAATCGTTTTTTAATCTAACCGTTGACAATTCTAATCTAAAACGGTAATATACATTTAATAAATCAATAGACTACTGCAATGAAGAGAAGAGTAACTTATTTCTTAACAAGTAAAGAGAGCCCGGTTCGGTGAAAAAGGGTAGACTAAGAGTAAGTGAAGATGAGCTTGGAGCAGTTTACGTAGTTAACGCTATTTAAACGGACACACCCGATATCGTGTACAGTATTGTTTGATACTGGTAGAGCTATTATTTGTAAGAATAATAGAAATTTGGGTGGTAACGCGACTTTTCGTCCCTTTTGTTAGAGAAATTCTGACAAAAGGGGCTTTTTTGTTTTTTTTTAGTCATGTTTGTCAAGCACGCACAGTTTGTCTAAAGGTTATTAATACTATAAGGAGAATCACAATTATCTAAAAGCAGTTGTCGCAAATTATTAGGTTGTCGGGATGTTAGTAAGCAATTGTCATCAAGTCACGTATCAATCATTCAAGAGAAACAAAGCGTTTAAAAACAACTTATTACAAAGGGAGAGATTTACTATGAAACAGACAAAACAGATTAAACAATGGATCCAATTAATATTAGGTGTCATTTTAGTTGTCGGACAATTTATTTTACCAACCGCATCAGCCCAAGAAGCTAAAGAGTTTGAAGGTGAAACGATTGTGGTTGGAACAGTCAGTGATTCGGCCTTAGAGTTATGGGAATACGTGGCAGCCAAAGCGTTGGAAGAAGAGGGTATTGTCTTAGAAATCGTTCTATTCAATGATTATAATCAGCCAAATGTGGCTTTACAGAATGGTTCAATTGAAGTCAGTGCTTTCCAAGGACATCCTTTCATTAAATCGTGGAATGAAGATAATGACGGCAGTGTCTTCGCGATTGCGAACACCTTATTAATGCCTTTAGGCTTATATTCAGACAAACATGCTTCAGTGGATGATATTCCTGAAAATGGTGTGATTGCCTTACCTAATGACCCTTCCACTTTAGGACGTGCTTTACTGGCTTTAGAAATCGCTGGTTTAATTGAAGTCGACGATGAAGTCGGAATTTACGCGGACGAAGCAGATATTACAGACAATCCAAAGAACTTAGACATTTTATTAGTTGAACCAAACTTTGCGGCCTTATCTTTACCAGATGTGGATGCCGCTTTAGTCAATACAAACTTTGCCAACGATGCAGGGCTATCAATTGATGACGGGATCTTTAATGATGCGGCTGACGCAGCTAAAGTGAACCCACTCTATATTAATACCATTACAACCTTGGAAGAGAATAAAGATAACCCGCTGTATTTAAAATTAGTAGAAATTTACCATACAGACGATGTGAAAGAAAAATTACTTGAAGTCTATGACGGACACGTTTTCCCAATGTTTGAAGTCCCATTACCAGAAGTAGACTAAGTTAAAAGGAGAATGACTATGACCAAACAAACGACACAACAAGAAACTGCAATTTTAGCCGGAGGCTGCTTCTGGTGTATGGTTAAACCTTTCGACCAATGGGAAGGCGTTCACTCAGTAACTTCAGGTTATACCGGTGGACACACAGTGAATCCAACTTATGAAGAGGTGTGTAGTGGCGAGACTGGCCATACCGAAGCGGTTAAAATTGTCTTTAACCCAAGCAAGATTAGCTATGAGCAACTGTTAGATATCTACTGGACTATCAGCGACCCAACTGATGCGGACGGCCAATTTATTAACCGTGGCTCTTCTTATCGTCCAGGCATTTTCTATTTAAACGACGAACAGAAAGCCAAAGCCGAAGCTTCTAAAACAGTTTTAGATCAAAGCGGACGTTATGATAAACCCGTTGTGACCGAAATTACGGCAGCCGGACCATTCTATGATGCCGAAGAATATCACCAAGATTTCTACCAAAAGGATCCAGAACATTACCAAGCCTACCGAATAAGATCAGGCCGCGACCAAGTCTAAAGCTTGTCACACAAAAACAGAAGTAACCCCTTCTTAAATGAATGAGTGACTTCTGTTTTTATTTTTATTATATTTTGCCATTAATATCCTTTGGTCCAAGCACTAAGACGGTATCCCCTTCGAGAATCACGGTATCCCCATTTGGAACGACCAATTCGTTATCATCTCTCAAAACGAGAACAATCAAAGCAGAACGATCTAACTTAATCTTACTGATTTTCTTATTAACCCAACTGTTGTAGTCATTAATTCGAAACTCTAATAAATCCGTCCCTACTACGTCGAAATAAGAACGACCAGCCAATACGATGATATCACCTGCTAACAGTTGAACGTCACCGTTGGGTACAATCGTTTCTCCTTGGCGAAGAATTTTAGCGATAATAAACTCAAAGGCTAAGTTAATATCTCGGATATAAGCATTGACTAAAGAGCTATCCTCTTTTATTCTGGTTGCTAGGAAGCCGACGTCACTTTTATCTTGTAAGGAGTTAAAGTTGCGTAAAGACGCATCTTCTGGATCTACCATGTGAATTTTCTGAGAAATAACGGGTAGTAAGCCACCTTGAATCAGCGAGGATAATAAACAAATATCAAAGACGATATGATAAATATCATTCATATTAGGCGTATTTGAGTTGACGACACTAATCGCAAAAGCGATGGCCGCAGCCCCTCTTAACCCCGCAAAGGCGATCACAGCTAATTGATTCTGTTTCATTTTAAATGGCAGCATGAGGCCGTAAACAGAAGCTGGGCGTGCAATGACTGTCATAAATAACATAATAACCAATGCAGTTGGCATCATCGAAACAATCGAAGCTGGGTTTGATAATAAACCAAGTAAGAAAAATAAGCCGATTTGCGCTAGGTTGGTAAAGCTATCAAAGAAGAAAACGACCTCGCGTTTTCCGACAAACTCTTTGTTACCAATAAAAATACCAAAGATATAGACGGCTAGATAGCCATTTCCTCCCAATTGGTTGGTGAATTCAAAAGTGAATAAAGCGGCAGCCGCTAATAGAATTACTTCGAGTCCCTCTTTTAACTTCAAGTAACTTAACAAACGAATGAAAATCCAACCGAGTGCGAATCCGAGGGCCAGTCCTAAGCCAATTTGTAAGAGGATCAAAGAGGGGACATTAACAGTCTCACCTTGTAGTAAGGTCGTGAATAGAATAACCATCGTATAGGCTGTCGGGTCATTGGAACCAGATTCGAGTTCCAACAAGGAGTCTGTATTATATTTTAATTTGAGTTGGCGGGATGATAAGACATCCGAGACACTCGCATAATCGGTCGATCCAATAATTGATCCTAATAATAAGGCTTCTAAAAGTGAAAAGTCAAAGACCAGATAGACAAAGAAACCGGTAATTAAGGCCGTGAGAATAGTACCTAAGAAACTTAAAATGATGGCTTCCTTGGCGACGGGTTTTGACATCTTCCATTTAGTCCCAAAACCACCATAGAAAATAATGAACATCAAGGCTAAAGAAGCGACTTGATTGGAAAAGGCATAATTAGTAAAGTCTACGCCGAAGAAATTAAAAGACACTCCTAAAAGCATGAACAGTAGTAATTGCGGAATTTTTAAGTCATTCGCAACTCGCATCGCGATTAAGGCTAGAATCAGCACTAGTGAAATAATTAGAATATAAATAAGAACGCCTCCTCTATTTTTTTTGACAAAAGTATCTGAATCCTCTGATTGCTTCTATACTTTATTATAGCATATGAAAGGACGTTCATGAAAACGCCCAGGTATTGTAATAATAATTTCAATAATTTTTAAGCAAGAAGAGCTTTTTATTTATATTCCGGCCTAATTAAAGATCTATTTGAAATTGCGTTGATAAAGGTCTTCGATCTGTTGATAAGGGTGTCCCGATTGCTTGAGTATTGCGCCGACTTTCTCTAAAGATGGTTTGATTGACGATAAACGTTAAGGTCTGACAGCAGACGCTAAATTTATTTCCAGTCAAATAATTCAAACAATTGAATGAAGTAAACGATATTCAACTGCAAATTTAACTTTTTCAATTTTCTTATAGAAAACGATTGGTATTAGCTTGGATAAATAAGTTTAAACTCTTCGTAAACGACAGGTGTTTCGTCGTTAAAGGTTATGTCATTTTCTTGATAGTAAGATTTCCAGAAATTGATGTGGACGCGGCGCCAATAATCGAGCGTCAGGTCGCCTTCGCCTTCTTTGTGGGCTTGTTCCTCAGAGACCTCTTTAAATGGTAGGACATCGACTGTCACATTCTGGATGACGCCAATGGGGGATTCGCGGCCATCAAGGATGATATCAATTTGACCCACTTGAGGCAGCACTTCTGTTTCCCCCGATAAGAAATAGAGTTGATAGCCAGATGATGTCCCGGTTTTCTTGCCTTCTAAAACAAGTTGGGCGAGCTCGTCAGCCATCGCTTCGGTATCACCGAAGGCAAAGGCTCCGTAGGGCGTTTGCGGATTTGTGCCTGTTTCGGTACAGAATATTTGCCAGTAGGCTTGGATTGCTAGTGAGTGTGTCATTATTATTCTCCTCCGTGATCTGAATTAAGTATTGACGATTTGTTGAAAATTTTCGAAGGGCATATTGTTGAAAATTAGGGCTCGATTTAATTTAAGGCATTCTGTCGAGCGGTCATTGTGACCAACCTTAGTTGTGAAGGCATATTTGAACCCTAGCTTAGCTAAGTTGTCGACTAACGTTTCATGATAGAATCCAAAGGGGTAAGCGAACGTATCCGTATGTTCAATGACTTGATTACATCGTGATAAGTCAGCTTGTAAGGCTTCAAAACTTGCTTCCATGGCACCGTTGACGCCAACTTTGATCAAATTATGTAAGTCATGGGTATGATTGGCTAGTTCGAAGACATCGGACATGGCTTGAAGTTCAACCATTGACAGGACCTGTGATGCGCTCGCATTATAGTCACTTGCATCATCGAAGAGCCAGCCACTGACCAAGAATAAGGTCGCTTTGATACCTAGTTCTTTTAGAATAGGATAGGCAGTTGTAAGCAAAGATTGAAAAGCATCATCGAAAGTGATTAGGACGCTGTTAGGCGGCAGGGCGATGTTTTTTTCATAGTAGTCTTTCACTTCTTGCATCGATAGAAAATGAAACTGCTGTTCTACCAAATAGGTCATTTGGTGTTTAAAATCTTCAGAGTTTAAAAAAAGGGCGGTCGGTAAATTTATAGCATAACCATTGGCAGCTTTTAAAGGTGTCATTGGCTGTTGAACTAGATTCAAATCATCTCGGATTTCGTGGTAAACGAGGGCAGAAAATGACATCTAATCACCTTTTCTTTTTTACATAGTATAACATTCTGACTAATAGATATCAGCGGGAATCGGAGTTTAAAAAGATAACAGCACCCTTCATTTGAAGGGTGCTGGATATCGTGATTTTAGGTGTGACTTATATTGTCACGTTAAGGCCAAAGGATTTCATTTATGCCGAAAATAGGTTTTTCATTAAATGATTCAATTACAATACTTAAGCCGACTACTTAAAATTCCTAATTTACATCTTCAATTTGCGTATTGTTATTGAAATACGTCAGGAAAGCATCGATGACGCGGTTTTTAAAGCCATCGGCGCCAGTAGCAATCGGTGTTTGATAGACGTCGACGACTTCATCTTCAACAATTACAAAGAAGTCGGCCATGGCGTCTGCGACTGTTTCGCCACTAAAGCTGACGAAGATAGAAGTTGGTTCATCTTGGAAACTCATATCTGCTAGAGCGGTTACTTGCGGTTGATTGCTAGCGAGTTCGTCAACGCTTGCTCCGTAATTATAAATTTCAGTGGTTGTTTGAGAGGGTGTAAAGAATTTGGGTGACGCTAAGTGAACGCCATTAAAGAGACTGAGCATTAATAGATTGTCATCCATGAAATGTAGCAGCAAACGAGCTTTGTCTGGGCTAGCCGGATCTTGGGGATTCTCAGAAACATAGTGGTAAATCAGGCGGTGTTCATTATCGGTCACGTCCAAACGTTCAAGTTCAGCGTCTGGTTCAAAATTATTCAAGATGTCATCAATCGTCGTGGCGTCTTTAGTTTCGCCTTGGATCAAGACGTAAGCGAGCTCTTGACTAAGGCTTTGATAGTCTTGCCAAGCGGCTTGGAGCGCTGCATGTGGCATCGACTCTTCAGTTGCTAAGGCGGCTAGTGGATGGTCAGTTTGGGCATGACTGCTTTGGGCAGGGACAATGAGGTTGGTTGTGGCTAAAAGGAGGGCTAGCATGAGTAACAAACTCTGCAGACTTGGCCTACGTGGTAGGCTTAGCTTCACACTCAGCTTACTGAGTCTTTTACCTAGCTTTTTCATTCCTTCCAACTCCTTTTTATTTCGCCTAGCTTTTCAGCAAGGCGTTATTCTTGCTTCTAGTATAGCTGGGTGTTGGCCTTAGTTAAAATGAAAGGACTTTGGGGAGGGGGCGGCGTGCTTTGTGCTTGCTTACAGAGGGGCGTCAGCTGACAAGGCGGAAACGCAGCGTCCAATGTCGCGGGTGCTTGGTGGCTTACTTATTTTCCGAAAAAGTGCATAAAAAAACAGGACCCTTTCGGATCCTGTTGTATACTTATATTATTCGATTATAACACTGTGTGGTCTTTGCGGTCGTATCTGTCCGCTACGCCTGTTGCGCGTAAGATAAATTTGATGATTTCAACGAAGACTAAGATGCTTGCTGCAGATAGGATGGTTACTAACCATTGTTCTGTATTTGGTACTGTTACATCAAAGAAGTTGTTGATACCTGGTGTGACAACGACACCAATCAGTAAAACTCCAGATAAGATTGTTGCTCCGTTTAGGAACTTGTTATTAAATGGATTGTCGCTGAATAGTGAGTTGAAAATAGATTTTACGTTATATGCGTGGAACAATTGGATCATTCCTAAGGTTACGAATGCCATTGTTTCTGCTAAGTTGTTGTCTACGTTCATTTGGAATCTTGCATACCAGTATACGAATAGTGTTAAGCCACCTTCAAGGATTCCTTGGTAAATGATACTTGGCATGACGCCGTTTGATAGGAAGCTTGATTTTTTACCACGTGGTGCATGTTTCATTGAGCCTTTTTCTGCGTGTTCCATACCTAATGCGATGGCTGGGAAGACGTCAGTTACTAAGTTGATCCATAGGATATGGATTGGCTCAAGGATTTGCCAGCCTAATAGTGTGGCAACGAAGATCGTTAAGACTTCACCTAGGTTAGCTGATAGTAAGAATTGGACTGCTTTTTGGATGTTTGCAAATACTTTACGTCCTTCTTCAACGGCTACAACAATTGTTTCGAAGTTGTCGTCTGCAAGAACCATGTCTGAAGCGCCTTTAGAGACTTCTGTACCTGTGATACCCATACCAACACCGATGTCGGCTTGTTTTAATGATGGCGCGTCGTTTACTCCGTCACCTGTCATTGAAACCGTTATGTTGTTTGCTTGCCATGCACGGATGATGCGTACTTTATGTTCTGGCGATACACGCGCATAGACATAGTAGTTTTTAACGTTACGTGCTAAGTCTTCATCAGACATATCGTCTAATTGTGCACCGGTAATAACGTTATCTGCATTGTTGCCGCCTTCTGGTAAGATCGTTAAGCGTTCAGCGATTGCTTGTGCTGTAACGGCGTGGTCACCTGTAATCATAACAGTACGGATGCCTGCTTCACGAGCCACACGAATTGCTGCGCCTGCTTCTTGACGTTCAGGGTCAATCATACCTACTAAACCAGCGAAGATTAGGTCAGTTTCTACTGAGTCTGTGTCAACTTTTGCTGGTAATGTATCGATGACTTTGTAAGCACCTGCTAATACACGTAATGCTTGGCGAGCCATAGCGTCGTTGTTTGTTAATACTTCGTCGATATGTGCTTGTGTCATCTCAACAATTTCACCATTTAATTCAATCTTGGTTGCACGTTTGATCAATTGATCGGGTGCACCTTTGACTGCGACTAAGTATTTGCCGTTTTCTAATTGGTGAACAGTAGACATTAACTTACGACCTGAATCGAATGGTACTTCGTCGATACGAGGTGTTTTAGCTAATTCGTCTTTTAAGTTTTGGCCTTTATCCATTGCGAATTTAATCATTGCCGTTTCAGTTGGGTCACCCACTAATTCGCCTTTGTTATCTAATTCTGAGTCGTTCGCAAAGGTGATTGAGCGTAATAATGAGTTATCTAATGATAATTCTTCTGAAGCTTCATGTAATTGATTATTATAGAAGACTTTCTCGATTGTCATTTTGTTAACTGTTAAGGTACCCGTTTTATCTGAACAGATTACTTGAGTTGAACCTAATGTTTCTACTGCAGGTAATGTACGGATTAAAGCGTTACGTTTAGCCATTGTTTGTGTTCCGATTGAAAGGATAATTGTAGTAATAGCAGGTAGTCCTTCTGGAATGGCAGCAACAGCTAATGAAATCGCGATTAATAACATGTGGACAACTTCTTCACCTTGAATGAAGACACCAACTGCAAATGTTAAGATAGCAATCGCAATAATCATGTAAGTTAAAACTTTACCTAATTTATTTTGGTCACGTTGTAACGGTGTTAATTGTGCTTCAGTCGAAGCTAACATTGTCGCAATGTTACCAACTTCAGTTTCCATACCTGTTGAAGTAACAACACCTAAGGCACGTCCGTAAGTAATGTTTGTACTTGAGAAGGCCATGTTTAAGCGGTCACCAATTCCAACGTCTTGTCCAGATAAATCAATAATTTCTTTTTCGACTGGAACAGACTCACCAGTTAAGGCAGCTTCTTCTACTTTAAGCGAGCTTGCTTCAACTAAGCGAATGTCAGCCGGAACAACGTCACCAGCTTCTAATTGAACGATGTCACCAGGGACAAGGTCGAAACTTTTAACTGTATGCACTTGACCGTCACGTCTTACTTTTGCTGCAGGTGATGCCATGTTTCTTAAGGCGTCAATTGCTTCCTCAGCTTTAGCTTCTTGGAAAACACCCATGATAGCATTTAAAATAACAACAATCAGAATAACAATCGCATCTGCTACCCCTTCACCTTCAGCCATACCTACAAATGCTGATACTGCAGCAGCTGCTAAAAGAACAGCAATCATGAAATCTTTAAACTGATCTAGGAACTTTTGCAACATTGAACGTTTTTCTTCTGCTTCAAGTTCGTTAGGACCGTATGTCTCGATACGTGCTTTAGCTTCTGCTGAGCTAAGACCTGTTTGAATATTCGTATCTAAATGAGCAATGGTGCGATCGATTGACTCTTGATAAGCAATAAAATCTTTATTAGCCATAATTTCCTCCTTATAAATAATAATCACGAACATTCAGTCATCACAATAAAAAAAGACTTATGCTGCCTAATCAGAAAACAGCACTGCTGCATATGATATGGCCGGCATAAGTCTCACTTTTTAAAATCAGCACCAGTAACCAAATGATTGGCCACTTATCGTTGTTGATACTGATTAAGGCATAAAGCCTCAAGTTACTCCCTCATGGACGTGTTATTTAAAGTAATTATATAATCATCCTACCTATTTTGCAAATAAAAGATGCTTTTTAGGCAAAATAGGATACTCTCTAAGTTTGACTAAAGTGTGACGATTCATAGGTGTTTATGTTAAATTCGGGTTAAGTCGCTATAATTCATTGGGATGACATGGTATATTAGTTTTATAATATAAACTAGATTGGGTTTGGAGGAAGTATGAATGAGTGAAAAAGAACCACAAACTCGTATGAGTAAAAATAAAAAGCAAGGAAAAAAAGGCGGCAAGCTTCAGGTCATTCTTGGTGTCATTTTAATTGTTATTGCCGTCGGCTTGTTAGCCATGGATCCGATTAAAAATTGGATGATTGAGCAAGGGACGAATCAGAATACGATTGGCAATTTGACGCGTGAAGATATTGAGTCGAATATGACGGCAGATGTGACGTATAATTGGGACGATATCGAAACTCTGGATGCTTTTACGGTTATTTCAGATAATGTTAATCCTGGAGATTTACCAACCATCGGTGGGATGGCGATTCCAAATGTTGGGATGAACCTGCCTATCTATAAGGGGGTTTCAAATGAAGGGATGTATTTGGGAGCCGGCACATTGTACGCTGATCAAACGATGGGTGTTTCCAATTATCCAATTGCCAGTCACCACTCGATCAATGACGATCTATTGTTTGCACCCTTGATGCGTGTCGAACATGGCGATTTAATTTATCTCACGGATTTAGATACCATTTATGTTTATGAAATTGATACGATTAGGCAAGTCGCACCGACGGCGATGGAAGTCGTTCAACCGACGGAGAATCCCATCATCACTTTAATTACGTGTGACTATTCCTTGAACGAACGGGTGATTGTCCAAGGCTCCTTGGTGGAACATGTCAATATCAACGACGCCAGCCAAGCGATGATTGATGCCTTTGGTTTACCACAAACAGTACCGGGCGCTTAGCTTTACTTGCTATCGTTAAAGTGAATAATATTATAGTAGGCAGGTCTTCGGATCTGTCTATTTTTGTGTTAGTGGGCTGAGGTTAGAGTGACTATCCTTAGTTTTATTAGAGTAGGGTGAATTATGGTATAGGCACGTCGTTGATTTAGCTAAATTTCACGTGGATCAGGAAGCACCTGGTGTTAGGGTGGTTAATTCCACGTGCTTCAAAAGCGACATGCTGTTGAGGGAGTTAATTCCACGTCGATCAAAAACCTATGAAGTAGGCGTCTATCAGTAGGTTGATAGTTGACAGATATCCGATTGTCGGTCTATCGGACTCTACCTTTGAGTACAAGTGTGATTAGAGATTCCCTCTATCGTTTTTTAAAACTTTCGACTTGAAATCTTTCGGAGCTATTCTGGCTGTGGAATTATGAAAAAACTTTGATTATTCTTAGAAACTTTGCTTAAAAGATATGATTAAAGTGCGAGTTTCAATCATTCTTAAGTAATTTATGATACATTTAAGATGTCGAAGATTAGTCAATTTTAGGAGGTTGAGCTATGAATGCGAGAAAGAAAATGAGTCATCTCTTGATGACCTTGATGCTGGTTTTGGCGGCTGTTCCGTGGGGCAGTCATGTGTCAGCGCAAGCAGAGACGATTAATGTGGTGTTTAAAGTCTTTTTACAATTAGAAGGCCAGGAGGCAAATGCCCAGAGTCAGATTTCGTATGATGTGTTGAATAGTGAGAAAACAGAGTTTTTATATAGTTATCGTTCGCAGGAGCCGCCTGCGGAATCCTTGTCGCTGCCTGAGGGGAATTACTACTTCAGATTGTATGATGGGGGAGGTTTCGTTCGTGAAGGTGTAGAGATTATGCCTGAGAAAGTGTTGCAGACCATTTCTAATCAAACGGAGGAAGATAAGGCAGAGAACAAAACGAAGCGGTCGCTGGATGAAATTGGATCGGTCTTAACCCAAGGCGATGGGACGAAAGTTTACGATGTGCCGTTTTCGGTGCATGCGGGGCCAACGCTTGTCAATGGTGACACGGTTGAAATTGAGATTTATTTAGCTGATCAAGCGACGATTACGGCCAATGAATCGTCGGGTGATGAAGAAGATGGACCAGAAACGTCTGAGCCAGTGCCGCCGTCATTGAGTACGATTACGTTTAGTGTCTTGGATGAAAATCAAGCACCCGTTCCAAATGTGACCTTGCAATTAGGTGAATTACAAGCGACGACCGATGAGAATGGGTCGGCCAGCTTTAGGGATGTGGCTGCTGGAGATTACATGATTTCCATCGCCAGTCTGCCAGAAGGTTACACGGGTTCTCTAGAAGATTTACTGTCGGTGGGTAGTGACGATCAAACGCTGACCTTAAACATTCAAACAGCAGCACCAGCTGTTGGTTCCATTTTATTTACGGTCTTGGATCAGAATGGCACGGCAGTTCCAGGTGTTGGAATTTTAGTCGGTGAGACGGAATTAACGACCGGTGAAACGGGTGAAGCGTCGATTTCAGAGTTGCCTGTCGCAGATTACAATTATTCGGTCACAAGTTTACCTGATGGTTATTCAGCCGAGGTAGCAGATCTTGTGACAGTGCTGGCTGATCAACAAGTTGCGCCAGTGATTTATATTAACAAAAATGCTCCTCAAGTTGGCGGTGTTCGTTTCGAGGTGAAGGACCAAAATGCGGAAGCCTTCGCGAATGTGGTGATTCAAATTGAGGGTCAAGAAGTGACGACGAATGAAAATGGTGTCGCACTTGTCCCAGAATTACCTGTAGGCACTTTCAACTATTCAGTGCCGGCAACAGCTGCTTATTCTGAAACGTACGGTGAAGTCATTGTCGCTGAAGGGGAAGTGCTAGAAAATGTCGTTGTTAACCGAATTCCTCAAACAGCTACCGCAAGTTTTACTGTGACGGATGAGGAAGGCTTACCTGTTTCAGGAGCGGTTGTTAACATTTCAGATCAACAAGTCACTACAAATGAAGAAGGTCGTGCAAGTATTGACCTACCTATGGGTGATTATGAGTATAGCTTGGCTGCCTTGCCTGAGGGTTATACGGGTGACGCAACAGGTTTAGTGTCGGTTACGTCTGAAGGCGTGAGCACACCGATTTCAGTAGCTAAAGCGGCTCAAACGGGTTCAGTCAGAATCGAAGTGAGTGATCAAAACGAGGCGCCAGCTGCCAATGTTGTGATCCAAATCGCTGAGCAAGAAGTGACCACGGATGAGAGTGGGGTGGCTAGTTTAGCTGATTTACCAATTGGTACATTGAACTATACTGTGCCTGCAACAGAAACATTTGCTGAAACATATGGCGAAGTGACTGTGGCTGAAGGTGAAGTGCTTGAAACGGTACGTGTCAACCGAATCCCACAAACGGGTGTGGCGAGTTTTGTGGTCACAGACCAAGCAGGGGTGCCAGTTGAAGGGGCCGTCATTAATATTGCTGATCAACAAGTGACAACCAATGCCGAGGGTCAAGCCAGTTTAGCAGAGTTACCAGTGGGTGACTATAGCTATAGTGTGGCAAGATTACCTGAAGGTTACGTCGGCGAAGCGACCGGTAGTTTAACGGTTTCTAGCGAAGCCGGTGAAGCAGTTGCCATTGCGGTAGAAAAAGCGCCAGAAGTTGGGACTGCTAGTCTTAAAGTGGTCGATCAAAATGAAGCAGCCGTGGTGGGTGCCGTTATTAGGATTGCCGAACAAGAAATCAGCACCAATGAAGAAGGTTTGGCAACTCTCCCAGATTTATTAGTGGGTGAGCATAGCTATACTGTGTCTAGTCTACCTGAAGGTTATTCAGGCGAAGGCAGTGGCACATTAACGGTGACAGCTGGTGAAACAGCGACAGCGACAATTAGTGTGACGAAAGCACCGACAGTTGGTAATGCATCACTAACGGTCCTTGATCAGAATGATGCACCAGTTGCTAGTGCGGTGATTAGCTTAAATGAACAAGAATATACAACAAATGCGGAAGGTGTGGCAGTAATCAGCGACTTAACTGTTGGCGATTATAGCTATACTGTGTCTAGTCTACCTGAAGGTTATTCAGGTGAAGGCAGTGGCACATTAACGGTGACGGCTGGTGAAACAGCGACAGCCACAATTAGTGTGACGAAAGCACCGACAGTTGGGACAGCGACGTTTACAGTGCTGGATCAAGAGAATAATAAACTTGAAGGTGTCACAATTGAGATAAATGAGGGAACCATTACGACAAATGCTGAAGGGCTTGCTCAAGCGACTGATTTACCAGCTGGCGAGCATACCTACCGTGTGACGGCTTTACCAGAAGGTTATTCTGGTGATGTTTCCGGAACAATTACGGTCCAAGCGGGCGAAACAGTTAACGAGACACTTTCAGTGACACGTGATCCTCGTTATGGAAATGTAACCTTTACGGTTAAAGATCAAGAAGGACAACCAGTCGTTGGAGCGGTCATTCGCTTAAACGAGAAGGACTTTACCACTAACGCTGAAGGACAAGCGATTATTCTTGAGCTTCAAGCGGGTAAAGAGTATGCTTACCAATTAACTTCTTTACCAGAAGGTTATACTGGTGAAGCCGAAGGTAGTCTGACAATTAGTCAAGACCAAACGGCTGAAGAAGCAATTGAAGTCAGTCGTACATTAGCCAAAGGTCAATTATCGGTTGTTGTGATGGATCAAACGGAGGCAGCCGTTGAAGGGGCAGTCATTCAGTTAGCTGAAGGGACTGAAGCAACAACGAATGAGCAAGGACAAGCTGTTTTCAATGAAGTGACACCGAAGACTTATCAAGTGTCGATCAAGCAATTACCAGAGCGTTATTCGCATGATTTGGCGCCACAAGAAGTGGTGATGACTGAAGGCGCAACCGAAAGCTTAGACTTGTCAGTCAATCGTCAAATCACGACACGTCAAATAAATCTTCGTGTCCTAGACCAAGAAGATCAACCTGTTGAAGGGGCGACAATTCTACTGAATGACCAAACCTTAACGACGAATGCGGAAGGTCGAGTGAGTTTAGCTGACTTGAACCCGGCGACTTATCCATATGACATTACAGGCTTACCAGAAGGCTACCAAGGCGCCCATCAAGGGGAAGTGACATTGACGGAAGCGGAAGATATCACGCAAGATATCCGTGTGGAACGTATCATTGAACCAGGGCAAGCGACTATTACGGTGGTCGATCAACAGGACCAAGCAGTTGAAGGGGCGACGGTTAAATTCGGTGGCTTATCACAAGCAACAGATAGCAACGGTCAAACAACTTTCGAAGGCTTGGAACCAGGCAATTACTACTATTCAGTAACGGAAGTCCCTGAGGCTTATAGCTTACTTGAAGATGCTGAAGAACAAAGAGCTGAGATTGCTGAAGCTGATACGTTCGAAGCAAGTCTTGAAGTTGACAAGAAACCAGAAGTTGGACGAATCGACTTAAAACTTGTCAATTCACAAAACGAACCAATCGAAAATGCCAAGGTCAAAATAGGCGAGATAGAGGTCACGACGAATGCAGATGGGGTGGCGAGTTTCATTGATTTGGCACCTGGCGAATATAGTTTTGAAGTCACACAAGCGCCAGAAGGTTATTTATTAGAGACGACGGCTGCGCGTCTAACGGTTGCAGCCAATCAAACAGTCACGCAGACAGTCGTCTTACAAACGAAGCCTGAGGAAAGGTCAAGTGAATCGTCTGAATCGACGTCTGAATCTCAGGAATCTGAAGCGGACGAATCTGAAGTTGCCGAGGCAACTCAGCGTTACGTGGATGATGCGACGGGCGTCGAAGTATTAGTCAACCCGGCTGATGCAGGTAAAGTGGTGAAATTACAGGTGACAAAAGTACCTCAACCACTCGATCCACTACCAGCTGCGTTACAGAATATGAATGCTGATGTTTATGAAGTGGTCTTGTTAGACCGCAACAATGCGCCAGTTCAGTTGACGAGAGTTGCCCAAGTTAAATTGCCAACTCAGCCAGTCACAAGTCAACTGAAAGTAGTCAGAATTTCAGGTGCGAATACATCGACCTTGACTTTCTCATTATTCAATCAGAAAGTGAACTTTAGTACGCAAGAGTTAGGTAGATTCGCAATTGTTTACGGAGAAAAAGCCGTTGAAAGTGAATCGTCTAGCGAAACAAGTAGTCAAATTTCAAGCGATACCACGAGTGAATCGGTATCGACTTCGATCTCTGTATCTAAAACGACAGATGTTGAAGCAAACCTACCTAACACAGGTGAAATTAGAAATGTCTGGTTAGTAGCACTAGCAGTTCTTCTAGGCTTGTTAGGAATTACGCTAGTTGTCCGCAAACGTGGGACAAATAAACAATAAGTCAATAAAATTTAGAAAATCAGCGAGTTCCCTTTTAAGGAGCTTGCTGATTTTTATTTGCTTTAATAAACTTTTTTGTTCATAAGAAGTGGTCACTGACGACTGAACACACAGTGCCCAATCAGCTAACATGAAACCGGTTAAAGCAGTCAGATACATTAAAGTAATCATAATAACGTGGAAGTTACGATTACTACGAGAGTTAATCGCAAACGGACAGACTGAAATAAGTAAGACACAAAACTTCATGCGCATTAGCGTGACCACAGGCTTCAACGAGCGTTCACTATTCTAAAAATATGAATTTAAGTCATCTAGGTAAACAGCGCACATTTTTTTTAAGCATAGCATGTATCGTATGTATATTTTAAGGATAAGTCCTTTTGAAAGAACGCCAAAAACCCGGCTGCCTCTAAGAAGGGCCAAGAGGAATTTATATTTCTTTAGGTAGTCTAACCCCACGTAGAATTACCGCAACGTTGCGTTTGAAGGTCTAACACCACGTCGCTATTTTACAGCCATTGCATGAAGTCACCAAGATAGTAAGCAACAACAAAAGTGCCGACCAATTGGCCGACACGATGATAGAAAAGCTTATGGTTTAATTTTAATCGTCGTGACCGCAAGGACACGACACCGACTTTGTCTTTGCTAGACGTGCCGCGCCAAATTTAAGATTCAAGCTTTACGACCGTTTAGCAATTATCTCAATCTCTACTTCGGCTTCCAGGGGCAATTCTAAGACTGCGACACAGGTGCGAGCTGGGAAGGGTGCTGTGAAATAGGTTTCGTACACGTCATTCATGGCGGTGAAGTTTTTCATGCTTGTTAGATAGACGTTGACCTTGACCACATCGTCTGACGTCACCCCTGCTTGTTCCATCACGTTTAAAAGGTTGGTGAAACACTGATGGGTTTGACCGGCAATGTCACCTGTTAAATCTGGCGCGTCACTGGCGTTTTTAGCTGTTTGTCCCGAAAAGAAGACATAATCACCTGCATCAACCGCATGTGAATAAGGACCTGAAGAACTTGCATTACTTGCTGTATAAATTTTTCTTACCATACTGTCATCTCCTAACTATTGTGCTAGTTTAAGTATAACTGATAACGCTTCATAAAGTCCTTATTCAAGTCAGGCCATCATTTTTAAAAGCTCAGTCACAATGGCCAAAATATTAATCGAAGTATTTTGCTTGTGGTGAAAGTGTGTTGTGTGTATAATACAGTTAGAGGGTGTATTAAGTGGTTGGTACACTTTAAAGAGGAGGTGCCCAATGGAATTCGATAAGCGGATACCTATTTATGAGCAGTTGAAGCATCTGGTGAAGCAAGCGATAGTCAGTGGCGAGTATCAGCCCGGTGAGGTATTGCCGTCAAGGCGGGAGATGGCCCAGCGGTATAAGGTGAACCCGAATACTGTCCAGCGGGCCTTGAAGGAATTGGAAGAGGAGGCGTTAATTATGACAGGAAATAATGTACCAAGTCAGGTGACGGATGATTTAAAGACGATTGAAGGCTTGCGGCAGTCCATGATTGAAGCGGCTCTTTCGGTCTTCTTTAAGGAAATCGAACCATTGAAGGTTAAGCCAGAGGTGCTGGTGAATTATGTAGTGGAATATGCTAAAAGCAAGCGAGGTGAACAGGATGCTTGAGGTCAAGCAGTTAAGCAAGTTTTACGGGAAGAAAAAGGTATTAAATGGGGTGAGCTTTACGGTTCAGCCGAATGAAATTACGTGTTTGATCGGCTTGAATGGAGCCGGTAAGACAACTTTAATGAATGCGATGATGCAATTGACGCCTTATCATGAAGGCGAGGTGATACTGAATGGACCGGCTGTCACGGTTCAGGATTTCAACAGAATTGCCTATGTGCCAGACAAGAATATTCTATTAAAGCAGATGACGATTCAAGAGGCTTTGGATTATCAGGCAACTTATTATCAGTCTTTTAATGAAAAGAAAGCCTCTCGCTTGGTCGAGTTCTTTAAGTTGAAGCGAGAGGATGTGATTGGCAGTTTGTCAAAAGGCAATATTGCCCGTGCGAACTTGTTGATGGCGATGTCTTTGGATAGTGATTATTTGTTGCTGGATGAACCTTTTTCAGGCATTGATGTCCTAACGCGTGACCGAATTGCGAGTATCTTTTCGACTGAGCTCTTGGAAAACAAAGGCGTTTTACTGGCGACACATGAGATTCAAGAGATTGAACATCTAGTCGATAAAGTGGTCATGTTGGATGAGGGGCGTGTGGTGCGTGAATTTTATCCAGAAGAAGTCCGGCTGAATGAGGGCTTGAGCATTGTGGATGTCATGAAGGAGGTTTATGGCCATGAAGAAGTTTATTAATTTATTAAGTGATGAATTGAGACGGGCGCGCGTCTTTTACGGCATTGTAATCGGGTTAGTGGTGATCAGTCAGCTGGTGATTGCCTTCTTTACAATCTATCGATTCAATCAAGATACTCAACGCCATTCTATGGTGACCTTGGGTGAGTTGATCGATTTTAGTGGCTTTTATCAACTCTTACTGATAGCAGCGGTTGGCTTGCTAGCTATTTATTCGGCCTACACTTGGGCACGTGAATGGCTAGGCGGTAGTACTTTCATCATCCGCTTGTTGACCTTACCTGGTAACCGTTTTGTGATTGTGCTAGCCAAATGGGTCAGTCTGTTATTGATGGTCGGTGGCGTCTTTTTCACTCAATTGTTGATGGTTTGGGCGATAAATTTTCTAGGCGCTAGCTTTATGAATCCCGGTACCTATGCGAGCATTCCTTGGTACTATAGTTACGCGCAAATGTTACCGATGACGCAAATCTTCATGCCAATGACCGTCGGCGGTAGCTTGCTGAGTTTTGGAGCAATCTCGTTGGGGGTTCTCATCGTATTCTCAGTGATGGTGACTCTTCTATTTAAGCAAGCAGAAAGTAAAGTGAAGGCTGTATTATTCGCAGTCGCGGTCGGCTTGGCCAATTTATTGCTGCTGATTGTTGGGGGACTTATTTTGATAAGTTTGAATTTAACCGTATTAGAAAGCTTTGTGGTGCTAGCAAATGTTATCGTACTAGGAACCTTGATGAACCTCTTTATATTACTTCATCAAATAACATTCAACCCTAAGGAGGCCCGAATATGAAAAAACATCTGATGGCGATTAGTTTAAGCTTAATGACCGTTTTTACTTGTCTAGTTTTATGGCTGACACCCAAGCTTGCTTTCGACGAAGTGATAGTGATGAATGAAATGGGAGATGCGTCGGTTTTAGATGGTAAGACGGTTTCGGGCAGTTTCTTTTATGATGACACTCAACAAAATAGGTCGCCAGCGAGAGTAGGCTTCGATTGGATTGATGGAGAAAGCAATTTTATGGGCGATCTGTCACAGGTGAATCTGTCACAGGCAATTCTGTTAAAAGGACAGACCAATGCAAAACAACTAGCCATCGAAGAGTTCCCTCTCTATAACCGTCCCAATTTAGATGGCGTGCGTTTATTACAAACGGCGGGGGACTTGCAGGTTTGGGTAGGGGTCCAAACTCGACATAAAGATAGGGAGCCCGAAAGTCATTTTAAATTAGTGGTGATTGATTCAGTGGCTAAAACGTTTGAGACCTTGAATTACGAGCTTCAAACGCAACCGTCTAATTTAGCAGAGATACTAAGTTTTGCTCAACCAAGTGAAAATGAACTTAACTTCCTATTGAAAGATGTGAATGATTATCATGGTGAAACTCTTGTCGAACTTCAAATTGCTTTGACGGCATTAAGCGTAAGTGAAGCGAAGGTTGATTTTAGCGGACAAAGCGACCAATATTTAGCGAGTCCTTATCTAGAAGATGAGCTCGTTGCACCGAAGGATTATCTGTTTTACTTAACGGATAGTTATTCGCGTTCCGGTAGTTATGGCGATTCTGCTTCACTTGTGGAAGGCATTGTCTTAATGGATGCTCAGACCCATGACACACAAATTATCACTCAAGATGAACTGAAATTAAAAATTGACGGGATAACTTACGGTTTCGGACACATGATGATGCATGGCGAGGATTTGTTTATGTATGCATCGAGTCAAAAGGGTAACTTCGGAGTTGATATGTCTGAGGCGCCGGTAGCACAAATCTTTAAATATGAGGCTAATGAATTTGAAAGTATCCATACTTATGATGCAAGGGATTTCAATTATTCACTTCGTCATGGCATCTATTATCAATCTTATGCCATCGATGATAAAGTTGTTCGATTAAAAGCCTTTGACCCATCTGTGGGTGAAGTGGTTTACCAGGCTGATTTTCATCTTCAAACAGAACAAGATGTTAGAATGAATCCACTGTACGTAAGATAGTGATATCAAGCCGCCTAGTCTGTTTAGGCGGTTTTTGCATGTGTAGAAATTTTAGATAGGTGGTTCGCTGAGAATTATTCCCCATCACCAACCCCAGCAAGCATTGAAAAGACAGGCGGTGTCACTCGCTGCGTTCGTGACGATTTAAAAAGAGCCAGTGCTTTTATAAAATCGTCGTGGACCGAAGGGAACGACTCCGCTGTTTTTTTCTGCAAGATAAGATTCTGGCTTCATTGATTAAGTAGCCAACTAACTGGCTTAAGAAACTTAGTAGAAGACAAGCCTATGGCTATGGTAATTCATCTTTGAGTGATGGTTGCGTTCATTACATCACCAGGAGGTGATGTAGCGGTTTGTTCTATCACCTCCCGGTGATGTAGCGGTTTGCTCTATCACCTCCCGGTGATGTAGCGGTTTGTTTTATCACCTCCCGGTGATGTAGCGGTTTGTTCTATCACCTCCCGGTGATGTAGCGGTTTGCTCTATCACCTCTGAGTGATGTAGCGGTTTGTTCTATCACCTCCCGGTGATGTAGCGGTTTGCTCTATCACCTCCCGGTGATGTAGCGGTTTGCTCTATCACCTCCCGGTGATGTAGCAGTTTGTTATATCACCTCCCGGTGATGTAGCGGTTTGTTATATCACTTCCCGGTGATGTAGCGGTTTGTTATATCACTTCCCGGTGATGTAGCGGTTTGTTCTATCACCTCCGGGTGATGGTTGGCCCTCGTTATATCACCTCCAGTCTGATATTCAAGATAAGTGCTAATATTTTGGCTAAAGAGGACTAGCAGAAACTACTGATGGCTCAAAGATTTGTGGTAAAATCTACTTAATATATTCAAGGAGTGTGTCAGCGATGAAATTGGAACAAGGGCAGCGTATTTTATTTATTGGCGATAGCATTACCGATGCGGGGCGTGATTATTCTAATCATTATGATTTGGGGAATGGTTATGCCCATATGGCGGGGAGTTTGTTATTGGGACGCTATGCTGATTTGCAGTTGGAAGTGATGAACCGTGGGATTAATGGTCATAAGCTGCATGATTTGGCTGAGCGTTGGCAGAGGGATTGTCTGGCTTTGAAGCCGGATATCTTATCGGTGATGATTGGGATAAATGATATTTGGCATCATCGTAGTGCAGGCCAACCGATCGATGCTGCTTATCTGGCCAATTTTAAAAAGACCTACCGTCAATTGCTGAACCAGGCACGTCAAGAAAACCCGAAACTACAGATTGTATTATTGCAGCCTTTCTTATTGCCACTACCGCAAGACCATTTGGAGTGGGAACAAGAATTGATGCCGATGACGGCGAGTATTGAAGCTGTCGCAGCAGAGTTTGGGGCAGAGTATATTCCTTTACACGAGCATTTTAAGCAGTTGGTGAAAGTATCGCCGGCTGAGCATTTTACGATTGAAGATGGGGTGCATCCGACACGTGTTGGCCATGGGGTGATTGCGTCTGAGTGGTTGGACCAAGTGGTGTCGGCTTTAGCATAGGGCTTATCTGGGATGTCAATTGGGTGGCGTAGAAGGGCGCAAGTGTGGTGAGACGTTTAGTGTTTTAGTGGCTTATTTTGTTAAGAATGTCTTTAGGATTGGATTGTTATGGACAGGTGTGGCTTTGTTTGATAAAATGAGTAACGGTTAAAATCAGACCTCTGAAAGAGAGTAGATGGTTGTGGAGTTTACAGCGAGTTGGGTTGTTGAGAGCCAGCATGATGCAGCGATTGAAGCGCACTTTTAGGTAATGACGGGGGAGTTTGGGTACCTGGTTCGGAGTCTTGCTCCGTTATCAATGTTGAGCGCCGGTTTTTGTGTCGGCGGAACTAGAGTGGTACCGCGTATGATCTAAACATTCAAACGCCTCTAGAGCGCCTGTTTTTGGGTTGTTCTAGGGGTTTTTTATATTTTATTCAAGGAGGAAATAGTATGAATACTAAGCAATTGTTTGTCGATGCTTTGGCGCCAGTTTTGGCGGAGCATTTGTCAGCGGATGAAATTTTAAATTTAATTGAGGTTCCTAAGGATACGAGTCATGGTGACTTGGCTTTTCCTGTGTTTCAGTTGGCGCGTGTGTTTCGTAAGGCGCCGGCGCAGATTGCGGCGGATTTAGTGACTGAGTTGGATCAGACTAATTTCGAGGCGATGGTTGCGGTTGGGCCTTATATTAATGTCAGTTTAAAGCGTGAGTCTGTTGGGGCTGCGCTTGTTCAAGAGGTAATGGCTGCTGGTAGTGTGTATGGCGATGTAAATATTGGTGAAGGTCGTAATATGACAATCGATTTCTCTAGTCCGAATATTGCTAAGCCGATGTCGATGGGGCATTTGCGTTCGACGGTGATTGGGAATGCGATTGCGAATATTGCAGCGAAAGTGAACTATAAGCCGGTTCGGATTAACCATTTAGGTGACTGGGGAACGCAATTTGGTAAGTTGATTGTGGCTTATAAAATGTGGGGCGATGATGCGGTCATTGCGGCGGATCCTGTGAAAGAATTAGTCAAGTTATATGTTGATTTCCACGAGGTGGCTGAAGAAAAGCCTGAGTTAGAAGAAGAAGCGCGCGCGGCGTTCAAACGTTTGGAAGATGGCGACGAGGAAATGATTCGTCTATGGACTTGGTTCAAGGATGAGTCTTTGGCTGAGTTTGCTAAAGTTTATAAGATGTTAAATATTGGGTTTGATTCCTTTAATGGGGAAGCTTTCTACAATGATAAAATGCAACCGATTATTGATGAGTTGGAAGAAAAAGGGATTACCACTGTCAATGAAGGGGCAACAATTGTTGATTTAGAAGAGTTGAACTTACCACCAGCTTTAATTAAAAAATCTGATGGTGCGACTTTATATGTGACGCGTGATTTAGCAGCTGCTAACTACCGCAAGGAAAACTATGATTTCGCGAAAAACGTTTACGTGGTTGGAAATGAGCAGTCAGCTCACTTCAAGCAATTAAAAGCGGTATTGACTAAATTAGGTCGCGAGTGGGCGGATGATATTGTTCACGTGCCTTTCGGTTTGATTACCTTAGATGGTAAAAAATTATCGACACGTAAAGGTAAAATTGTTTTATTAGAGGAAGTCTTGAAAGAGGCGGTTGATTTAGCTCTAGAACAAATCACGGCTAAAAACCCTGACTTAGTTAATAAAGAAGAAGTCGCTCATCAAGTAGGTGTTGGCGCGGTTATATTCCACGACTTGAAGACAGAGCGTATGAATAGTTTTGATTTTAATTTAGCGGACATCGTTCAGTTCGAAGGAGAAACAGGTCCTTACGTCCAATATACGTATGCGCGTTCTAAATCAATCATCCGTAAATACGGCAAAGAGATTACCGGTGATTTAGCGAATCTAACTTTTGATTTAACTGATGATTACAGCTGGGAAATTGTTAAAAAATTAATCGATTACCCAAGAATTATTGAGAATGCAATCGAGCGTTTCGAGCCATCACAAGTGGCAAAATATGCTGTTTCTTTAGCGCAACTATTCAACAAATATTACGGAAATACACGTATTCTTGAAGAGAATGATCAACTTGATGCTCGTTTAGCTTTAGTTAAAGCCATGACGATTGTTTTGAAAGATGCCTTAAACTTATTAGGAATTGAAGCTCCGGAAGAAATGTAATTTAATAGTCTAGAGGGAGTTTGGAGGCTGTGACCGGTTGGTTGCGGTCTCTTTTTTTGATTTAGTTTGAGCTTAAATAACACGAAACTGATTGGAGGATTTGTTGTCCAATTTGATTGGAACAGGCTATAGACCCTATTTTGTTCGGGAGGGCTATTTATTTATTGTCGCGGAAAATAATTAGTGACAGGTGTGTCACTTTGTTGTATACTAAAGCATACTTAAAAGTAAGAAATGAGGATGTCCTATGTTTTTAGCCCGTAAAGAGCTGTGGTTTTCCAAGAAACGCTTTCTGTTGATTGGGTTTATCATTGTGTTAATTTCTTGGTTAGTGTTTATGTTGTCTGGTTTAGGAAATGGTTTATCTGATTTAGGGACCGCTGCGATTCGTTACTCGCCAATGGATTTAGCAATTTTTGAAGAGGAAGCAGAGTTTACCTTGTCGAAGTCTACTTTGCCAGGTGCGATGGTCGATGAAGTGTCTCAGTTAGACGGCGTGACTGAAGCGGCTGGTTTAAATACAGCAATCGGTGCAGTCTTAAAAGGGACGTTGGCTGATGAAGAAGCAGCAAATAAGAAAACAAGTGTGATGTTTATTGGGATAGAGCCTGGAAGCTTTATAGAGCCGCGACTTGTGTCAGGCAAACCCTTGAATGCTGACGAAGAAAAGCAGGTAATAGTGGATCATTCCTTAGCATTAGAAGGTTTTGCGATTGGTGATACATTAACCTTGAATGGTAGCGAGACAGAATTTGAAATTGTGGGAATGATTGAAAATCAAAAATTGAATCACTTGCCAGCAATTTATTTGCCATTAGACACTTTGCGTGATGTTAAATATGCTGTTCCTGGTTCTGATATGGGAATTGAAGAAGCGGTAAGTAGCATTTTTATTCAAGTGAATGGCCTCACGGCAGAGCAACTGACTGAGCAAATTGACGGGATTGAAGTAGGCGATAAGAAAGCAGCATTAAATGGCGTACCAGGTTATTCAGCTGAAAGTGGAACGATTAATTTGATGCTTTGGTTACTGGTCTTTATTTCGGCTTTTGTTGTGGCAGTCTTTTTCTATGTGTTAACGACTCAAAAGACACAACAATTTGGTGTGATGAAAGCAATTGGAGCAAGTAACGGTTTCGTGATTTTAACGGTCGTGTCGCAGGTTTTCTTGTTAACAAGTCTTTCGATTCTGTTGGGAATTGGTTTAACGTATTTCACTCAAATTATTTTACCTGAGGGCATGCCTTTTAACTTATTAACCGAGCATGTTGTGTTATACGGTTTAACATTATTAGGGACAAGCTTGTTAGGGTCACTCTTTTCAGTTAGCAGTATTATAAAAATCGATCCAATAACAGCATTAGGGAGGGCAGAATAATGGCAGAAATATCATTACAAAATGTCAACAAAGTTTATCAAGAGGGTGAATTCACAACGACGGCTTTAAAAGAGTTAAGTCTGAGTGTAGAAAAAGGAGAGTTCATTGCGATTATTGGTCCGTCCGGTTCAGGAAAAAGTACGTTCCTGTCTATTGCTGGCGCTTTATTGAAAGCAACAAGTGGTCAAGTAATTATTGATGGAGTAGATATTGCGTCGATTTCTGAGAAAGAATTGTCGAAAGTGCGCTTATCGAAAATTGGGTTTATATTACAAACATCAAATCTATTACCTTATTTACCGGTCATCGACCAATTATTAGTGGTTAAGAAAATGGCAGGGAAAGTAGTTACAGCAGATCGCGACTTTGCGCAAGAGTTGTTGAATGATATTGGCTTAGGTAATAAAATGAAAAAATATCCCCATCAATTATCAGGTGGTGAACGTCAAAGAACCGCTATTGCGCGTGCGTTTATGAACAATCCAAGTATTATTTTAGCGGATGAACCAACGGCGAATTTGGATACGAAACGTGCTCATGAAGTGGTTTCCCTGATTGCCAAAGAAGTTAAGGCGCGCCATAAAGCGGCCATAATGGTGACGCATGACGAGCGAATGTTATCTTATTGTGACCGTGTTTATCGCATGGAAGATGGTATATTAACTGAAGAGTAATTTTTGAAAAACTGTCCTTTAAGGGGCAGTTTTTTTGGTGAAAAAAGATGGGATCTGGCTAATTGAACCGGACTGGAATTGCTAATCAATTTCTTATGGCTCAATTTGACGGACTGCATCTAAAGATGGTTGAGTATTTGGTGAGCGATTGGATTGGAAGGTCATCTTGTATATGGCTTTTATAGTAATCATTGGAACGGCTTTGGCTTTCACTTTGGTTTTAGCTAGCATTAATTAAATTGAACCATCCTTAACAAACATACTAGCGGCGCTTGAGCCCCTTGTGGCAAACGTATTGACCGTTTTCTTATTGAAGCAACAATTGTCCTTGAGTCAAGTGATTGGGATTTTAACGGTCTTAGTGTCGGTTATTTTATTCGCCAATTATGGAGAAAAGATCAAGCAGCTGAGCGTCACGATGAATCTGATTGATTACATAAAACCAGTTATCTAATGCGAGAAGGCATGAAGAATTCTGGTGTTTTTTGCGTGAAAAAGAGAGCTACTCCAAAGGGAGGTTCACTATTCGTGGCAAGAAGGGGAAGTTTGGAGCTGTAGAGAGTTAGCTCGTTTATGTTTCGAACGATTTCTAGCGTGAGCGGTATGTGGCCTTATTTTGTGTGCTTAAAAAGAACCTGTCAGTTTAGTTGACAGGCGGTCGCTGTGTGATTAGTTGTCGTATTTGGTCTGGAAAATTAGGTTGGCGAATTGTTTTTTATAAGGGCGACAAGCTTGTTCGTCCAATAAGTGGGCGAGGTTTGTTAGTGTTAAGCTTTTGAGTGTACGGAGTAATTTAGTCATCTAGAACCTCCTTTGGTATGTTTTCTATAATGTAATAATAACGAAGTTATTAGGTTGATACTTTCAATAAAACGCCTTATACTATAATAAATGCGACAAGGGGTGATGTTTTGAAAGAAAAATTGACGATTCCTGTTAACCGAGAAGGCAAAGAGCTATTGACGCGTGGTACGGTGGGCTTTGCTTTAGAGTTGTATCAGCGAAATATTCGAGATTATATTGGTGAAGAAATCCCGCCTCATTGGCATGGGGAGTTGGAGGCCTTTGTGTTGGACGAGGGCAAGGTGAAGTTGACTTTGCTGGAGCGTGAGTATGAGTTAGCAGCTGGGGATGCATATTTCTTGAATGCCAATGTAATGCATGGGTTGGTATGTGTCGGCGACGGGGATTGTCGATATCGCTCAATGGTGTTTGATGCAGAAATTGTGGCAGGCGCTCCGGGGAGTGTATTTGATTTGGAATATGTTCAACCTTATTTGGCGGGTGGCGCGCCGGTGTGGGTCTTGGCTAGAAGTAACCGGGTTGGTGTTGGGATTGGTGTTGGCGAAGATGAGCGGAATATTGCACTAGCGTTTGAGGCGTTTGATCAAGCATTTATAGCAACTAGTGAGCGAGCGTTTGGCTATGAATTTGAGGTGCGTCATGCCTTGTCGCGCTTGTTGTTATCCGCTAGTAAAGGTGAATCTGGGAGTACTAGGCGGGTGGTGACGGTTCAAGAATTGCGTTTGAAGGAAATGCTGTCTTGGATCCATGAGCATTACAGCGAGGCTATTCAAGTGATTGACTTGGCGGCAGTGGCAGGAATCAGCGTGCGCGAGTGTCAGCGATATTTCGCAAAATTTCTGCAACAAACACCTTCACAATATTTGATGGATTTTCGTTTGAGAGCGGCGGCGGACTTGTTGGTGACTACTGATTGGACGATGACTGAAATTGGTTTGGCTTGTGGCTTTAAGTCCTCTAGTTACTTTGCGAAAATGTTTCGCGAGCGGACGGGAGTGTCACCGCGCGAGTATCGTAGGGGGAATGCGGGAGGCTAGGCGATGTTGGATGGTGAGCGAGCGTGTTGGAGGAATTGTGGGTGAAAGGTGTTTCTTTCATGCAGAAATACCTTTAAAAGCAAAAGGAGTGCCGGCTTATGGCCGGCACGATTCTATGTCAGTGCGCTTTTAATTTAATCGTCGTAAACCGAAGGGAACGACACCGCTGGTTTTTGATGGGGGATGTGCTTGGCTGCGTGGAGCATGGGGGTGGGGGCCTACTGTCGACCTTCGCCAAGGGTCAGCTTGCTTTTGGTCACCGAGTGCCATCCTTGTCTGAGAGTCGTCAGTGTCTTCGTGTTTACCTGCCGACCTTGTCAGAGGGTTGGCGGTATCTCCTTGCTCATCTGTCATCCTTTGCCCAGAGTAGACCTGCTTTTGCTCACCGAGTGCCATCCTTCGCCCAGAGTCGACCTGCTTCCCGTTACCGAGTGCCATCCTTATTTGAGGGGTGGCAGAGTCTCCGTGCTTACCAGTCATCCTTAGCCGAGAGTCGTCGGTATCTCCTTGCTCATCTGCCATCCTTCTTCTAGAGTCGACCTGCTTCCCGTTACCGAGTGCCATCCTTATCTGAGGGTTGGCAGAGTCTCCGTGTTTACCTGCCATCCTTCGCCAAGGGTTGGCAGTATCTCCTTGCTCATCTGCCATCCTTCGCCTAGAGTCGACCTGCTTTCGCTCACCGAGTGCCATCCTTATTTGAAGGTCGGCAGAGTCTCCTTGCTCACCTGTCATCCTTCGCCGAGAGTCGTCGGTATCTCCTTGCTCATCTGCCATCCTTTGCCCAGAGTCGACCTGCTTCCCGTTACCGAGTGCCATCCTTATCTGAGGGTTGGCAGAGTCTCTGTGTTTACCTGCCATCCTTCGCCAAGGGTTGGCAGAGTCTCCTTGCTCATCTGCCATCCTTCGCCCAGAGTCGACCTGCTTCCCGTTACCGAGTGCCATCCTTATTTGAGGGGTGGCAGTGTCTCCATGCTTACCTGCCATCCTTCGCCCAGAGTCGTCGGTATCTCCTTGCTTACCTGTCATCCTTCGCCAAGAGTCGACCTACTTTCGGTTACCGAGTGCCATCCTTATTTGAGGGTCAGCAGAGCCTCCTTGCTCACCTGCCATCCTTCGCCAAGAGTCGTCGGTATCTCCTTGCTCATCTGCCATCCTTTGCTAAGACTCGCCAGGCTCACCCAAAAAATAAATAAATAAATATCGATAGTCTATCTAAATGGTTTATCATACTTATTTGGATTTCTATAATAAGGATTGACGTAGGCTGTCGTTGAGCCAAAAGCAGCTAGTTTAAATTGTTCTTTGAGTAGGCGAGAAATGTATCTGCGTCTCACCTGTCCACCTAAAAAATTGTAGATTTCTAATGAAGTGAAACTTTCACGGTGATGAAAGATATGGCAGTACTCATTGATAGCCTCTGAGACGGCAACACGCTTTGAAACAGTGTATTGTCTACAGCGACATGTGACAAGGTTGATACTCACCGTCATCCCCCGGCAGCTCCTACACTTCGGACACACGAAGCCAGCAGCCATCTTCTCCACTTGAACATCCTGAACCATAGGCAGATTATATTTGCTATCACTTTCCAAAGCCAAAAGCTTCGCACCCACGGCTTCAGGATGCAATCCATGTTGACGGCCGACATGCCGAGCTTTTGTATCGATTTCCGCCAGCAACTTCAAAACGTTATAACGCGACACGCACTCAACACTAACAGAATCATCAAAGTCCACGCTATAATCAGGATTCATGAATACCAAACGCCCCTCAACTGCCACATCAATCCCAGCCTCACGCAATAATTTCTTCAAACGGCCCAAAGATAGTTGGAAACTTCCAATCGGATCATTTTGTAGAGGTTTGCCATTGAAGTAGGCGACATGGTCACGGTAAATAAACTCCCCATAGTAGTTTTTGGCATTCAAAACGTAAATCTTCTCATACGTCACCAAAATCACATCGCACTCAACTTGCCTTGCTAGCCACAAATTACGGCGCCACCAAATATCCTCGAAACCTTGCTCCAGTAATAAGCGCACCAACTCGCTTTCACCTCGGTCCCCATTCAATAATAATTGGTAATCGAAGCGCCCATCCTTATCCAAAGCCTCACGCTGATCCATCAATTCATACCACATCATCCGATCTTGCATTGCTTCTACCTCCTTATTGTCTTCCTACATATAAATACGTATTAGAAGTCAAAATATGCTTTTATAAAGCTTAAATTTTTTATAAGTATTTGCCCTTAGTGGTATACTAAATAAAAAGGAGGCGAGCAACATGGTTCAATACGATGTGACGACGCCGCAGGCGTATTTGGAGGTTTTAGAAGACGATTGGCGCAAGGAGAAATTATTGCGTTTGCGTGAGATGATTCAAACAGCAGCACCGGAAGCAACAGAAGGCTTGGCCTATAAAATGTTGAGTTATGGCATGGGCGAAGAGCAGTTTATGGCCTTGAATGCCCAAAAGCATTACGTGAGTGTCTATGTGGGCGATATTGAAAAGGTACCAGACTCACAAACCTTATTACAAGGCTTCAATCTTGGAAAAGGGTGCGTCCGCGTGCGAAAAACGCAGAAGCTAGACGAGAGTGGTATCGAACAATTTATCCAAAACGCGGTCGCGATGTGGCGGGATGGTCAAGACATTAATTGCTAGCAAACAAAAAATCGACAAGCCCAAACACAGGCTTGTCGGTTTTTAGTATTAACTCCAAAAATGGTAAGTATCATCCGAGCGTTCATGTGGAGTTGACCAATGTGACATGTCGGGACCAGCAGGAACCACCAAACGCGTCAAACGTTCCTGCCCTATTTTGCCTAAGTAAGAGCCTTCTTTAAATGCGTCAAAGTCAGTGGTCTCTCGAAATGCAGGTATAGCATACAGATGGCGTAAGTAAGCCCACAGATGTGGAAAGTCGCTCAAGCTCTGTTTGTTGGCACCGAATACCGGCGCATAGAAAACTTCCAGACGAGCTAAAGGTGTGTATAACACAATATCTGTTTCTGTTAGTTGATCGCCGTGGAAATAACGACGACTTGCTAAACGCGTGTCAATCTCTTCTAAAGCAGTAAAGAAAGCATCGGAGGCTTCATCGTAAGACGCTTGATCCTGCGCAAAGCCAATCTTATTCACGCCAATCGTAAGGGCCGCCGAAAGCTTGTCATTCCATTCGTCAATTTCTTGATGTAAAGCCTCAGGATATAAATCAGGTGCTTTCGCAGTATGTAAAGGTTTGAAGGCGGTTGATAACTCTCGAACAATGTCCAACGATTCCTTACGTACCATTTGTTGGGTTTTTGTATCAACAAGCGCTGGTACTGAAAAGGGACCTTCGTAGCTAGGTGCAGTTGCTTGATATAAAGCCGGCACTGACGCCACGTTTAGAATAGGGTCCACGCCGCCAGAGTCTAAAGAAAATTGCCAACCTTGTCCATGATTGACAGGGTGAGCAGTGGCTAAAGAAATAATGTCCTCAAGCCCTAATAATTGGCGCGCAATAGCGGCTCTTTGTGCAAAGGGACAAGAGACTGCCCAGACTAAACGATAGCGATTCGCCTCGACTGGTAACTGGTCTGAAGCATCACCAAAAGACTTACTGAAATAGGTCGTCACAAAAACACTCCTTCTTTACGATTCATTAGTGGTAACTTGGCCGAATGGCTGATCACACGAAGACTGAAATTAAAAAACAACTTGAACTAAAAACATATAAACAAATGTGCCGGTTGCAATCGACAACAAACTATTGCGCTTGGTCACATGAATACTAATAATAACAAGTATAGCAAACAATTCAGGAAGACCGTGTGGAGCGCTGGTCAGGGAAACATCTTTCACTGCATATACCACCAGTAAAGCAATCGCCGCTCGGGGCAAGACTTTTCCTAAATAGGTAATGAGAGCAGGTGGCTCTTTAGTAGCAGGGAATAACCAGAAAGGCAAGAATCGTAAGGCGACGGTCGTCAAAGCGACTAAAGCGATTGTAAGTAACATCTGTTGATTAGTCATTCGATGGTTTCACCTCCTGATAATACTCTATACTGAATAGCACAAGAATCGCCAGCATGGCTGGAATCATAAAGTTGTTGCCACCGAAGATCATCAAACTCACCGCTGAACCGAATAGACCGATTAAGGCTGGACGATGATTGCTAGCGCTTAACCACTGGTCAATAAAGATTGTGACGAATAGGGCAGTTAAGACAAATTCAATTCCTTGAGTATTAAAGCTTAAATGACTGCCAATGAGGGCACCGATGACACAACCGATGACCCAATAAGACTGGTTCAATAGGGTTATTAGAAAGTAAACCCAACTTTCATCTTGATTATCTGGCAGTTCGAGAGAGGCTAAGAGGGAGAAGGTTTCATCCGTCAATCCAAACATTGTATAGAATTTTCGCGGACCGTCTTTCAGCTGATTAAAAGGGGATAACATAGTAATCCCATAGAAAATATGTCGCGCATGAACCATAATCGTCAATAGAATGGCACTAATCGGATTAAAGGCTGCTAATAATAAGTTGATGGCCGCAAATTGCATGGAGCCGCCATAAATAAATATCGCCATAATGACAGGATAATAGATCGGCAAGCCTTTACTTGTCGCAAGAATACCAAAGGAAATACCTAAGAATATATAGCCAGCCATAATTGGGATTGTTAAAGGAAATGCAAATTTAAGAGCATCTTTCATTCAATACCCCTTTCTCTCATTTAATTTTAATCAATATATCTATCTTACCTGTCAAATTAAAGGCGGTCAATTGCTTTTGCAAATGAAAACGATTACCATAAAAGAGCAGGCGGTTTGTCACCATAAAAATGCAAATGAGCCGAAAGGAAGAGTGAACAAGATGCATCAAATTCAAATGAAACGCGTCTACGAAGAAGCGGCCAAATCAGACGGTTTCCGAGTATTGGTTGACCGATTATGGCCACGAGGTGTAAAGAAAGAAGACTTGCCTTATGATTGGTGGCCCAAAGATATCACACCATCGAAGGAAAGTCGCAAGGCCTTTAATCATGAGGCTGAACGCATGGAAGAATTCACAGTTGCTTACCAAAGTGAGCTAGATGATAATCCCTTTAGCGAAGAATTTATCGCAAAAATAAAAGAAGAATTAAAGAATCAGCCAGTGACTTTTCTTTATGCTGCCAAAAATCCTAAAATCAATCACGTCGTCTTATTAAAAGAGTGGGCAGAAAGTCAGCTATAAGCCAGTACTCACATAAACAGCTACAACCCCATTGCCATTATTGCCAATATAATAAAGCCGACCAAAAACGTCGAAGGCCTTCACTTACCCAAAGCCTTCGACGTTTTCATTTAACTTTAACCTTGTTGCGCCTGCCACATTTTCTGAATTTTACGAAGCTTACTAATAGCAACCGGGCAAGTCTGACCATCAGCAAATTCTAGTAGATAACGATCCGCATCGACCGCTACTACCGTCTCGAGATTAGCTAAGACCGATTTATGGACTCGCACCAAGGAGGGAATTGCCTGGTTAATTTCCTTTAAACGGCCATAAAACTGATAGAAGCCCTGATGAGTATGCAGCCCAATCACATGCGGTGTGGGCATGGTTTCGAAAAAGAGAATATCCTGATGATTAACAACACGTGTCTTGGATCCACTCTTGAATACAAACTGCCCCTTTGCCTCAGCACTCACAGCTTGACGCTCATCGATACTCTTCAAACAGGCAATGATTTGTTGCCTCAACTCTTCATGACTAGATTTAACAATATAATCATAAGCCTCGACCTTATAGCGAAAAGTCACCGGGGCCAACTCAGCATGCGTCGTCACAAAAATAATCTTCCCTAAATCATCAAACTCACGAATCTTCGCGGCTAATTCAATCCCATTCAACTCACTATTTAAATCAATATCAAGCAAATAAATCCCAACATGACCAGGATTATCAGCCAAACAAGCCACTAACTCAAAAGGATCCGCTGTCGCCAATTCGACCCGCATATCTAACGCCTCAATCATGACATAATTTTCAACAATCTCCAGCAACTGCTCCCGCTGCCTTGGATCATCCTCACAAATAAAAATCGGCATCAAAGCCCAACACCCTCCTTCCACTCAGGCACAATAATCTCCTGCTTAAAAATTCCACTAACAATTTCCGTATTGACCAGGATATCCGTTCGCGCCTGCAAAGAAGCTAAATTAGCCAAACCAAAGCCACGTCCATCACCCTTCGACGAAAAACCTTCCTTTGCCAGAATAAGCAAAGGCTCCATCTGAGAGCGACAATCATTGACCACCAAAAGGATGGTAGCTTCTGACTCTTTAATGAAAGCTACCGTCACACTGGCGTCTTTATCTAAACTAGCGACTTCTTCGATCGCATTATCCAGAACAATCCCAAGCATACGACTAAGCGTCAACTGGTCAGGGTGATGAATCGCGATCGCTTCAGTCAATTCCAGCTGTACATTGACGTTCATGACTTGGGCAGCGGCCAATTTGGCATAAAGAATTTGTCGCAGATTGGCGTTTTCAAGTAATATCAAGCGCTCAAATTGCTGGTTATCAGTGGCCAATTGCGTGCTCAATTCCTTTTGGAAATAGCGAGTCAACTCCTGCCAAGCTTCTTCGCGAATAAAGCCTTCGATACTTAAGAGAATATTCTGGTAGTCATGGCGAAATTTGCGCATCTCGTTGTATTGTTGAGTCGTCAGCTGCAAGTATTCACGGTCAATCTGAGTACGAGCTTTTAATTGCTCTTGGTAAATGACTTGTGCTTCATTGTGTTGAACTAAAATTAACGTAAAAACAAAGAGTATCATGACAGCTACCAAAATACCATTGAAAATCTCTAGACGTGTATCGTGTCCGATAAAGAGGTAGTCGAAAAGGTCGAGCATTTGCAGATAATAAAGGCCTAAGAAAATAGCCAAAGGTATTAAGTAAATCAGATTATCTACTTTTTGAGACAAGCGTTTTAAGAGCTGATGTTCTGAAAAACTAAGTATGATCAGCATCACAAGCGTAACAGAGAATGAAACCCATAGTGAAAGCCCTCGAAAATATTGAGTTTGCAATAAAAAACGACTGATTGCTAAATTGATTAGCGGGAGTGTCGCAAAGGTGACTGCCCGGTTGACTGTTTTTAGTTGTAAGTAGGTCAGTAAAAATAGGCAAAGAAAAATCAGTAATGGCTCTAGGGCATCCCTAAAAATTGGGCTGAGTTGTAGTGTTAAGAAAATGCTGGCTGTCAGTAAACCGTTTTTAAGCCAACCGAGTTTAGTATTCAGTAGGAAAAAGGCGGCTAGGTACAAAAGCCAGCGACTGGTTAAGTAAGTATCCAAAAAATAAAAACCTCCTCATAAAGGATTATGATGAAAAATAAATGGTTTAGGATCATTTAGCCTTCATCTTGCTTATTTAAAGTATAGTATAACTAGGTTGTAGTACTATAAGTTTAAGCTGAATTGTGTGACAAAGCAAATAAAGGAAGGGGATATAAATGAAAAAATTATTGAGAACAATGTTATGTTTACTCTGCCTAATGCCCGTTTTTGCCAATCTTTCTAGTGTCAGTGTTCAAGCTGAGGAGGAATTCCCATATGAAGGTATTTATCTAACGGATGAGAACCGAGCTATTTGGGGCTTTGTGTTTTTTGAAAATGGTGTCCAAGTGGTCGTACGTCACGAAGAACTTAGAAATTCGGAAACCAGGAATATGGAGCGATATACAGAGTTAATACAGGTGGGTAGATTATTGGAGGATGGCTTAACGGGTATGATTGATCCATCAATGGATGCTGAAGATATCGCAAAATGGTATGAGAAAAATAATATACATATTCCAGATTATGCGAAAATCTATTCAGATGTTGCTGAAAAAATTACACCAACTATGAGACGTGAGGAAATCGATGCAATGATCGATGCGCAGATTCCGAGTATCGACTATAGTTATTTGAATTTTAACTATAACAATCCGGTTTTCTATCAATACATCCAAATTAATGCGCCGACTATCAGAAGGTCTCAAGATCTGTGGCTTGTTGAGCTAGGAAATCAAAAACTCTTCCGCTTTGAGCACGAAGATAATACAGACGGCAGCAAGATTACTGATGATTATGGCGTGACTTATTCGAAGCGTGATTTCATAGAAATTGTGAGATAGAATAATTTTTAATAGTCAGACTTGGAGTGATATTCACTTTGTCTGGCTATTTTGCTGAAAAGATTCAGCGAACCTTGGGTCATCAAAACTAAAGCTTTCGCAGCAATTGTATATCCACCCGTTTAACGGTAAAATGTAAGATGATTATTTAAGAGGAGGCTGACCATGCCAGATAAACCATTAAGAGTCATTCACATCATGTCGGAATTTGGTGGAGGAATCTCTTCATTTATACTAGATAAAGCTGAGGCGCTGGCAAATCAAGACGTCCAAATCGACGTTTTGACCTTTGATACACCGAGCGCACGCCTAGAACAAGCCATTGCTGCGACCGGTGGTCAAATTTACAAAGTCCCAAACCCGGTTAAAGAAAGTCTCATGCAATCCGTCAAACAAACGAACGCGATTTTCAATCAGTTGCCCAAAAACACCCTCGTTCATTGCAACTATGGGATGGATTTGGCGCTGATTTTCTACTTAGTGGCCAAGAAAAACCGCCTGAAATTTGCAATTCACGCACATACCGCCGAGCCTGATAACACAAATGACCTGCGCCGCCATCTTAACCGCTGGATGGCCGACTACAAATTATCCTGCGGCCTAGGCGCCACTGAAAACATTTTTGGTCGCCAAGCCCTTGAAAACAACGACGTGGTCCACATCCCGAACAGCATCAACATACACAACTTTCTCGGCAAGAATAAGGCCGCTAGTCTTAAAAGCGAAGCCTATGGCCAAGAAAATCAACACAAATTTATCATCAGCCAAATTGCACGATTCCACGAAGTCAAAAATCATGCGTTCAGTCTTGAGGTCATTGAAGAACTCGCGAAAACTGAACTCGACTTTTTATGGCTGTTTTTCGGACAAGGAAAGATTGAAGATGACATCAAGCAAGCTGTCGCTGAGCGCAACCTAGAAGGCTACGTTAAATTTATGGGGCGTCGTAGCGATATTTCTGAACTCTATCCAACGATGGACCTCATGGTTTTGCCGTCTCATTTCGAAGGTCTTTCAACGGTTGCGATTGAGTCACAAGCATCCGGTAAGAAAATTTTGCTATCCGATATTCAGGCACGTGAAACGGATTTAGATTTAGGTCTCGTTGAATTCCTCCCGATTGACAATGGTGCTCAAGATGTTGAAGCTTGGGTGCAAGTGATTTTAGCTAATCAACAGCCGGCAGACGTTTCATCTGAATTAATTCAAGAAAAATTCGAACAGAAGAAATTTACGAGTGCCACCTCGGCCGCCTTGTATGTAGAATTTCTCAAAGGTAACATCAGTTCCTACCGAATTTAAGTAAAGGCATGCAAAGCAATTAATAAGGGTCTAGCGCGTGCTAGACCTTTCTTGTTCGTTATAACTAACAAAGGAGTCTCGAACTTCTAGTTCTCGACGATTCGAAGCAGAGCGACTCGACTTTTAAATCGTGGCGACTTGTTCGCCACACCTATGGTTTTGAGAAGCATTGTTGGCATCGAGAACTCCGGCTGACTCCAAGTCTGGTGACACCGAGTCGGCTCTCGAAAAATCATCACCACAGCTCCAGTCCAATTCCCAACTTGTTTTTATTTTCACCCACCCATTATCAGTGGTATAATAGATAAAACGATTTCAATTTTAGGAGTGGTGAGATGACAAAAGAAACAACTAACCAAACGACTAACAAGGAAGCTTTAATTATTGTCGACATGAGTGTCGACTTTGTCGCAACAGACGGCGGCTTAACAGTAGGGGAACCCGCCCAAGCGATTGTCCCTTATATTCGTGAACTAGCCGATGACTTTCTAGCAGCTGGTATGCCAGTCGTTATTGCGATGGATGCTCATCAGCCCAATGATCCGCATTTCAACTTATGGCCGGTGCATAATGTCGTGGATACGAAAGGACAAGCGTTATACGGTGAATTAGCTGAATGGTACCAGGTTAATCAAAACGAAACGCTCGTTAGCTATTATCCCAAAGAGAACTACAACTCGTTCTTTCAAACTGGCTTGGCCGCCGACTTGCGTAAAGTTGGCGTCGAAACGGTCCATGTAGTGGGTGTGACGACGGACATATGCGTCTTTAATACGATCAGTGGGGCGGATGCGGAAGGCTTCAAGACGGTGACACACCGTCGCGGCGTCGCAACTTTTACTGCCTTAGGCGAGATTATGCTAGAACATATGACCCGCTGCTTCCATACAGTGGTGATCGACTAGAAAAAATAACTTGTGGGTGGTGCCTGGCATCGTCTGCAAGTTTTTATTTTGGTCGATAAACTATCGATCATATTTTGTTATCGAAATGTTATGCTTTTGTATTGGTCTTGTGTGGCTAACTTTGTATAATGAAGTTTACTCTAAAAAGAAGGTGCTAAATTGAGCAAACGAAATTATTCTTTGGATTTATTAAAATTAATGGCTGCCTGGTTCGTCGTGATGGTGCATCATTTCGAGCGCACGCCTTTTATGGAGCTGTCGCTAACGACTGAAACGGCCTTTCTGTTGACGACTTTTCTCAGTTTATTGAAGACCTGCGTGCCATTATTTTTCATAACGAGTGGTTATCTGTTGACACGTCATGAAATCAATCAGCGCCATTACCGCCGTTTGTTGGATTTTTTAATGGAGTCAACGCTCTTGTTAGTGGTCGCTTATTTTCTGAATCACACTTACAATGACTTGTCTCTAGGCGCGAAAGATTTGTTGAAGTTTGTATTGAATCCTCCTTATTATGTCAGTTTTCATATCGGCTTATATTTATTAGCGCCTTACCTCAACCGTTTGTTGGGCAGCTTGAAAAAACAGGAGGAAACGGGTTTATTGATCTTGATGACCGGTCTGGTTGCGCTTCCGGCCTTTTTAAAAGCTTTTGATATCGAGTATCTTCATACCTTTATTCGCTCGGCTTATCCTTTGGTTTACTATTTACTTGGCGGCTATTTGCGCCGTTCCCCTTTGAATTGGAAGCAGGGGACGAAAGTGCTTGTGACGTTGGCAGCTTTAGCGTTGAACACCGGATTGATTTTCTGGCTGGCCGACGGCGGCGTCTACGACCCCTTTATCGGCACTTATGACAATCTATTGATTATTACGGCGACAGCTATGATTTTCAGCTTCTTTCAAACACTTGAAGTCGGCGAAAATCCGGCCACACGCATCGCTAGTTTTCTGGCACATTACACACTTGCCTACTATATAATGGGCGACTATTATTCGGATATTATTGCCCGCAACCTGGACTTTCTGCGCGTCAGCGACAATGTCCGCATTGCATTTTTCCAAACACCACTGGTCGGTTTGACCTCAATGGCTGTCACGACTATTATAGCCATTCCAACCGTCTGGTTGGCCCAGCGGCTGACTGAATTTCTACATAATAGAGCAGATAGCTTGTTCGGTCCCAGCCAATAACATACCTATTACCACCCGGCCAAGGCTGGGTGGTTTTGTCGTCAAAAGCTTCAGCTTATGAACACACACATAAATAGTGTAAACTATCCCTAAACAAATGGTCACTTAAAGAGAGAGGTTTTGTTTAAAATAAAAACCATTCTCACCGCCATGTCAACTATCCCTTGTATCAATTAACAAGTCGCTAGAAACAGCTACCAGACTTGCTCTGGCAAGAACTAAAATACTAAAGACTCATTATGCCGGTAATAAGCATCCTTTTATGATACTGCACCATTTAGCTTGCCAACAATCTTGACAAACTAAACGACGTCAACCTAACACCAGCTAATCGTGACCACTAATACAAACGCAGCGAAACAATGACTCACCTCGTCCAAAACGCCAGCTTCACGGCACTCATATCAGCTAAACAGGCCATGCTGAAAGACCAAGACACCAAGAAAGGAAGTCCCCCATGAAATACCTCAAAGGATTTAACATCGTGATGTTGGTAATCAATATCATACTAAGTTTCTCAATCGCTTTTTCAACCGCCTACTCCACAAGAATCATCGAAGGTTTTGACTTCGTCGAAGAATATGACCTACCAACCCTAGTCGCCGTGCTCTTACTGTGCCTAGCCTATACCGCCTTCATCTTTTTAATCGTAACCGTCATCCTAAAAAACCATGAACTCACGCAAGACATACATCAACAAAACGAATTAATTATTAAAAACATGACCAAAGGATAATTTTTTTTTGAAAATAAGACCTCCAAAAAGACTGCATCAACCGACGTCATGCCCCACACGCACCTCCCAAAACTGACGAACTTATAAAGTGAAACGCTCTGTAAAGTCTCCAGTCTATATTTATTAATGACGCGAAGTAGAAAAGTGCCCTTAAGGGAGAGTCTGTCAGGGAGAAATAATTTGACAGCTTTCTTAACTTTGATGACACTCAATTTGACTCTATCTTCGAACGAGTATCCGACAGCCTTTGCGAAAAAAATTTAGACACCAAAATAAGGTTAAAACGCGAATGTTAAGCGCCTTAACCTTATTTATTTGCGTATAAAACAAGAAACTCGAATGAAACTGACTCACTTGTTTAAGTCGTCTCATCATCTGTTGAAGTTGCACCGCTGTCTTCAAATGACTCAGGCATCATCTCTTCTGCCTTTGCTTTTTCTCTACGGTTACTCTCGAAAATTGAAAAAGCTTTGTCTTTTTCCTTTTGAGCCATTTGTCGAATAGCATCGGTAGTTAAGTCGTCTTTTAAAGCATCTGTCTGTTTGTTTTTATAATCTTTTGACACGGTCTTCACCTCCATTCCTCGTGATTTAAATTTATCATAATCACACGTCAGATACTATTAATACGCAATCCTCATACGACAACACTTACAAACCATAAGGAGTGCCGATCTGACCAGCACGTTTTTATATTTAGTGTTCTGTCTGAATCGTCGTGCTCTTGTAGAGCACGACTCTGCATGGGATTACTCAAGAGAAATCTGTGGAACGAAAAGGCGACGTGTCACCTGATGACACGCGTTTTAGATAGGCTAGAAAGTCGTGACGTGAAGCGACACGACGTGTTTGTTCATCATTCGCATTGTTCTGGGCTCAACGGGTAGAAAATCCTGCAATTTATGGCTCATTTACTTAGCAATATGGGAAAAGACGGCGTGTCACCTGATGACACGCGTTTTAGATAGGCTAGAAAGTCGTGACGTGAAGCGACACGACGTGTTCATTCATACCTCTTTATTGAAGACTTGCTTGTTTCAGTAGCTGATAAAACAGAATAAATTGTATTAAATGCCATCCAGGTTAGTAAATAATAACGTTTTCATTTGAGCGATTTATGATAAAATAGAACTACTATACTGAAAGGTGGCCTAGCATGTCTTTTTTTAGTCAGATAGATTTTAATACTTTAACGGAAGTAGATCGAGCAATTTATCAGTTTTTACATACGAATAGCGCCAAGATAGCTTATATGCGAGTGAGAGAAGTGGCCAATGAGTCACATACGTCGGCTTCGTCAGTGATGCGTTTTATCCGAAAAATGGGTTATGAAAGTTTTTCGGAATTTAAAAATGATTTTAAAGTAGAGGAGAATCACACGGCTTTAAACTATTATGGGCCAGATTTACTAGCAGCTGAAAATTTTCCTGACGATTTATCAACTAAACTAGATCTCATCTCTGATTTGATTGTACCTGCTGAAAATGTGATTTTCTGTGGTGTCGGTGCATCGGGTAACCTATGTGAATACGCTTCGCGCCGGTTAGCCTCGATTGGTTATAACACATTCGCTCTAACAGACTTTACCTATCCGGTAACCTCTAAATTGAGAAATACGGCAGATAATGTGCTGATACTCCTATCCGTATCTGGTACAACGACAGAAGTAGTGGAAGTGGCCAATACCTTCCACGAGATACTCGACTGTGTCACGGTAGCGGTGACGAGTCAGTCTACGAGCTCTTTAGCATTAATGACCGATCATTTGCTGGATTATAAAGTAAACGTCAAAAAATTTAATAAACATGAGGATTATACGAGTCAACTGCCAGTTCTATACTTAATGGAATTGTTGATTGACCTTGTCAAGGAGAAAACAGAGTCAGACTTTGGTACGTAGTGTACCAGGCTGACTCTTTTATTATTTTACCGGTACGTGTACCGTGATGCTTGAAACCCCTTCCAATAAAAACGTTTTTATTTTATGATGATGATGCAAAGTTAAGAGAGCAGGTGAATATTTGTGAGAGAAAGACCAATGCCCACAGAATTTCTTTGGGGTGGAGCGGTTGCCGCTCATCAGATTGAAGGAGCATGGCAAGCCGACGGTAAAGGAATGAGTATTGCGGATGTGTTAACGGCAGGCAGTCACACGACAGCACGTCAAATTACAGACGGTGTACTGGCTAACGAGTATTATCCTAATCATGAAGCAATTGATTTTTATCATCGTTATCCAGAAGATATCCAGTTGTTAAAAGAACTAGGCTTGAAGGCTTTTAGAACTTCGATTGCTTGGTCGCGGATCTTCCCGTTGGGAGATGAAAGTGAACCAAATGAAGCGGGATTAGTATTTTATGACAAATTGTTTGACACGTTGCTAGAGAATGGTATTGAGCCAGTCATAACCTTATCGCATTTTGAAATGCCCTATCATTTAACGCAAGCTTATGGTGGTTTTCGCGATAAGCGTGTCATCGACTACTTTGTCCGTTTTGCAGAAGTTGTGCTGAAGCGTTACAAAGAAAAAGTGACCTACTGGATGACTTTTAATGAAATCAATAATCAAGCGGATGGGCAACATGCTTTACATACGTGGACGAATTCGGGAATTGTCTTGGAGCCGCATGAACGAGCGGAAGAAGTCATTTTTCAAGCGGGGCTCAACGAATTGATTGCGAGTGCGAAGGCAATTAATGTGGCTCGAGAGATTAATCCAGAGTTTAAGATGGGCTGTATGATGGCTTATGTGCCGGTTTACCCCTCAACGAGCGCCCCTAATGATCAACTAGCAGCTTTGAAAGTAATGGACAGACGCTTTTTCTATAGCGATGTACATGTGCGAGGAGAGATTCCGGCTTATGCCTTAGCTAAGTGGGAACGCGAAGGATATAACATTGAGTATAGCTTAGCTGAATTAGACGAATTAAAAAGTGGGACCGTTGATTATATTGGGTTTAGTTATTATATGTCGAATGCAGTCACGACGGTGGATGAAGTGGCGAATGAGCGACATGCTTATCCAGCCAGTGAATATCCCAATACACGCGTGGTCAACAACCCTTACCTCAAGAGTAATGATTGGGGCTGGCAAATTGATCCAACGGGTTTACGTTATATCTTAAACGTGCTTCATCAACGTTATAATTTGCCACTATTTATTGTTGAAAACGGCTTTGGCGCCTATGATAAAATCGAGGCTGACGGTAAGATTTATGATCCTTACCGCGTCAATTATTTAAAGCGGCATATTGAACAAATGCAACTAGCGATTCAAGTCGACGGGGTTGAGGTCATCGGTTATACGCCTTGGGGCGTGATTGATATTGTCAGCTTTGGTTCTGGAGAAATGGAAAAACGCTATGGCTTTATTCATGTCGACAAAGATAACCAAGGCAATGGTAGTTTGAAACGAACAAAAAAAGAATCATTTGCTTGGTATCAAGCAGTTATTAAACACAATGGAGTGATCGATAAGTGAAGAAAAGTCAATTAACAGACATTCTAGGTCGCTTGACCTTAGAAGAAAAGGTGGGGCAATTAGTTCAATTAGGTCCAATGTTCTTTTCTGAAGGCGGAGAAGTCACTGGTCCAATGCAAGCAATGGATATGACCAAAACTGAACTGTATCAAATCGGTTCAATACTTGGAACGCATACTAAAGAAGAAGTCATTAATATTCAAGAAACCTATTTAGCCAATGCGACTCACGGCATTCCCCTGATGTTTATGGCGGACGTGATTCACGGTTACGAAACGATTTTCCCAATACCACTGGCTTTAGCCAGTTCATTCGATCCCAAACTAGTGAAGCGAATGGCGAGCTTGTCAGCTGAGGAAGCAACTGCGGCTGGCGTTAACGTGACATTCTCGCCAATGGCCGATTTAGTGCGCGATGCGCGTTGGGGACGGGTTTTGGAAAGTAATGGGGAAGATCCTTTGCTCAGCTCACTCTTGACGAAAGCTTATGTTGAAGGCTACCAAGGCGATTCACTCTTGGATCCCAAAACGCTAGCGGCTTGTGTGAAGCATTTCATTGGCTACGGCGAAGCAGAAGGCGGTCGTGACTATAACACAGTCGATATGTCTGATTTAGTGCTTTACCAAAACCACTTACCAGCTTTTAAAGCAGCAATTGAAGCCGGCGTCAAATTGGTGATGACGTCATTTAATACGATTCGTGGCGTACCTGCTTCAGGCAATAAATGGTTATTACAAGATGTGTTGCGCCGTGACCTTGGCTTTGAAGGACTGATTATTTCGGATTGGGCCTCGATCCACGAATTAATTAACCATCGTGTAGCCGCCGATAAAAAGGACGCTGCCTATAAGGCTGCCAATGCCGGTGTTGAAATTGACATGATGACGGACAATTACCAGCATCATCTAGTCGATTTAGTCAAAGAAGGTCTGATATCACAAGACTTCATCGATTCAGCCGTGCGGCACGTATTAGAATTGAAGAATGACTTAGGCTTGTTCGAAGACCCCTACCGCTCTGTCAAGAATATGACTTCAGATAGCGTGCGTGACTTACAAGCAAGCCTTCGTCAAGCGAGTCGAGAGATTGCGAGCCAGTCAATGGTCTTATTGGAAAACAAAGACAACTTGTTACCACTGAAACCAGCAGATAAATTAGCGCTAATTGGCCCGCTTGCGGAGTCGAACGATTTACTAGGCGCTTGGTCATGGATTGGTAAACCACAAGACAGCATCACTATTGCGACTGGTCTACAAGCCCAAAGCAAGCAAGTAGAAATAATTAAAGAACGTCATGAATATGTGAAGTTAAAGTACGTCGATAAAGTGATTGTGGCCTTAGGAGAGCATTCTGAGGAAACAGGGGAAGGAGGCAGTAAGACACACATTAGCTTGCCACAAGATCAACTGGACTTACTAAAAGAAGTTTACAAATGGAATCAGAATATTGTCCTTGTCTTAATTAATGGACGGCCGCTTGATTTAACACAAGTGCAACAATATAGCAGTAGCATTCTAGAAGCGTGGTTTCCTGGTTCTGAAGCTGGCCATGCGATTGCGGATGTTTTATTTGGACACGTCAATCCATCAGGGAAATTACCAATGAGCTTCCCGCGTAGTGTCGGTCAATTACCGATTAGCTACAATATGTTATCGACTGGGCGTAAAATTAATGAACATAATCATACGCAAAAATATGTTTCCAAATATTTAGATAACGAAAACACACCATTGTATCCATTTGGTTATGGTTTAAATTATAGCGATATTCGTATATCAGAGGTGACTTTACAAGTCGATGACCAAGCAGTGACTGTCAACTATACGTTAACCAATCACTCGCAAATGGCTGGTCAAGAAGTCGTTCAATTATATATTAAAGACGTCTTCACAGAAATTGCCCGTCCTGAAAGGGAATTGAAAGCTTTTGAGAAAGTTGTTTTAGCAGCAGGCGAAAGTAAACAACTAAGTTTAACAATTAGCGACAAGGACATTGCTTACTACCATAGCGACTTAAGTGAAAGCGCTGATTCAGGTGCCATTGAATTGTATTTAGGCTTAGATAGTGACGCACCGCTGATAGGTGTTTGGGACTACAAAGGCTAAGTTTAGAGTTATCAAGTAGGCACCATTCAGCCGAGCGATGTACGAGGCGAACACAATCACACAATCGCGCGACCATACACCCAAATAAAATTATTTAGCCAAAGGAGTGATAATATCAAGAAGGTATCTATAAGAGAAGTTGCCAAGGAAGCAGGCGTTTCTATCTCGACTGTTTCCAAGGCTTTGAATGATGTTGATGTTGTCACGCCTTTGACTAAACAGAAAGTGTTAGCGGCGGCAGAAAAATTAAATTATGTGCCCAATATGATGGGTAAACAATTGAAATTGGGTCAAACAAAAGTGATTGGTTTTTATACACGCAGTATTGAAGCGCCATACTTCAGTTCGATTGCGGACGTGATCGCTCATGAAGTGGGGAAACATGGATATAACTTGAATATCTTTATGTCGTCAAATAAGCAATTCGTCATGACTAATATTCTTGGCAATATGGTGGATGGCCTCATCGGTTTCGAAGAATTACTGACCGAAGAAGATTTGCGAACCTTGCAGAAACGTAATGTAAAAGCCGTCTTTATTGACCGTAATATCAAGTCGGAAACGATGGGCAGTGTGGTCTTTAATTCTAATCAAGCGGCGCGGCAAATGACTGAGCATTTAATTGAACTGGGGCACCGACAAATAGGGTTTATCCGCAGTCACGAAGGGGTCTATGATAGTCAAGAGCGTTTAAGAGGTTACCAAATGGCTATGCAAGCCGCCGGTATTGCCATTAAAGAAGAAGATATTTTGCGAGGTAATTTCTCTGAAGCGGATACGCAACGAGTGTTAACAGACTATTTAAAGCGCAAGCAACAGTTACCGACGGCTTTTGTGGCCGGCAATGACTTGAGTGCGATTGGAGCGATTAAAGCTTTTAAACGGTTTGGCTACCGAGTACCTGAAGATGTCAGTGTGACAGGCTTTGATAATATCGCGGTGCTCGAATATTTCACACCCGGTTTGACGACTTTCGATAATCCAATCGAATTACAAGGTAAGACCGCAGTGGCCCATTTGATTGATTTAATGGAAGGTAAAGCAAAAGGTGAAGTCTTTGAGTTAGCGGGGGAGATGGTGATGCGTAATTCCACGCGAGCTTTAAAGTAGCTAACAGCGCAGGAGCCGCTAGTGTAGTGGATGCTTCTTCGTAGGAGATGACTGTTGCGAGCGTGTTTGGGCAGTGAGGCTGTGGGTGTCTGCCGCTAATTGGGGACTTATTTTTTCTAAAGGATTTTTAAAAGGAGGTTGTGCGTGTTGGCTAGTCAAAGTGAAGCGCGTGAAGCGAAGCGTCAGAAACGTTGGAGTCGCTTGAAGAATCAGAGTATGTATCAGTTGATGGTTTGGCCGGGTGTTCTGTTGTTAATTGTGTTCAATTTTATTCCGATGTACGGTATTATTATTGCTTTTAAGGATTATTCAGTTTTGGGGACGATTGCTGAGGCTGATTGGGTTGGTTGGATGTATTTCGAGGAGTTTTTATCTGATCAGATGTTCTGGAATGTGATGCGTAATACAGTGGGGATTAGTTTTTTCAAGATGTTAATTGGTTTTCCGGCTGCGATTTTGTTGGCGGTTATGATTAATGAGTTGGTGAATCAGCGTTTGAAAAAGTTAGTTCAGACGGTTTCGTATTTACCGCATTTCTTGTCTTGGGTAATTTTGGGTGGAATGTTTATTACTTGGTTGTCTGAGACGGGTTTGGTTAATAATATTCTGATGGATTTGAGTTTAATCGAGAAACCGATTCGTTTTCTGACGGATCCTGATAAGTATTGGGCGATTGCGGTGATTTCAGATATTTGGAAAGAGATTGGTTGGAATACGATTTTGTATATTGCGGCCATGACGGGAATTAATCCGGCGCTGTATGAAGCGGCTAAAATTGATGGCGCTACCAAATTGCAGCAGATTTTCAAAATTACGATTCCGTCGATTCGTCATATTATTGCATTGACGTTTGTCTTGAATGTGGGGGGCTTGTTGGGTTCTAACTTGGATCAGACGTTAGTGCTTCAAAATTCAGTCAACTATCAAGCGAGTGAGGTCATCAATTCCTATGTGTACAAGATGGGGATTCAAATGGGTGACTTTAGTTATGCGACCGCGGTTGGTCTATTCGTGTCTGTTTTCTCACTTATTTTAGTGGTGTTAAGCCACTGGTTCACTAAGAAACTTAGTGACGAATCAGTATTCTAGGAGGTGGCAATGATGAAAAACAATTTTTCGAAAGATGAGAAGGTCTTTAATGTGATCAATGTGGTGTTCATGATTTTCTTCTTGGCTATTATTGCCTTGCCTTTATGGAATATTGTGGCTTTATCCTTTAATGATGCGACTGACGCGATTAAAGGTGGCATTTATTTCTGGCCGAGAGCTTTTTCACTCGAAAGTTATTATACGGTGTTTGAGGATCCAGCGATTTATAAGGCGTTTGTGATTTCAGTGATGAAGACGGTCATTGGGGTTGTGTTGCATACGGTGCTGAACGCTTTGGTGGCTTACGGGATGTCGCGTAAGGATTTAATCGGGCGCAAGCTTTATATGCAAATGGGGATTATCGCAATGTTTGTTAATGGCGGGATGATTCCAACCTTTTTACTATTCAAGAATTTAGGTTTATTAAATAATTTCTGGGTCTACATTATTCCTGTCTTGTTTTCTTTCTATGACATGGTAATTATGATGAACTTCTTCAGAGGGATTCCGTATTCTCTAGAAGAATCTGCCATGATGGACGGCGCAAACCCAATGACCATCTTTATCAAAATAATACTGCCGCTGTCCTTGCCAGTAATGGCGACAATCGCTCTATTCCATGGGGTGTATCAGTGGAATGATTATATGGTGGCAAATATTTATGTCGACAATCGTGATTTATATCCCTTGCAAATGTTACTATACCGCATTGTGTCGGAAAATCTCTCGCCTGCTGTTGCAACTGGTACCAATGTCGTTCGCAATACGACTTCACAATCTTTACAACTGGCTACAATGGTTGTAACGACAGTGCCTGTTGTTGTCATTTACCCGTTCCTGCAGAAATACTTCATACAAGGCATGACCTTGGGGGGTGTCAAAGAATAACCTTTCCATCGATTTTTATTTGTTTTTCGCTAGACACGGCTTTTACTACTATGAATTTTAAGGAGAATCTATCAATGAAATTTAAACAGATGATGAATAAAATGAGTGTTGGTTTCTTATCCGCCGCTTTACTTGCAACGTCAATTACAGGAACATTAGCAAATGTTAGTGCCATGTCGGTGGACGACTTACCAGAATCACGTTTTGAAGTTGATCCAACGGTACCTAGCTGGCAGAATGATACGGAAACACCGGCTCAATTAACTTGGTATGTTAACTTTGACTGGTATGCACAGCCAGGTTGGGGTGTCGATACAGTCACAGCTAAAATTAAAGAAGACATGAATATTGAAGTTGAATTTATTTCTGGTAATGATGAAAACTTAAACACGATGCTTGCGGGTGGCGACTTGCCTGATTTGATGACCTTTGATAAAAACTTATCCGTGGCTTCAGAAGCTGACAAATTTGCGCTACCATTAAACGTCTTGTCTGACAAATATGATCCTTATTTTATGGCCGAAGCAGCTAAGCCTGAAACCCTACAATGGTATACACAAGAAGACGGTAATATTTATGGTTACCCAAGTTTTTCAACAACAGAAAAAGATTATGAAGATGGCAACATCTTTGGCGACCAAGTCTTCATCGTGCGTCAAGATATTTATGAAGCAATTGGTAGTCCAGATATGACGACTCCGGAAGGTTTCTTGCAAGCATTACGTGATGCCAAAGCGCACATGCCTCAATCTGATGATGGTGCTGATTTAGTGGCGTTTGGTTCAACCGCTGTTGATATTGCTAACGGTGGGGATGGTGCTTGGGGTGGTATTTTACAAGACTTCTTAAACATTCCACCAACTGTCGACGGACAAGTCAATGACCGTGATAGCGACGAAGATTACATCGCTTGGTTAGAAACACTACGTCAAGCTTACAGTGAAGGCTTTATTACCGATGACCAATTTTCTGACAATGATAACACTATGAAAGAAAAATTAGGTCAAGGTCGCTACTTCGCCTACTTACACACAAATACAAAAGGCTTGAACGAGTTCATGTCTGACAACAATGCACGTAACCCTGAACAAATGTATATTGCAGTGGATGGTCCTCAAAACGCGAATGGCGACAAACCTACGTTTTCTGGTGGTAACATCGGTGGTTGGACGAATACCTTTATCACTACCTCGACAGAAGAGCCACAAAAAGCGATGGAGTTATTAACCTACTTAGCCAGTGAATATGGTACAATGGTGGCAACTTTTGGTGTAGAGGGAGAAACATATAACTTAGTCGATGGACAAGTAGAGTATTCAGAAGAAACAGAGGCTTTAAGAAACTCAGATATTGCACGTTTTGACAAAGAAGTTGGTTTAGGTTCTTACTGGTTTGTCTTAGATGATAACTATGCGATTCAAATGGGTCAAAAACCGGCAACATCGATTCGTCAAATGGTTGAATGGGCGGCTGATAAAGTTGCACCACGTTTTGAAACTGAAGATATGAACCCAACCACTGGTTCTGAAGGACGTAATTTAACTCAGTTAAATATTGCCAGAGTGCAAGCGCTCGCTGCCTATATTCAAGCACCTAGTGCCGAAGAAGGTCGCCAAATTTGGGAAGATTTCCTAGCAAGTCGTGAAAACTATGGCTACAGCCAAATTTTAGAGTACCAAAACGCAAAAATTGCGGAAAACTTAGAGAAATTATCTGGAGAGTAACAAAAGTCAGCACTAACGAGTAGGTATGTTAAGGAGGAGGAAGTCAGATGTTTTCAATAGATGGTAAGCTGTATGCCTTCAGTATGCGTTTATATCGTTTAATCATTCTAAATGCATTGTTCGTTATCGGCTGTTTGCCCATTGTGACAATAGGTGCCTCGTTCACGGCACTGGTGTCGGTCACACATCATGATGAGCGCCAAATGGTTCGGGCATTTTTCAAAACTTACCGCCAGGAAATATGGGTGACCTTGCCTTATCTTTTCTTCCACTTGATGAGTGCACTTTTTATTCAGTCTTTACGCATGGCTGATACGGGGGCTTCACGGCTCCTGTATTATATCAGCCTCTGCTTTATCTTTTTCGTTTTAACGTACAATCTGAATTTATATGTTGCTCATGTTCTCCATCCAAAAACTAGTGTTTTCAAAATATTCCAGTACAGTTTTTTCCTGACAATTTGGAGTTTCTATAAAACTTTTTGGATACCTGTCATGATGGGCTTGGCAATTTGGTACCTATACCAATTGCTTGGACTGATGATTTTACTCGTCTTGTTTAGTTTACCGATTTGGTTGCACCTTTTGTTAATCGAACAGGACGCACAGCGTGTATCGGAATATTTTGTCAAATTAAAAGTGTTTAATGTGAATGGAAAGTAGGGAGTCAAATGTTTATTGGGATTGATATTGGTGGCACAAATATTAAGTATGGCCTGGTGGCAGCAGATGGAAGGATTGTGTCGAAGGGCATTATGCCGACTCGTCATGCGCAAGAGGATTTATTGGCAGACTTAGAAGGCCTCGTTAACGCTTATAAAGCCAACACGCGCAAGGAAATTTTGGGTGTAGGCATCAGCGCACCTGGTACGATTAAGGCCAACGGTTTGATGTTGACAGCAGGGGCTATTAAGCCGATGTATGGCGTGAATTTGAAGGAAGTGCTTGAAGCGCGCATCAATTTGCCGGTTAACTTGATTAATGATGGTAATGCGGTAGCGATTGCTGAGCATTGGTTAGGGAACGCAGTTGGTGTGGCGAATTATATTTGTGTCGTATTAGGCACGGGTATGGGTGGCGGGATCGTCATCAACAATCAGCTTTACAGCGGGGCTCATGGCATGGCCGGTGAGTTTGGCTATATGGTCACGCAAAGTTTGCCAGAAGATCCTACTGCCGGGATCGAGCCTCATTCTTTGAATTTTACGTCGACAGTGATTAGTGGCATCTGTACTGCTTATAATGAAGCCTTACTTTCTTCTGGAGTGCGGGATGTTGAAGTGACGATGGATGCTCGTGAAATTATGGCGCGCGCCTCAAATGGCGATGCGATTGCCCGCGGTGTGTTGGACCGCTTCTATGAAAATATCTCGATTGGTCTATTGAATTTGGTGAGTTTCTTTGATCCCGAAGTCGTCATCATCGGTGGCGGCATCAGTGCCAACGACACGTTTATTCAAGAGTTGACGCTTGCTTTTGAGAAGGTTCAGCGACGTCATGACAGTGTGGCCTTTTTAATGGGTAAGACGATTGCAGGGATCAAGCCAGCTAAGTTAACCAACGACGCCGGCATGCTCGGTGCTGTCTATCAACTTCAAAGCGTGATGGGCTTATTGAAAGCGTAGAATGTCTAGCTAGTTAAAATTAAATGAAAACGAGCGGTGGCGCTAACCTGTCTAATAGGGGAAGCCACCGCTCGTTTGTTTGTATGGGGAATCGGTGAGCAGCTAGTTGGAGGGGCGATGTTTTGAGAAGAAAGAAGTTCTGTTGTGGCTCTTAAATTTACAAGAAGCAGCCCTCATCCAGCCAGAAGCCGACGATGTTTCAAAGTGAAAGAGAGCCTCGACGCGTTAAATAAAGGAGACAAGCTGTTGTTGATATTCGCTTAGAAGGCAGTGAGTATCAGCTTTATCTTTAGGCATTGCGCAGTCCTTCGGTAAGAAAATATAAAAGTTGGCAAAAGCCACCGCATGACAACACCATTTTCGAAATAACTCCCAAACCAGAGCCAGCAAAACTCAACGTATTCCAACTATTCTAACGGGATTTTTACTAACCATTTGTTAATGCCTATGCTATAATATCGAGTTGAGAGGCAAAGTAGCCCAATAAAAAAAGACAACCCAAAGCCAAGCTAACATAAAATCATACGAATCTGAAAGAAGGTAAGAAAAGAGTGAAACAATTCTCACTAAAAACACTGGTGGTCATCTTAGGCACATTGATGATGGCAATAGGTGTCAATCTATTTATCCTGTCAGGACAAGGAGTGGACCCACTAAGCACCTTCCTCGACGGCGTCACCAAACATATCCCAGTCACACTCGGCACCATGATTAGTATCTTTAACGCAGTTGTCTTGGTCATCGTATTTATCGTTGAACGCCGTCACATCGGCATCGGAAGCTTTATCAACGGCATCTTTACCGGCATCTTCTCCAACATGCTGATGGAACCAATGCAAGCATTAAGCGAATTACCAACCATACTAGTCGTTCTTTTAGGCACGCTCATCTTCTCATTCGGAATCGCACTGTACATGAACGCCATGCTTGGCCTAGGCACCATCGAAGCCACCATGCTGATTCTAACAAGCCGCACAGGCATCGCCGCCACCAAAATCCGCACCATAATGGACTTATCCTTCATTATCGGAGGCATCTTACTCGGTGCAACCTTCGGCTACGGCTCAATTGTCAGTGCCTTATTCAATGGCAAGCTCATCGGCCTATTCTCCAACATGCTCAATAAGATAAAATAAGCAACCAATAAATCAGGACCTCGCCCAAAACTGGCAGGGTCCTATTTGGTTAGGACTAACAATTAAAATTAAAGAATCAGGCAGGCGAACTCAGCATAGTTCGACCTTTGGTGCAAGTATGCTGAACAAGTCTCTTGCGGCAATCCCAGCTGAACCATCACAGCTTTAGTCTTGGTTGACACTTTTCTAAAGATTTATCGTACTCAAGAAAGACCTCAGCTCGAATGACTCGCGTAGTAGGTTTTAATGATCCCATTCGAGAAAAAACCGTGTCCACTCAATTTCTGAAAGGGCACGGTAATAGGAAGCTTCTATTCAAAATCATTCACTCCGCAGAAATCACTCGTCAAATTCCACTTATCAAGTTATTCTGTCTTTCTTATATTTTTAGATAGTTGACTAGAATAACCGTCCATGTCACCAAACACAATAAGCTATACTCTAATATCTAACCACTAACAAAAATCGATTTCTAATCCACAAACGGTAACACTCAGAATAAATAAAGAGTTACTCATTGCATTTCGTCACGACTATTTAAAGCCGCTGGTTCTAAATTTAATCGTCGCGAACTCCCCTATGTATTTCTGATGAGGAGAGGCCGGCTGACCTTGAAAGGGGGAGAGATCTTGACCAATTCACCACAAACACAAACCTTCACTCATCATTTACTTTTAAATCTAGTTTTTTATTTCAATCTAAAAAGAAACATGCTAGAATTAAGACGAAAAGCCTTGGTATTTGTGGAAGGTATAAGAGTGAGGAGGCGTTAGGAGTATAGGAAGTTCGCGGTTTTTTTGTACACACTGTTGCAACAGACAATGACAAAGTTGTCGAAGTAATGTCCAACCATTGACCCAAGATAAAAGGTTCACTCACAGAAAATTTACTTAACTTTTACAAAGGATAAGGAAATTTACTCAAAGTTTACAATTTATTTACAAACAGATGGTATGATAGTGCTTGCAGTAAACAAGACTATATCGAAAGATATTTTGGAGGAGAAAAAATTTGAAAAAGTTTTTAGCAGTTTTTAGTTTAATCGCATTGTTAGCAGCCGGAGTACTCGCGCCAGCAGCTCAAGTTTCAGCACAAGAGGAAATTGATAAATTAACAGTGGCATTCGTACCATCACGTGACCCTGAAGATATTATCACTACAACTGAACCGTTGAAGCAATTATTAATCGACGAATTAGCAACATTAGGCTTCAATGTAGGTGAAATTGAAATTACAGTAGGAACAAGCTATGAAGCAGTAGGGGAAGCAATGTCAGCTGGAACAGCAGAAATCGGCTTAATCCCTGGTGGAACATTTGTATTATTTAGTGACGATGTTGAAGTATTATTAACATCAACACGTGCTGGTTTAGCAAAAGACTCAGAAAACCCAGCAGACTGGAACGACGGCCAAGCAACTGAAACGTCAGAAGACCAAGTGACTTACTATAAATCACTTGTGATTGCTGGACCATCTGAAAAAGGCCAAGAATTAGCAGCGAAAATTAATGCAGGCGAAGAATTAACATGGGATGACTTTAACTCAGCAAACTGGGCAGTAATGTCATCTTCATCATCATCTGGCTACATCTACCCAACTATCTGGTTGAACGAACAATTTGACAAAGGAGTATCAGACTTAGCACAAGCTGTTCAATCTGAATCATACGCATCATCAATCGCGCGTCTAGCATCAGAACAAGTTGACATAGTGGTTGGCTTTGCAGACTTACGCCGTGACTATGAAGAACAATGGGAAACAGAAATGGGCCGCGAAGCAAGCATCTGGGAAGAAACAAATGTTATCGGTGTTACACCAAACATTTATAACGATACAGTCTCTGTTTCTAAAAATGCAGAAGTTATGACAGACGAATTAAAAGAAGCGATCCAACAAGCATTCTTAAACATTGCTGAAACAGAAGAAGGTAAAGCAGTCATCGCTATCTATAGCCACGAAGGCTACCAAGAAGCAACTTCAGAAGACTACGATACTGAACGTGAAGCACAAAAAATCCTATTAGAAGGTACAAACTAAAGCCACACTCCACACCCGTACACAAATACCAAACAAGCGGCATCTACTGAAAAGTTAGATGCCCTTTTTCATATAAAAATAAGCACTCCACCAAGCTTGACGAAGACGGATTTTTTCTCATATTTTGAATGCAATTGTCGCTTTGTCATGGTAGAATGTTTACTGGTCGCATGAGGAATGGTAAGCCAGTGGTTCTGGAAGAAGGAGCCGCAAAAGGAGCCGTCTGGCCTTGGCCTAAAAACAGGAAGAAAGAGGATGTCCATGATTGAATTAAAAGGCGTTTCCAAGCGCTATGACAACGGAGTATTAGGACTGAATAATATTGATTTGACGATTGAGCAAGGCGAATTCGTTGGTATTATCGGTTTGTCAGGAGCTGGAAAATCAACCTTAATCCGTACAATCAACAAGATGATTGATACGACTGAAGGAGATTTAAAAGTGAATGGCATTGATGTCACTCAATTGAAAGGAAAGTCACTAAGACAGTTTCGTCGTCAAGTCGGTATGATTTTCCAAGGTTTCAACTTGGTAACACGTGCGAAAGTCGCAAGAAACGTACTGAATGCTTTTGTACCAGAATTACCATTCTGGCGAGTTCTTTTAGGATACTTTACAAAAGAAGAAGAGTTAACAGCATTAGCTGCCCTTGAGCGTGTCGGCATTTTAGACAAAGCTTACACACGCGTTGACCAACTATCAGGTGGGCAACAACAACGTGTAGCCTTAGCCCGTACCTTAGCCCAAAGCCCATCAATTATTTTAGCTGATGAGCCAGTTGCATCATTAGACCCTGTCACTGCAGCAGTCGTTATGAATGACTTCAAAAAGATTAATCAAGCTGACAACATCAGTATTCTAATCAACATTCACCACGTTGAATTAGCATTAGATTATTGTGACCGCATTGTGGGTATTCGTGACGGTCAGATCGTTTACGATGGCCCATCTAAAGATGTAACAGAAAGCGTCTTGGACCAAATCTATAAAGGACAAAAACCAGATCCAATCGAAGAGATGGTAGGTGAAATTTAGTGGAACCATTAAAGAAAACGCTGCGTAACCGCATCTTACCACCTAAAGAAATTACTTTACCAAATGGTAAACAAGTTTACAAGCAACGTTCGATTACACCATTCATTATTCTTTTGGTATTGATCGCGGTCTACTATTCAGTTGAATTAACAGGTTTCAAATTTTCAACCCTAGCCAAACGTGGGCACGAATTTTTCACTATTTTAATCGCAATGATTCCACCACGCTGGACATTCTTTGATTCAGTGATTGGCCCCTTGATGGACACGATTAAAATGTCCATTCTAGGAACAGTGATCGGCGCTTTATTAGCGATTCCAACCGCAATGTTGGCCTCTATCAACCTAACTCGTAATAAAGTCTTGTCAGGTGTTGTTAAGCTATTATTAAGTGTCATTCGAACGCTACCAACGTTAGTGTCAGCTTTAATTTTAACTTATATTTTTGGTTTAGGAACATTTGCTGGAACATTAGCCATCGCATTATTCACCTTCTCATTCATCGGCAAGCAACTTTACGAGCAAATCGAAACAGTTGACATGTCGCCTTATGAGGCCATGGAATCAATGGGTGCTAACCGCCTTTACAGTTTCATGGGTGCGATTCAACCGCAAGTTTTACCGAGTTTCCTATCAGTTACTTTATATACTTTTGAAGGAAATGTTCGCCACGCCGCAATCCTAGGTTATGTTGGTGCCGGTGGTTTAGGTATTATCTTGAATGAGAATATCGCTTGGCGTCAATATGACCGAGTAGGTATGATTCTCTTGACGCTCTTTGTAGCAGTAGCCGTGATTGAAACAATCAGCCGCTATCTGCGCAAGAAACTGACTTAGGGGGTGGCGTAAATGATAGATAAAATTAATGAAATGTATGAACGAAAAGAAACGAACCGTACGTCACGCATCCTTTGGACATTATTAGTAGTGGGCTTATTATCATGGTCAGCGACAACTGTCGGAAGTGTAAACATCACAAAGAACGGACTTGAAATTGCCGGGAATATTTTCCGCGGGATTTTATCACCGTCAACCGAATTATTATTTAACTTCACGAAACAGTCCGTCGGCTACTTGTTGCTTGAAACAATGGCGATTGCTTTTCTTGGAACATTAGTGGGGGCAGTTTTCTCATTCCCGTTGAGTTTCCTAGCATCGTCTAAGGTGATGCCATTTCCAGTCGTTGTAATCACTCGTTTAGTCGTGATTATGATTCGAACGATTCCTGCATTCGTCTACGGTTTGATGTTCATCCGTGTAACAGGACCCGGACCCTTCGCAGGTCTAATGACTTTATCAGTAACTTCAATTGGCATGTTAACTAAATTATTTAGTGAAACAATTGATGATATTGATACGTCCATTCTAGAAGCTTTAGATGCGATGGGCTGTACTACTTTTGAGAAAGTTCGCTTTGGAATTTTGCCGCAATTATGGTCTAGCCTACTATCTACCTTAATTTTCCGTTTCGATATGAACTTACGAGACGCAACGACCTTAGGTTTAGTAGGTGCCGGTGGTATCGGTGCGCCTTTAATTTTCGCGATGAGTTCTTATCGTTGGAGTGAGGTAGGTGCCTTACTTCTTGGCCTGATTGTGTTGATTTTAATTGTAGAGTTTACATCAAGTTATATTCGTAAGAAATTAGCACGCGGTTAGGAGAGATCTAGTTGATGTTTGAAAAGATTCATCATATCGCAATCATTGCGTCGGATATCACGGTATCCAAACACTTTTATACGCAAATGCTAGGCTTTGAAATCATTGCTGAAACTTACCGCGAGGCTCGAGATTCTTGGAAAATTGACTTAGCTTTAAACGGAGATTACCTTATCGAACTCTTTTCCTTTCCCAATGCACCTACTCGCTTGGATGGTCCGGAGGCACTTGGCCTGCGACATCTAGCCTTTACAGTAAACGATATTGAAGCCACCGTTGCTGAGCTATCAGCTCGCGGCGTGGACGTAGAGGCCATTCGCCAGGATGAATTAACAGGCGCTTTCTACACTTTTTTCAAAGATCCCGACGGCTTACCGATCGAATTAGTCCAAAATTAAGCCCTTAAAAGTCGCCTATTGAAATCACCGGACCATTTCCTAGGCAGAATAGGACGCAAAACTGCAGATGCCTTTTTACAAGTTAGCTTGTTTAAAAAAGAGTCTCCTCAAAAAAATAATGAGTCTAGACCTTTTGGCGATTAACAATCCCATAAAAGAGGGCTTATATATATGACATTTACTCAGATTTTCATTATACTAGTGGGTATAGAACAGATGGAGGTGGAGGTACAATCGTTGCAAATGAGAGTATTATCCAAGGTGTAACACTTTATATAAATGGATATGAATGGGGACCGGCGGTGTCACGTTTAATTTTAAATACGACACAACTTGTTTTGGCTGTAGATTATGAACAAGCACTCGTTAAAACGAACGATGTGGAGCGAACAATTCTAGCAGCTTATCCTTCAGATTCAAAGGGACAAAAACTTGGAGCAGATCAGGATAGTCGCTATGTTACTCTAGAACTTTCAACGCAGTATCTGACCAAAGCGCCAGGCAATAAAGCCCTGCCGTTTCAGTTAGATACAGAAACAGGCTTTTTTAACTGGGCTCCGACTTATATCGTCAGTATTACGGATTTAATTTTTACGGCGGCTAATAATTATCAGTCGCTCAAGGGTGAAATTCGGGTGAATGCCATTGAAAATCGCGTTTCGCCAGATACAGATTTATTTAAGATTCGCAATTCCTTCAGTGGTGAATATATTAACCCAACGACTAAGCAACTTGAGCAACAACGCTTGACTTACGCCGCCTATGAACCCGAGAATTTGAAACCGGTCGATTTACTTCCTTTAATTGTCTGGCTTCATGGCGCTGGTGAAGGTGGGACGGATGTTGAAATTGCCTTATTAGGTAACGAGACAACGGCTTTAGCAAAACCAGAAATTCAGGACCAATTTCAGAATGGACTGCGCTCAGGTGCGCATGTCTTAGTTGTACAGACACCGACATTTTGGATGGATGAAGGTGAGAATCGAACCGGTCCTGGTGCCGGAAAATCTCGTTATACGGAAATTTTGATGGATACGATTCGTCACTATGTTGACAGCAATGACAATATCGATAGCCACCGGATTTATTTAGGCGGTTGTTCGAATGGCGGCTATATGACGGTCAATATGTTGTTGGAATACCCGCAAACTTTTGCGGCAGCTTATCCAGTGTGTGAGGCTTATTCATTTTATGGTTTTGAACGCGATAAAAATGGCTCTTATGAAACAACAACTGACAGCTTCGGTAACATTCGTTACAAGGCTAGCGAAGCATTGTGTCTGACTGAAGATCGAATTCGTCAGTTGGCTGACGAAGCGATTTGGTTTGTGCATGCCGCAAATGACCGTACCGTGGTTCCTTTTTTAACGGTAGAACCGACTTATCGCCGCATCCTGAAGCAGGGCGCGCAAAATGTTTGGTTTTCATATTTTGAAACGGTGGTTGGTTTGGATGAAGTGGATGAGAAGTACAATGGTCACTTATCATGGATTTATTTATTTAATAACCAAGTGCGTGGGGTTCAAAACCCTACCAAAATTCGACAAGATAACCGTTATGAGCCATCAAACGATACTTTAGGTGGTTCTTATAAGGTAATAGATGACACCGATGGTGTTGAAGAATTTGAAACTATTTTTGCTTGGTTGAACGAGCAAAGACTGTAAATAAAAACACCTAGCCAATTTTTTAGCTAGGTGTTTTTTTATTGACCATAATTGGCTAGGGCATTACGGAGTGTGAGGGAGTCGATGCCTTTCTGGGTATAAAGTTCGTTGAGCTCTTTGGATTGAGAGTGACCGGGCGATTTGTTCAAATGTTCACAAACGCAGCTGTAAGCTATGAAATCTTTAATCTGTCGCGGGCTGATAAGGTAAAGACTAGAATTGGTAAATTGGCTATTGGGAAATACTTGTCGGTTTTGGAAACTGTCAAAATTCACATGGAAATTCAAATGTAACTGTGGCAGTGAGGTCGTAAAATAATAGACCCACTGACAGCAGAGATGATTAGCATATTCCAATTGCTTGATGAGTTTGGTGGTCGGTTGCTTGAGTGATATCATACATTTGCGCATGGAGTCATCACTGAAATTAAAGGTAAAGTGAAAGAAATCCTGTTTGGGTGCTGAGTCATTGATGGATAAGGTGGGGGTGTCGATGTGAGTGCATTTAGATACATTCAGCCAATTGGATTGTTTAGCTTGGCAAAACCTGAGATAGATAATATTGCCGTTCACGTATGGATAGGTGGTACGTGGACTCTTGTTGATGGTACGTAAAAATTCTGACCAGAAGCGGTATTTAAAGCCAAGGTGGCTAAAGACGGCTTCGGCAACCCAATCGGATGTTTGACAAGAAACCCAAGTATCTCCGTGGTAATCAATCGTCAAACTTCTAAGTATGGGATGTTTGCAACTGATATCAATAATATAAAGTGGATTAAAAGACTCACTCACTTTCTTGGGGAGAAAATGTGAGCTTTTAATTAACTGTAAAAGTAAATCGTCGTAATGTGGGGCGTCCGGTGATAATATCAGAGATGCCAAACGGCAATCAATTTTTTTATCTAATCCGGTATGATAATACTTTAAGGATTTGTCCATTCATCGGTCTCCTTCCAAAACCATGCTCGCTTTATATGGATAAACACACTTGTGAATTATTTATTTATGAGAATAGAATAACATAAAAGCGTTTACATAGCTAGTGCTTCTTGTTGTTTTATAAACAATTTTTTTATGGTAAAGAGGAGGTTAGAAGGGATGTAATGGATGCTTTCATTGGAGGCTGTTAGGCATGGGAGCGACTTTTGGGCAGGTGGAAGAGACCGTCGGGTCTCTTATGCTCGCATGGTTGGTTGCTTATTTTTCCTGTGTGAGTGTTGTGATGAGTGTATCTAGGATTGGATCGAGGTGTTTTTCAGTGGGGTCGATGTAGTAGCGTTTGAAGCTGGGGTAGAGTGTGACAGATGCGGCGATTGTGACGGTCGTGAGTAGTGTGATTCTAAGTCCGATGTGTTCGATTTCGAGTTGTGGTTGGACGTTGGTTGTGTATGAATATATTGTCAGTAAGATCGGGTGGAAGAGATAGATTTCCATTGAGTAGCTAGCAAGTTTGGCGAGTGGTGTTTGACGTCCGGGTGTTTGGTTGATGTATGTCATCAAGGCGGCGATGGCTAGGATTAGTAGGGTTTCTCCGGCGAAACATTGGATGTTGGATAGGCTGAGTCTTTGGTAGGCTAACATCAGTAGGCTGCTGATGACGAGGCCGCTTTTGAGTGTAATGTTGCGTTGGCTGATATAATAGCCCGCACTTAGACTGATAAGTGCTTTAGGGAAGCCGCCGTTGGCAAGTAAGTCTGCGTGCGCATTTTTAGAAATGATGTAGAGAGCGACTAGGTATAAAACGCTGGCCGCCATGAGTATTTGTGTGGCGTTTAAGCCGCGTTTTAGTAAATGATAGAGTATTAAGCTGGCAAGGAACAAGGCCCACAAGTACCAGAGATGATAGTGACCAATTTGGCCGTTTAAGAATTTGGTCAATGTGAGTGTATTCAGATATTGGCCAAGCGCTTGTGCGAGTGTATTGTCTAGGGTTAGGCTGGCTGGAATAAAGATGAGTCCGTCGATCACGATGTAGAATAAGGTGAAGACGCTGTACATCACCAGTGTTTTAGTCAGTTGGTTTCTGACGTAACGGACTGTTTCTGTTTGTTGGGCGATTAAGTAGCCGGTGGTTGCGAAAAAGAATGGGACTGCGAAATTGAGTAAGTGGCGGTACCAGTAATAATTGGCAAAAGTGGCTAGGTCTTCAGTTTCTAAAAAGGCTGTGACGTGTATTAAGACGACAGCGATTGCCGCAATGAATTTAAATTTGTCGATTGTATAGTTGTGCGTTTTGTTTTGCATGATGACACCTCGTTTTTTTATTGAACTTTTAGTTTACCAGATTGTGTTGACGTTGATAATTTTTTTGCCTTATTGAGGGAATGTGGGGACACATTTACTTTTCTTTGCGTTTATATGTGTGTAAGCTGCTTACAAAAACAAAGGGGGTTACACAATGCAAGGACAATTTGAAAAAGCGTCGTTGGAGATTCAGTTCAATGACGGGTCGGATAAGGTGTTGAAACAGTCATTCGCAAATTTAAAAGCGGGGGTTAATGAGGAGACATTGGCTATGATTCATGAGGCGATTAGTAATATATCGGCCTATCCTACGGGAGATATCGTGGTTGTTGAACGCACGAATTACGCGAAAGTTGGAGGTTAATTAAATGGACAAAATATTACAAATGGAATTTAAGTCGGCTGAAGGTAAAAGTCGTACCTTACGTTTGAACAATCCTCGCGAGAATTTAGACCGCGAAACGGTGGAGACGGCAATGGAGCAAATTATTGCGGCAGACGCTTTTGAGAAGGATACTTATGGTCTTTATGCAGCTAAGCATGCGGCGCGTTATGTTGAGACAATCACAACGCCTTTATTCGATCTAGATAACGAGTAAGCGACAGAGTGGCTTCTTGGCCGCCTGTGATTTAGCTAGGTCAGCTGATTAAGAGAATAACAGTAAATGGGCTCCTTGGGGAATGATCTCTGAGGGGCTTTTTTTTGTTGGATAAGAAGTTGAGAAGCATCTAGCTAAGGGGTTTTCTCTATTAAAAAAATCCAAAAGAGGCGATGTGTTCACTGCGTTTGGCGGCTGGATAAAAAAAGATTCGGTTCTTTTTAAATTATCCTGAACGCTTGTGAAGGACACCGCTGATTTTTATGGAGGGAATGAGTAAGAGCGGGAACAGTAGCGAGAATAAGTTAGGACCGAAAGCTTGTTCTGATTGGAAGCTTGGATGAAGCCGAATATTGGACGAGCCCTTCCTCAGCAAAGGATAGCCGTTCAGCACAAGTGGATAAGAAGCCAAGCCAAGCCAATAAGTATAGTAGCAGTGGAGACAGTCGGATAGAGTGGGATGAGTACGTCTTTGCTTTCACTCTGGCTAGTTTTAGAGTAGTCGACAGGGGGAGGTGTTTTCTTACGTTCAATGTTCTTTAACCACCAATATATCTACTTATATTAGCAAGTATCCAAGCTCACCATATTTATCTTTCGGTTTAGTGGCTTTGAGCGCTATTGTGTCGAAATGGGATTGTAATTATAGAAGCCATTGTCATCAATTACTAACGATAAGGCTAGCTGATGGTTATGTTTGTTTATTTATTGAATAGACAATTTACTTGTTTATGTAAAATAGAAATTAAGTTTTTTTTAAGGCGAAGCAGATAGTTAGTTTCTATCTGTTTGAAAAGGTTGATAGGACGTGCTTTATAGAATGTAACTAGATGCAAATATGTTGTGATACTGGCTTGCGACATGCTTGTAAGCGCGTTGTAATTAGAAGTCGTCAAATTAAAACAATCATTTGTTAGGATGGATTCAGTATTAATTCAGCCAAAAGGAGTGTGCGGAATGGAAAGAAAAAAGATGCATAAACGCAAGGGACAGTGGATCACGATATCGACATCCTTGATTGCGTCAATGATGGTGGGAGCGTCGTCTCAAACGATTGCTGCGGCACAAGAAGACGTTGCATATATCCCTGAAGAAGGTTGGACTGTCGAACAATCAGCGCTAAGCGAGGAAGTCGTTGAGGCGGAGGTTTATACAGAGCCTGCGTCAGAAGAAGTGACTTCTCTTATAGAAGAAACAATCGCGGAAGTAGCCGAAGTGGTTGAACCAACTGAAGCCACTGTAGTTGAAGCAGTTGTCACTGAAGAAATTATTAAAGAAGTTGTTAATGATGAATCTGCTGCCACAGGTTCTGCAAATGTCGTGGAAGAAGTTGTGGAAATCGAAGAAACTGCTCCCGTTGGAGACGAACCATTCACTGAAATTGAAGCAGATTCAGCTGTCGATTTACTAGTTGAAACGCCTAGCGAAGAGTCAGTAGTATTAGACGAAATCGAAATAGTTTCGGAGCCAGTAGCAGTAGCAGTAGAAGCAGAAGTTATTGAAACCACACCTGAAACGGTAATGACTGAAGAGTCCTACGACGACTCAGGAGAAGAACATGAAGCGGAAACACCGATTGCAGAGTCAATCGAAAATACAGAAATCGACACAGCAATTGTTGAGTTTGAAGTTGAAGAGTCAGTGGCTACACCAGAAGTAGAAGAACCTGTTGTTATTGACGAAGTAGAAGCAGAAGATGCTGACGAATTAGATGAAACGGAGTCATCTGAAGAAGTTGAAACATCAGAACTTCCGAGTGAAGACAGTGAAACAGATCTAGAAGAAGACCTTGTTATAAATGAAGAAGCTGAAACGATTGAATTGCCTGAAGCTAATTTGACTGAAGAAGAAACGACAGGGGAACTGTTTGCAGATGAAATCACAGAGGAAGAGGATAACGCAACTGAAGAAGATCCTTCTAACGTAGAAATAGAATCAGAAGAAGACACTTATCCGGAAGAAGTTGCGCAAGAGCCAACTAACATAGAAGAGCCAACTAACATAGAAAACCCGATAAACACTGAAAGCTCGTCAGAAACTGAAGATTCATCAGATATTTATCCGCAAGAGCAATCTCAAGCAACTGAAGAAAGTGAGCCTAAGTCATTACCAGCCGAAAGCGAACCAACACAGCCTGTGTCATCTGACTCAACAGAAAATTCAGTGACGACCTTGCCTAAACAAGAATCAAGCAATCCCAATCCAACCAGTACGACGTCTAGCCAAAAAGTGACGACTCAAGCATCCGATAGACTTCAAACGCTGGCTACGACGAGCGCTACTAATGACAAACCAAGTTATACAATTAACCGTGGCGATACCTTGTGGTCATTGGCACGCCGTCATCAAGTGACAGTTACACAACTAAAAGACTGGAATAACCTGTCGAGTGACATGATTATTGCTAACGCCTCTTTAATTGTTTCAAATCCAAATAATGCGACAAGCACGAGTGATGAGAAACGTCAACAGAATGCAGGGAACCAAGCAACTAGCGACACGACTTCTAACAGGCCCGCCGCGAACACGTCACCCAATCAACCACAAGCTGAAGGAGACAATACGCCAGCAAATACTCCACAAACAACGTCTTACACGATTTCACGTGGAGACACCTTGTGGTCAATTGCTCAACGGCATAATGTCTCACTCGACGACTTAAGAGAGTGGAACAACTTGTCAGGTAATTTAATCCATTCGAATCAACACTTAATAGTGTCGAATCCAAACGCAACATCAAACGCTGGCGACCAGGCGCCAAAGGAAACTGATACTAGTATACCGTCTGACACGCCAACACAAGCAGCGCAACAAACACATACCGTTGGACGAGGTGACTATTTATACGCGATTGCCCGTCAGTATGGCGTCTCGCTTAGCCAACTGTCTGAGTGGAATAACTTAACTACAAGCTCTGTGATTCATCCACGCGATCAAATTATCGTGTCAAATCCAAACGCTAGCGGTAACCAGTCGCCAGACACACCGCAAGACACTAAGGATAAAGAAGCAAATGATACTGAAGCGGTCGATTCAGCTAATAAGCAAGCAGTGATTGACTGGTTCCAGGAAAGAGAAGGTCAAGTGACTTACTCAATGACGAACCGTATGGGGCCAGATAGTTACGACTGCTCAAGTGCCGTTTTCTACGCCTTGATGGCCGGTGGTTACCTTGACGATGGTACTTGGCCAGGGACAACTGAATCTCTTTACGCGCTTGAAGGCAGTCTGTTGACGCCAATTAGCCGTGACGAAGTTCAAGCAGGCGATTTATTTGTCGCAGGTTACAAAGGTAGTTCACTAGGTGCAGGCGGCCATACGGGTCTTGCCCTCAACAACAGTAGTATTATCCATGCGAACTACAGTGATAATGGCATTTCGACGACTCCTATCGAAGGTTATACAAGCTACGCGGGCATGCCAACGTATTGGTACCGCCTAAACGAAGCATTCGCAAACCATTAAAAGCCAGTTCAAATAGCTCTTCGCAACTCACTGCGGGGAGCTATTTTGTTATGGTCATACATTCTTCTAGTTTTATTCATCAAAAGTTCTGTGTATGCGTTTTCAAGAAATGGTATAATAAGGGTGAGAAAGAATCGAGTTCTTTAAATAAAGGAGGTCTTCAAAATGAAAGCAGTGAAGCAGAAACTATTAACTGTTTTCTTGTCAGTGGTGTTAGTGCTAGGTAATGTGACAGTTGTTGCACAAGAGACACATGCAGAAACCTTTGAACCCGAAGTAGTAGAACTATTAATCGCTCAAGTGAATGTAGTGCCAGAAGCCAATACAGCCATTAAAGACGCGGGGGATTATCCAGCGACTTTCGAATGGCAAGACGCGTCCGTTTTCAATACAGTAGCGGATTTAGAGGTGGCAACGGTTGTGGTGACTTATGAGGATGCAACCGAAGAATTGCTTGAAGTAGATATTAAAGTGGTTGAAGAATTGAATGATGCGGCTTTAAACGAACCAATCGCAACGACCGAGTTAATAGTCACAGCGGCAGGTGAGGTACCAGAAGCTTCCCAATATATTATAAATCTTGTGGTGTTGCCAGCAGGCACCGTCTATGAATGGGCAGACCCATCTGTCTTTGATACAGCAGGAGAGCATCTAACGGCAACACTCAAGATTATTTACCCAGATACCTCTTATGATGAGATGTCTTTGTTAGTGACAGTTGAGGCGGAGGAAGAAGAAACAGAAGCAGATTTATACACACCCGTTGCAATTGACCATCTAATCACAGACTTAGCTGTTGTCCCCGTGCCGGGCGATGCGCTTGTTAATCTTGAAAATTTACCGACAGATGCTGTCGTGACTTGGCAAGATGAGGTCGTCTTTAGCGAAGTAAAAACGGAAGTTTACGAGAATGTGATTGTCACTTACGGCGATGGTTCAAGTGATATGTTGCCAGTCTTGGTGAGCGTTAGAGAACCGGCAGAAGAAGAAACAGAAGCAGAACGTTATACACCGACAACTCAAGCAATTACGACTGAACTCGGTATTGTACCGTTAGCGATTGATGCGATTGCTAACCTTGACGAGTTACCTACGAATACTCAATTTACTTGGCAAGATGACAGTATCTTTAAGCAGTTGGGTGAAGCGGTGGAAACATTTGTCTTAGTGACTTATCCTGACAAATCAATCGACGAGTTAGCAGTGGTTGTGACAATTGTGGACGAGTTAACACCAGAATCTGATGCGTCACTATACACACCGCGTCCGGTGGCACTGATAACGACCAAAAAAGACATTGTACCGATGGCGAAACATGCGATTGAAAATATCGACGAATTACCCAATGATGCCCAGTATACTTGGGAAGATGATACCATCTTTGATACCGTTGCAGCGGCTAGTTTTACGAATGTGATGATTACATACGCTGATGGATCAATGGACACAGTCGCTGTGCCAATTACTGTTACTGAGACTGAGGCGCCTGTAGCGACACATGCCCGTGTCATCGTGCATTTCGTTGACACAGAAGGTAATCTTCTATTACCTTCACAAATAAATGCCCGTGAAATAGGCACAACTTATGGCTCAACACGTGTAGCGATTGAAGGTTACACGTTAGATTCAATTGTTGGTCAGGAAAAAGGCATCGTTGACAAAGATGAAACGAAAAATACAGTCACCTATGTTTACCGTAAATTAACTAATCAGCCACAGTTGCCAAACACAGGAGAAACCAGTAATCTCTTGATTTATGGCTTAGGAAGCTTAGCGCTTTTAGCGGGAGTGGCTTCACTTATAGTAGCTTATCGTAAACGTCGTGGAAATGATTAACCAATATATTCAAGGCGCCGACTGAAAAGTATGGCGTCTTTTTTTGAGGTTCTAGACATGGTAAGGCTTACTAGGATGTGCTGATTTGATCGTGAGGTAAACTCTCCAGCTAATTGATTCTATCGCTAGTTTATAGACTTAATTAGCTGGAGGTTGCTATTATTATGGGAGTTAATCATAACTCTCTATAAGTCGTCGTGTCATCTTCCGCCACGTCTTTTGCAAGCACTGAAAACGCGTGACAAGAGATGACACGTCCTTTTTTTGATAAAAGTAGCTGGATTTGAAGCAGAAAGTCTATTATTTGGTCGAAATATCTGCAGAAAGCGTTAGAACTCTCTATAAGTCGTCGTGTCATCTTCCGCCACGTCTTTTGCAAGCACTGAAAACGCGTGACAAGAGATGACACGTCCTTTTTTTGATAAAAGTAGCTGGATTTGGCAAGTCAAGAACTGTAGGGAAATACATAGAAAGCTTACCAAGCAAGTGTTCTAGCAATAACTCAACTAACTAAATCAACAAATCACTTCCCCTATCACAGTTTGAATATTAATATATCTGAGGTAGTCAAATGTTTTTGAATTTTTCGTCTCATAAAGTCATCGTTTTGACACTAGCGTGTCTGTTGTTTGAATAAATTGTTAGATTCTTGTAACATTCAAGATAGAAATTGTTAGGGGATTCATGGTAAAATTGTAACGTAGTCATTTATATATTCTAATTAAGTTAGGAGCTCAGACATTGGAAAGAAAAATTATGCATAAATCAAAAGGCCGATGGGTTGTATTGTCATCATCTTTGCTAGTTTCTGCGTTTGCTTTAAGCCTAGTGACACCAGTTGCTCAAGCGGAAGAAATAACAGATGATTCAGCTGTTATTTCCGATGAGGTTTCAACAAACGATGCACCAGAAGAAGCGATTGCTTCATTAACAGATGAAGAATCAGAGTTAGTAGACAATGTCGTAGATGAATTAATTTCAGATGTAATTAGTGCGGACGAAACATTAGTCACAGACGAAACAGAAGTTGAAGCAGAAGCAGAAGCCGTAGCTATGGCAACTGAAGCACCTGCAGTATTTGCAAACACTCGTGTAGCGGCAGGAGCACATACGGTTGCTTACGGAGATACTTTATGGAAAATTGCTAATGCACATGGCATTACAGTAGCGCAATTACGTTCGTGGAATAATCTTTCAGGAGATATGATTTTTATTGGAGATCAATTAGTTGTATCAAATCCAGGAACAGTAGTTGACACACCAACAACACCAACTCCTGAGCCGAAACCAGAAACAAAGCCAACACCAGAAACTACTACACCAGCGCCAACAACAGGCAAAACGTATACTGTGCGTCCAGGTGATTATTTATATAAAATTGCGACTGACAATAATATTACGGTCGATCAATTAAAATCATGGAACAATTTGACGTCTAATTATATTTATTCAGGTGACAAATTAACGGTTACGAATCCAGCAACGGTCACACCGAAGCCAGAGAATCCGAAGCCAGAGACGCCGAAACCAGAACCGACGCCAGACCCAGTGACGCCGCCGGTAACGGAAACACCCAAAGCTAAGACGTATACAGTTCGCCCAGGCGACTATCTATACAAAATAGCAACGCAAAACAACGTGTCCATCGAGCAATTAAAAGCATGGAACAATTTAACGTCTAACTATATTTATTCAGGGGATGTATTCTACGTAACAGATCCAAGTAAGGCGCCAGTTAAACCAACGCCAACTCCAGATCCAAAACCAGAAATACCGAAACCTGAAACGCCAACTCCAAACCCAACACCGACGACTCCAACGAAGACATACACTGTCCGCCCTGGAGATTCATTGTGGTTAATTGCCAATAACAATGGCATTACGATTGATCAGTTGAAAGCTTGGAATAAACTAACATCTAACTATATTTATTCAGGAGATGTTTTTGTGGTAACGGATCCTAGCAAGGCGCCAGAACCGAAACCAGAACCGAAACCAGAACCGAAACCAGAATCAAAACCAGAACCGAAACCAGAACCAAAACCAGAACCAGAAACACCAGCTAAGACGTATACCGTTCGTCCTGGGGATTCACTATGGTTAATCGCCAATAACAATGGCATTACGATTGATCAGTTGAAAGCTTGGAATAAACTAACATCTAATTATATTTATTCAGGTGATGTGTTTGTCGTAACAGATCCTAGTCAAGTACCAGCTCCTAAACCAGAGCCTAAACCAGAAATTCCAACAACGCCTCCTGTAGTCGATGAAGGCGATACAACGGAAACGACATTTGACGTGAAAATTAACAAGCCAGACTTAGCTTTCTATGTGGGATCACAATTAGAGTCTGCAGTAGCGTCTGATTCAATTAAATATTTTGGCCAACGGTTTAAAGTTGTGAGTGAATTTACTGATGAGAAGGGTGTTAAATTCTTAGAAGTTTCTCAAAACGGTAAAACCGTTGGTTACGTCAATGCGGATGCTGCGGTTGAAGTGCCAGCGAATAAAAAAGTTGTCTATTTAGACGCTGGACATGGTGGGAGCGAAACCGGAACTTACAATTACGGTGTGGCTGAGAAAGATTTAAACTTGAATATTACACGTCAATTAGCAGAGCGTTTACGTGAATTAGGCTATCTGGTCTATGAAACACGTACAACTGATAAAGAAGTCAAACTGCATGATCGTGATGATCATCCAAACGAAGTGATGCCTGATATTTACGTAAGTATTCACCATAATGCGATGCCAGCTTCTTACCAAGGGCGTGTAAATGGGATTGTGACACTATATCATCATCCAGACATTTCTGAGCCGGGTTGGCCAACGCTGAAAACAGATAATTGGACGCGTATCAATGCAGGTAAAAACTTGTCACAAGCGATCCAAGATGCTTTAGTGGATGCGACAGGTGCAGTGGATCAAGGAATACGTAAACAAAACTTACATGTGACTCGTACAACAAATGTACCAGCAACATTAGTTGAATTAGGATTCTTAGATAACTGGGCAGAGCATCAAAAATTAATCACACCTTCTTACCAAAAGAAATTGGTAGGTGGTTTGGTGACAGGAATTACAAATTACTTTAAACGTTAATTTCAATGAAAATTAAACTCTCCTCCTAACTCAGTTAAATAACAGAGTCGGGAGGAGAGTTTTTATGCTTACACTTAAAACTAACATCTTTCACTTTAGATAACCCAGCACACCGTCGACTAACTTAACAGTGTTACAGGTTGATATTCGTCCCACCGTTAATCCCATGGATTTGACCAGTCACAAAACTAGCATCATCTGAGGCTAAGTAGACATACATATGGGCTAATTCGGCTGGTTGACCGGCACGGCCAATCAAGGAACCTTGTCCGAAATTAGGCAATTGTCCGGGTAACTGTCCTTTATTCAACTGCAAGGGGGTCCAAACGGGACCAGGAGACACTGCATTGACACGGACCCCTTTGTCAGCGAAATATTGCGCCAAGTTGACCGTTAAATTAGAAATGGCGCTCTTAGTTGCTGCGTAGTCTAACAATTGAGGGCTTGGATCGAAACTTTGAGAAGAAGTTGTCGTAATAATGGAACTACCAGGTAGTAAATGCTTCTGCGCTGCTTGGACACTTTCAAACATGCTGATAACATTGACTTTAAAGGTATCTTCCACCTGTTGAATCGGTAAGTCTGCTAAGGTTTCAATCGCCACTTGCATGGCTGAATTCAAAACCAACAGATCTAAACCACCAAAAGCATCAACAGTTTCATGAACAATCCAACTGGCTGCACCTTCATCACGCAAGTCGCAGGGTAACAAGAAGGCTTGTCGACCTTCATCTTCGATATAGCCTTTAACTTCCTTTGCATCGGCTTCTTCTCCAGGAACAAACTGAATCGCAACATCACAGCCTTCACGAGCGAAAGCAATTGCTGCTGCCCGGCCGATACCTGAATCTGCCCCAGTCACGAGCGCTTTTCGGTTCAGTAACTTGCCTGTTCCGACATAGGAGGCTTCCCCACAATCTGGGCGGGGTTGCATTTGACTTTGCAAAGCTGGTTCGGCTTGTGTTTTTTGAACAGGGAATTTGTCTGAATGATACATTACACGAGGGTCATTAAGCACTGATTTTTTCATTTAAATACCTCCATCATCTATGACACACGACATTACTGAATTCAGTATAACATTGCTGTCAGATTATTCGTCTTATTTTGACCGTATTGATTTAAAAAAATGATTAATAAGTATATACTAACGTTAGAAAGAGGTGGCTTTGATGACAATCTTAAATAAAAAATTGACACTTAATAATGGCGTGGAAATTCCACAAATTGCATTAGGAACTTGGCAAGTTTCGACGGCTGACGCTGTCCATTCGACGGCCTTTGCGTTGAAGAATGGTTACCGCCATATCGATGGTGCCCATGGTTATGGTAATAGTAAGGGAATTCGGGCTGGGATTGCAGCTAGCAAAGTGAAACGTGAAGAAATCTTTATTACAACAAAAGTACGCGGAGAATCGAAAACTTACACAGCGGTGATGTCTGATGTGTATGATGAGTTGAAGGACTTGGGAACGGATTATATTGATTTAGTTTTAGTTCACTGTCCAACCCCTTGGCGATTTTTCAGTCGCGATGACAAACGTCCTAACTTTTACCTAGAGAATTTAGAGGTTTGGCGTGCTTTGAGTGAACTCTATGAAAATGGTTTTATCCGTGCGATTGGTGTCTCGAATTTTAATGTGGCAGACTTGGAAAATCTATTGGCTAATACAGATATTAAACCAGTTGTTAACCAAATTCTCTTCCATATTGGTTATACACAATCGGATATTGTTGAATACTGTCAAGCAAATAACATTCTGATTGAAGCCTACTCTTCATTAGGAACAGGAAGTTTACTTGGGAATGCCGATATTCAAGCGATTGCTGATAAGTATGATGCGACAATTCCACAGATCTGTTACCGCTATCCGGTTCAAAAAGGTCATATAATCTTGCCGAAATCGGTACATGAGAAATATATTATTGCAAATACTCAATTGGATTTTGAAATCAGTGAGGAAGATATGTTAGCTTTGGATCAATTGTTTATTTAGTTAGTCAGCTTAAACCTCTCCTTCTGGGGAGGTTTTTAACATCTGTTAAGAGTAAAGTTGATCAGTCCGTATAAACATTCATCGAGGATTGGACCTGAAAGACATAAATGAATTCGCTAACAATCATTCTGGAACTTGTGTTAAACTAGACCTATTAGATTGCGACTTGAGGAGGATGTTAGCGGTGACTGAGAAGGTATATTTGGGGTTTGGAAAAGAGGTTGCATCACTTGAATTGGATAAGCTGAATCGCCACGGAATTATTGCAGGTGCAACGGGAACGGGAAAGACGATCACATTGAAAGTTTTGGCGGAACAATTAAGTGATGCTGGCATTCCGGTATTTCTATCGGACATCAAAGGTGATTTGGCAAGTTTAGCCGAAGCCAACACGAATGATGATTTACAGGGGCGTTTGGAAGCTACGCAGTACACGACATTTGAACCGAAACAGTATCCGGTTGAAATTTGGGATGTATTGGGTGAGGAAGGACTACCCGTTCGTATTACAATTTCTGAGATGGGCCCGATTTTACTGGCTCGCCTTTTAGGACTGAATGACACACAAACGGGAATATTAAATATTGTCTTTGCGGTGGCCGACGAACAAGGCTTGTTGTTGATTGATTTGATGGATTTTCGAGCAATGTTGAATTATGTTGCTGAGAATGCGAAAGAATTGGCCAGCCATTATGGAACCATTTCGAAAGCTTCAATTGGCGTTATCTTGAGAAGTATTGTTGTCTTAGAACAACAAGGAGGCGCTCGTTTCTTTAATGAGCCGAGTTTAGAAATTAACGATTTTCTTCGCCAGGCTCAAGATGGTCGTGGCGTGATTAATATTCTGAATGCCAAGCAACTCTATACACTGCCAACCCTATATGCGACCGTCTTGTTAGCACTTCTATCTGAGCTTTACGAGGAATTACCAGAAGTGGGCGATTTGGATAAGCCGAAGCTAGTGTTTTTCTTTGATGAAGCCCACTCACTATTTGAGGGAACACCTAAAGCATTACTCGATCAAATAGAATTGATTGTTCGATTGATTCGTTCAAAAGGTGTCGGTGTTTTCTTTGTCACACAGAATCCGACAGATATTCCAGATACAGTGGCAAGTCAGCTAGGGAACCGAATTCAACATGGCTTACGAGCATTTACACCAAAAGAATTGACGGTTGTCAAAGCAGTCGCTCAAACGTTCCGTCAAGAAGTTGACATGGATTTAGAAAAAATAATTCAAGAATTAAAGGTGGGAGAAGCAGTCGTTTCAACCCTTCAGGCGGATGGCACGCCATCTTTTTCTGACCGAGTGATGATTTATCCACCACAGAGTAAAATTGGAACGATTGATCCGACTGTTTTACTAAGTCTAATCAATCATTCGACTCTACTTGTGAAATATCAGGAAACAATTAATCGAACAAGCGCCCATGAACAGCTTAATGAATTAGTCGCCGAACAAGAAGCCGCTCTCATAGCAGAAGCTGAAGCAGCCGAACATGAAGCAGTTGCTGCTAAGCAAGCGGCAGAAGCTGAGCGATTGACTCAAGAACATGAAAAAGCCGAAGCAAAGCAAGAGGCCGCTGTGGCTAAAGAACTTGAGCGCCAACGTAAGGACGCCGAAAAAGAATTTGAACGCGCCCAAAAAGCCGCTGAAAAAGCGCGAACCAAAACCAGTACGCGTCGGACTGATTCACCAATGGATCGTTTTACTAAGAATATTATGAGTTCAGTCGGTCGAGAAGTTGGCAAAGCCTTAACTCGTGGAATTACTGGTATGTTCAAGCGCTGATTCACCAGACAAAAAGTGAGAAATTGAAGCGTGGCACTGGATGCGACAGACTCAAGAAAAAGCCGAATAAGTTATGATCATAATGAGCACATATTTTCTGTTTTAGCGAAACAGCTCGTCGATACACAAAACAACAAATAAGACACACATAAGGGGTAATAAACTATGAAATATTCATCAGTGGGTACAACAGGTATTGAAGCAAGTCGAATGATTTTAGGTTGCATGCGTATGGCAGGTTTGTCCACTCAGGAAGCCGCTAAAGTATTATCAGCAACGAGAGAGCATGGAATAAATTTTTATGATCACGCTGATATTTATGGTGGGGGACAATCGGAAGAAGTCTTCGCGGCAGCCGCTAAAGAAATTGGTTTAAAACGTGATGACATCTTTTTACAATCAAAAGTTGGTATCCGCAAGGGCTTTTTCGATTTTTCTAAAGAGCATATTCTAACTGCAGTTGATGGCATTTTAGAGCGCCTGGAAACTGACTATCTAGATTTCTTATTATTACATCGTCCAGATACTTTAGTTGAACCAGAGGAAGTCGCCGCTGCTTTTGAACAATTACAACAGAGTGGTAAAGTTAGACATTTCGGTGTCAGCAATCAAAATCCCATGCAAATTGAATTATTACAAAAGTTCGTTCCGATGAAATTACAAGCGAATCAATTACAATTTGGACCTGCACATACACCGATGATTGATGCAGGCTTCTATGTTAATACCTTAAGTGACGCTGCGACTAGTCGTGATGGCAGCATTCTGGATTACTCGCGCTTGCATGATATGACCATTCAGCCTTGGTCACCATTTTTAGTGGACCTAGATAAAGGGCTGTTTATTAAGCACCCAGATTATCAAAAACTGACGGCTACTTTGACTCGTTATGCGACAACATACGATGTGACTTTAGAGGCAATTGTGATGGCCTGGATTTTACGTCATCCGGCGAAGATGCAGCCGATTGCTGGTTCAATGAATCCAGAGAGAATTTCTGGTATGGTTCGTGGAACAGAGATCGAATTAAGCCGCGAAGAGTGGTATGATATATATCTAAGTGCAGGCAATAGTTTGCCTTAAAATAATAAAAGGTAGGGTATCATGACGATTAAATTAATTGCAATTGATATGGACGAAACGTTCTTAAGAACGGACAAAACTTACGATGTATCACGCTTCAAGCGTGTACTGACAGCTTTATTAGAACGCGATATTATTGTGTGTATTGCTAGCGGGAATAGTTTTCATAAATTAGAAGCTTATTTTGATCAAGAAGACCGTGACCGTTTATATTTTGCCGGGGATAATGGGAATTATATTGTACGTAACCAGAAGTTACTTCATGCACTAGCGATTGAACCTGCAACAATGCTTTCGATTGAGAACTTTCTCGATGAATTTGATGGCTTTCATCCGAACGTCAGTATTGGCGAAAAAACTTATTTCCGTGAGACATCGGGAACAGAACTAGAAGTGGTCAAACGATATAACGATAATATCGAAATCATCAATCATTTTAGTGAAATTCCAAGTGCTGAACAAGCGGTCAAAATAGCGATCCACAGCGAGAAGGCTTTACATGAAAATAAAACGATGGCTCGGATTATTATCGAACGCTATGATGATGTCACGTCCGTGACTAGTGGTGATGGTTGGTTAGATGTTTATCACCGTGACGGTGGTAAAGGCGCATCGATCCGCTATCTCCAGGATAAATATAATATTTCATCTGATGAAACAATGGCCTTTGGCGATAGTTTAAATGATTCATCGATGATGCATGAAGCATTATATAGCGTCTCAATGGGCAATGCCGATCCAGATTTAGTGGCAGACACCCATTATCAGATTGGTAATAATAATGACCAAGCCGTTTTAGATATTCTTGAACAATTGTTGGCAAATGATTCAATGGCCTTCATGAAGAAATTTCGCAGAGATAAACGTTAAAATTTAGAATAGTAAAGAAGGTTAATTATGGCGAAGAAACCAACTAATCGCACAAGCAAGCACCAACGTCGAGATAAAGAAGAAGAATTTGTTCAAATCGATATCTTTAAAGTACCCGCTCAACAAGCTGAAATGTACACAGTATTACGTGAAGCGGTCGCTGAAGAAACACTCGCTATTTGGTCTGACCAATATGGCTCAGCTAAACGCGTCAGTGACAATGAGGACGAAGGGGAAGCGGTTGTAGCCTATGACGAAGCTGGAGTTGAACAAGCACGTTTATACCTCAATCCAAGCAATATCTCCCAGGCCCAAAAAGCCCGCGACAAAGACCAATTGGCTAAGTTTTTAGAAAACCAACAAGGATAGTTTAATCTGAATTAAACAAATAAACAGGCTCTGACCGACATACTAATTGTCGGTCAGAGCCTGTTTATTTTGCTGAATAGAAACATAGTAGATCTTGCTAAAAAACAAGAACAAGAAGCTTCTCAGCAATCACTTTAATTTGCTGGAATCCATTTTCCAAGCCAAGAGCCTGTAGATACATTATATTGTCTTTTATGCAGTACACCATTGATAATTTGATAACGCCATTCAATATAATCTGCTAATGGTGAGACCTCTTGATAGTTAATAGTTAAAATTGTTTCTGCCTTAACGTCTAAGGTTGGTACTGATAGACAAGTAAATAAAAGGCTTATGGTGGCCATAACAATTATTTTATTCTTGAAGTATATTGGGAAAAGCGATTTCGAATCATTTTTTTACTTTTTGAAAATCATTAATTGGGTTTAAATTTCATTATGTTGATAAGGCTATTTTTATTCCTTTTCTACTCCATAACTTAGAACGAGTTTTCATGGATTATGCTGAGGTAGAAGGTGATTTATTGGTGGAACGAATCATTTTGAAAAAGACTGAGTTGATAGTGTGATTCTAATTGATCCTGAATTAAACGTTGGTATTATGGTTATACCGTTACTATCGGACCATCGACTCCAATATGTTCTATTTCTAGAACATATGACGTGTATTATAGAGATGTATCTTTTACCGACGAGTATGCTATTTATGATAAGTACTTAGATAGATACGTAAGAACTGATAGGTATAATATGAATTCAAGAGAGGAACAATGGAGATTAAAATACTAGAAAGAGGGATGATTATGGAAAGTAGTAATAAAAGAAAAAAGAGTTTAGTAGGAATATATGTACTACTACTTATTTATATAATTTTACCAAGAATCTCTGTAATAGATAATTCACTTTTTTCAGTTCTGTTCGTAAACCTAAAACATTTTTTCCCTAGTGTAATAAGTGTGATAATCATATTATTAAATCGTTATCAAGTTAAATACGATAAACATCCAAAAATAAACCTAATTTATTCAGTTTTTTTATATAGCTTATATCTTTTCGTTAATTTGCTGCAACTTGTGATAATTAGCCTTTGATAGCATAATAAAAAAATTACTTAGGCAAATATTATGATTTATGTGACTATAAAGACCAGCAATTACATTTTTGATTGTTAAAATCAATGCATCCCATTACTCAATATCAAGGAGATAAAGCCTTCATATTATAGTTAATCAATATATATTTTCAGACCAACGACCTTAGCAAATACTAGAATACGGCACGCCGTCACGCAAAGAGAAATCTTTGATGTCATGATTGAAGATATGTTTCGCCAGACAAAAGGAGTGTAGTTTTTTTGATATTACAACAAATTATATTATTAGTATTTATTTATTGCAGTAATCTGTTATAATAATATTGGAATCGATTTCTTTGCCGTTTGTAACTTGATGAAATTAAGAATTGGAGGATTATTTCAATGGTAAAACATAGTTTTTAAAAGAAAACACTTAGTCTAGCTTTATTACTGTATACTGTTCTAAGTATCTTTTTTCCTAATAGTTCCGCACACAGTCACTCCGACATTAGTCAAACTGCTTTTTCCATCATAGAACAATCTTGTCCAGTTTCTCTCTGCTCGAGAAACTGGACAAGATTATTATGGAGAAGACTTTACAATTATATATGACGCAAATGATTCCGGTATAATACCTTTTGCTGTTACAGCTTGTCCCTATGGAAATGGTATTTGTGATGCAATAAAACGTGGAGCAGCTAAAGTATTCAATACTTCAGATACATTATTATTTCATGGATCTGCTTGGCAATGCACAAAATGTGGGACTGCCTATATTACAGAAAATGATTTAGGAGTTCCTGTAGGGAGATGGGGATCCTTTGCAGCACAAGGTAAGCTTCCAACTACTACGTACTATTATACCAACTCCCCAAGATATACTAGTGCATATGAAATCTCTGGTATTCAAAGAAGATATCAATAGAAGGTGAAAAAATGTGAAGAAAATTATTCTTATAATATTAAGCATCAGTTTTTTTATAACTTTTAATAGAAACATAATACTCGCCAATTCAATAGAAGAAAATTTTATTCAAGCTCTGTACGAGATCAATTACGATGAAGCAGTCGATTTTGATTCTTCATTAGATCAGGAAATGAAAAATAAAATTGACACTCTTGAAAATTCTGAAAGTGGTTGTCCAATAAAATTTTTCTCGTTTGACAGTGATTATATACAGAATAATATTATCACATCTTTTCATGATATTGTTGACGAAACCTACCTCGAAAAGCTGCTGATTAACGGATGGATCACCGAGAAGTATACAACAGCCTTAACAAATAAATCTGATTTAAAAATTGATCAGCTCACCTTAGTCAGTGAAGAAACCAACAGGGGTACAATCAAACAAAAGTGGCAATTTATTCTCGTTGAAACTAGTATCGTGGACGCTCAGCAAATCGATTTGTGGGAGATTGATGTTGTGACGTATCGGTCCTTAGAATCTCAAAAAATAACTTATTTTAAAGAATTGAGAAAACAGGCACAAGATTAATCAGTAAATATATCGGGTAAACTCAGAAAAAAACTCAATGAAACATAGTGAATCTTCTCGGCGTGTCGTCACGGTGTTTAGGTTCATTTATTCAAAAACTGACTTAAGTTTTGCCAACCATCTATAAACTGATATTTTACTTCAAAAGCCAGTGAGCTGATAGTATCATCAGCACTCACTGGCTTAATTGTAATTCAATCGCTGGTTAATGCGCCAACATATCATGAACGATATCTTGACCATCAGATTCCAATGGGTAATACGTTGGAATATGAGTTCTTTCTGCTAGCAACGCGTCGCGATCTTCGCCAAAATATAACCTGAATTACCGTATTTTTATACCATACGTCGATTGGGAGGTTCGTTCCATTCGGCTTTTTCGTTGTTGTGACAGTGTTTTAAGATGTTCATTCCTAATGTTTTTGGATGATTTTGAATCTTTTATATGGTATATCAAAAGTTTCAAAGAAAATGAAAAATGGAATCACTTATATTTACTATCACACCCGTTTTTATCGAGATGAGAACGGAAAAGCCAAATGTGATGAATCAGCTATCGGTAAACTAGATGAAGCCACTGATAAATTGATTTCCAACCGAAATTATGCCGAGCTATTCTTGACAACCGAACTGGAAGCCGTTGTGTTATCTAAACGGATTCAATCCGCGGGTATCCGACTGGACTGCGATAATTTGGTCGAGGAATTAGGATTCAAACTGGTACTACACATATTCCCAAAAGAAATGGCAGAAACTTTACTCGCCTTAGCCTACTACATGTTAGCCAAGGGCAATGTCTTGAAACGGGTGTTTAAAAATACAAGGGAGTAATCAACAACATAACTGTGATAATAAAAAAATACTTAGACGTGAAAAAGAAGAAGATTGCGTCAAAGTAGGTATTTTCCTAGTTCCTGCACAACAAGGCGAGATGTATATGGTTCTACGTGAAGCAGTGGCTGAGGAAACGCTCGAAATTTTGGGAGCTCAGTTCGCAAAAGCCGCTCGTGTCAGCGATAATCCAGACGAAGGCGAAGTAATCGTGGCCTATGACGAAGACGACACGGAACAAGTGCGCTTGTATTTGAACCCAGGCAATATCTCACAGGCCCAAAAGCCCGCGATAAAAATCAATTGGCTAAGTTTTTAGAAAGCCAACAAGGATAGTTTAATCTGAATTAAACATAAAACAGGCTCTGACCGACATGCTAATTGTCGGTCAGAGCCTGTTTGTTTTGCTGAATAGAAACATAATAGATCTTGCTAAAAAACAAGAACAAGAAGCTTCTCAGCAATCACTTTAATTTGCTGGAATCCATTTTCCAAGCCAAGAGCCTGTAGATACATTATATTGTCTTTTATGCAGTACACCATTGATAATTTGATAACGCCATTCAATATAATCTGCTAATGGTGAGACTTCTTGATAGTTAATAGTTAAAATTGTTTCTGCCTTAACGTCTAAGGTTGGTAGTGATAGACAAGTAAATAAAAGGCTGATGGTGGCCCCAACAATCATTTTATTCTTAATCATTAATCTCTTCCTTTGAAGTATACTGGGGTAAGGCTAAAAATGTTTCGTCGTTAATGTTTTGAAACGACTGTATAAATTGACCGTCAACATATAATTCATAGCCATTATCAGAACTAACTAAAAAATAGGCATTTTCTTCGTTAATTGTAAATGTACCTTCGGTATCAGGCCGATTCGCATAATAAGGTTCAATAATAATTGAAGTTGATAAATAAAACCCTACGATAAATAACCCAATCATTGCCGGAACACTGGGATAAACTTTATGTTTATTCAAAACATTAGAGGCACGCTGTAATAAGGGCTCTGCTGGTGCTGAGGTAAAATACAGCGCAAATTCCGATTCTTTATCAGAATAATTTTGTTCATTTTGAACTTTTAACATTAATTGGATATAGTCAATCCTTTCACTCTTTGAAAAGTTCTTAACAAGCGCTTCATCTACGCTCAATTCAATAGTTGTAGAAAATTGTTGTCTAAAGATATACATCAGAGGGTTCCACCAATAAATGATGACTAACAGTTCATAGATACCTTTTAGGAGTAAATCTATACGTGAAATATGTAAGTACTCATGTTGAAAGATATACTCCAATTCTTTCTCCGTAAAGAAAGTATTCGGTAAAATGATTGTCGGTTTAATGAACCCTACTACACAGGGCGATTTGATACTTGGCAAGACCTTTACATTGTGTTGTTGATAAGCGGGGGGAATAAGATTCATAAAATGATCATCCGAAAAGTCGTATTTCAGAAACTTCTTTAGAGTCAGATACTCTCGAATTAACCTAATAAACTTATATAAACTGCCAAGTGCCCAGACTATGCAGAGAAATACCATTACACTCATATTGAACAGTGGTATTTCAGTGAGGAAAAGATCACGTACAAAAGGAAAAATTACTTTTGAATAGATAGATATGGTATAAGGATACTCGAATGGTAGTAATATTCTAAAGAAAATTAATAATGAAATTAAATTTAACATTCTTGCAGAAATAAGTGATTTATCACTTATTTTCTTCATCAAAATATGCAACAAAAGAATAAATGGTGCACTCAAAACAATCGATATAAAAAGCGTTTTAAAAGAAAGGTTCATAGGGCAGTCTCCAATTACTCGGATTTACGCGCTTTATTTAATAATGCTTCTACCTTGTTAATTTCTTCCTCAGAAATTCCTTTTCCTTGGTCAAAGAATGCTGTCATAAATTTCTGGATATTGATGGAGTCAAATTGGTCTACAATAAATTTCTCTTGGCTAACAGTCGGAATATAGCTGCGTGAAAGTGCTTTACCACTAAATACAACCTCATCTACTTTGATTAGCTCCTGTTTGAGTAAACTTCTAAGGGACGTCTGAACGGTGCTCATAACTAACTCTTCATTTAAATCACAAATTTGTTTGGCAGTTAACGCTTCGTTTGCTTTCCACATCAAAGAAAGAATATCTCGTTCTCTATTACTGATTGTATGTTTTATCATTATAGTCACCTCACTTATAACTAACATAACACAAAAAAGTTACTTTTAGAAGTAGTTATTTCTAAAGTTTGATACAACAACTGTAATTGAAAAGTGTTACTGTTGTTTTTGGAGGTAAATGGAAGGAGAAGGGGCTTTAATCGGAGAGATTTTATAGTTGTCCTTTACAGTAATTGGCCATCTTTTCTTTTGGTTATTCAATTCAATTTATCCTTCCAATACATCTGAAAATAGCAGGGAATGAAATGGTTTTGATATGGTAGGATTAGCGCAAAAAAAGAAGAAACAAAAAAAAACAATCGATACATTTGACTGTTATGCAAAAAAATTATAATTGAATTGAAAACGGTTTCGTTTTTAAAAATCTTAGCATAAGTCATTCATTATGTCGCGTGATTATTTCGATGAACATGTTGTGGAGCGAAGTTTGTTAAAGAAAAGGAGCGATTCTTTATGAAAAAGATTGTCAGATTAATAGTAATTGCGGTAGGTTTGCTTACTTTATGGAATCCGCAAGCAAGGATAGTTTCGGCGCATGTTAGTCTTTCACCATCAAAAGTTGAATTGATCAACACAGGCACTAAGCTTTTAGAAAGTGGCATAGAGAAAGACTATCAGGCGATTCACTTTATCGATGATAATGATCCGATGTTTAATGAAGTATTCTATTACCTTGGTGTCGACGAAGATTTAGATAGGCTCATGTTTGAAAAATTTCCATTACTTACGATTGGTGTCACTAAAAAATATACTGACGCCTCACTGATTCCAGAAACCATCTACTATCATTCATTTGGCTATACTGGCTACATACCAAAAGTATCGCAGGTAAAGCAAACTGAAGAAGGACTTTTTGAAGTTGAATATATTGGCCTTGTTTTTAGAGATGGACCAGTAGATGACTAAATAAACATGAATCGCCCGCAAGTCGTGACTGACTCGCGGGCGTTTTTGGGTTCATATTCTGGCCTTAGATTTTACGGTCTTGGGCTAAGCGATATGCTTGTTCGTAGACTTCTCGTAATTGTTCGCCGATAGCAGGCAAATCACGATCCAATGCAACTTGATAGGCAGCTTCTGTTAAAGAGGGTAATTCCTTGTTTTTGAAAGCGCGAATTTTATGTTCGAATTCATCGATGTCTTTTGCCTTGTAAGTGGTCTCGCCATCAATTAGCCAATCATCGAAGACTGGAATATCACTGACGATAAAATCCGCTTTAGAAGCACAGGCTTCAATCGCTGGAATCCCTTCCGTTTCTTCATGAGTCGGAAAAATAAACAAATCACTTCCTTGCAAAGCAAGTAGGATATCTTGATTATCGACATAGCCGGCAAAATATAAATTCGGCAATTCTGTTTCAACAGCTTCTTCAATTTCATCTGGAACTAAAGAGAGGTCTGTGAAGCCAAACCAAATAAATTTAACATCGGGCATACGTTTAGCTAACTCAACAAATTCGAGAATTCCTTTACGCTTTAAATAAAGGCCAATGGCCATTACCACAAAATCATCCTCAGCATAGTCATACTGACTTAGAAACTTTTCACGAGCATTATTAATAGGAGAAAAACGATCCAAATCAATGCCATTTGAAATTGCGACAATTTCAGTGTCGAGTTCATAAGTGTCGAGGATTATTTTAGAGTAGTTAGTCGGTGTAATAATCATATCACCTAATTTATAACATTGGACCAACCACTGTTTAAAAAGAGGAGCGATTTGATTTGAAAATCGGAAAGAATCCCTGAAATCTTCTTCTGTTGAGTGGGCATGATACACCACTGGGATGCCTTTTTCACGTGCTTTACGGGCAAAAAGCATTGATTTTGGAAAATAGGTATTGATGTGTAGTAAGTCAAAATCGTCATCTGAGTCTGTGGTGAAATCAATGCCTGCAATTTCAAGTGCGCGCATTTGATGTTGGATGGATTTTCCTAAACCCGATTTTTTAATTTTCTCTAAGTGTTCACTATGTAGTAATATTTTCACGTCATGACTCCTTTGCCAAATGCATTCTTACTTCAGTTTAGCGGACTCTTTAAAACTTGGCAACAGATACATAAGATAATCGGTCGCAAGGCTGATAAGACGTGTCAGCCTTAGAAGAATCTTAGACTTTCTAGCATTGCATTCATAGGTAAAGATTGCTATACTTTTTGCATGTATAAATGAAAGGTTGGATAGAATAATGAGAAAACACCTAAGAATGCTATTAATCTCGCTAGTTGCTTTATTATCACTGTCAGCAACTATGCCTCCTGTTTTCGTGAATGCTCAAGATAATGACCCCTTATTAGTTGGAATGGAGGCTGCTTACCCTCCTTATAACTGGACACAGTCCGATGATAGTAATGATGCTGTGACGATTCAAAACTCACCCGATTTCGCGAACGGCTATGACGTTCAAATTGCTCGTAAAATTGGTGAAGCTTTAGGTCGTGAAGTGGTAATTGTCAAGACTGAGTGGGAAGGTTTATTACCAGCCCTTCAATCAGGAAAAATCGATATGATTATTGCTGGTATGTCACCAACAGAAGAACGTGCGAAAGTAATCGATTTCTCGGAACCCTACTATAGTATTCAATTCGCGATGGTGATGTTGAAAGACTCTTCATTTGCTGGAGCTAAATCAATTAGTGATTTTGCAGATGCAAAAGTGACGGGACAATTAGGGACGTTACACTATGCTTTATTGGAGCAACTGGAAGGTGCAGACGTTCAACAAGCGATGGATGCTTTCCCAGTCATGCGTGTAGCCCTTCAATCTAAACGTATTGATGCCTATGTTTCTGAGATTCCAGAAGCTATCTCAGCAACGAATGCATTAGAAGATTTTACTTATGTATTACTTGACCCATCATTTGATGTGCCTGAAGCAGACGCGACAATCTCAGTTGGTGTTAAGAAAGATAGTCCATTATTAGAAGACATTAACAAAGCGTTAGCAGAAATTTCTGACGACCAACGTGAAGAAATTATGGAAAAAGCCATTAATACTCAACCAGGCGCTAACTAAACCTACTCAGTCATCTACTTTAACAGGTAGATGATTTTTTTTTACGTTCTGATTTCTAAACGCATAAGGAATTTAGAGTGATTTTTGGTTTAATAGCCAAGGGAATGTTTTGTCATGGGAAGTATAGTATGTCATAATGAAAGCGTATTAATACTGAGGGAAGACTGTGGATATGGGCAGTGTTAACCGTAGATGATGTCAACGTTAATCCTCATTATGACTGTTACTTAGTGATGGACTAGTGTGTGGCAAATACTCACGGTAGAAGCAAGTAAATTTTCCGAGTGAAGTGACTCTGTCTTTAAAGAAAGGACAATATGATGATTGAGCGATTAAAGCAAGTCATGGTTTATGTTGATGATGTGACAGCTATGAAAAAATTTTGGATTGAACTGATTGGTTTTGAGTTACTTGAGGAGATAGAGCCTGAAGCAGGTGGCATGCATTATGTGGAGCTTGCGCCGGCGAGTAATAGTCAAACGAGTATTGTCTTGTTTGACAGAAAAGTCATCGCAGCTCAATCACCGGAACTCAATCTGGGGACTCCGTCTTTAATGTTTCAAACGCCAGATGCGACAGCTTTGTATCATAAGTTTCGTGATCAAGGAATTACGGTTGGAGATTTAGTTGAGATGCCGATGGGTCACGTGTTTAATTTTTCGGATCCTGAAGGGCATTATTTTGCGATTCAGGATGTGAAGCTAGTAGACGAAAGATAAGGGTGAAAGAATGAAATTAAATCGTTTAAATTTATTAACACTCGGTGTAAAAGATATGGCTGCTTCACTCAAGTTTTACCGAGAGGGTTTAGGCTTTGATGTGTCAGTGGTCGGCGATGAGACTCAACCTAACGTGATTTTTTTTAAGAATAAAGGGACGCGTATATCTTTATTTCCGATTGAAGATTTAATAGAGGATATTGGAGGGCCGCTTGCTTTGACGCCGCCTGAAGGTTTTACTGGTGTCACTTTAGCTTATAACGGCAAGTCGAAAGATGAAGTCGATCAAGTGATGAAGCAAGCGCTTGCTGCGGGTGCTGAGTTAATTAAAGCGCCTCAAACAACGAGTTGGGGAGGCTATGGCGGTTACTTCAAAGAGTTGAATGGCTTTTATTGGGAAGTGGCTTACGGGCCTGATTGGCAGTTTGATGACAATGATATGTTAATTGTCTAAGCATTTGAATAGGTTAAAAAGAAAGCTTATTGGAAGGAAAGATTGCCAGTAGGCTCTTTTGTTTATGTTAGGTGATTTGTGGGGCTATTTTGACCATTGCTTTTGTGGTGGATGCTTGTTAGTATATTTGTTTGGTGCATCGCCAGATTCAGGTTGGTTGAGCTGTGGGATTATGATATAATTTTCATATTATTGAAGCAGTTGATGCGTAAATGCTATTTTAATTGGAGGAAAAAAAGTGGGTACACTAGAGTTTTTACAGGATATGCTCCAAATATTTCTAGATAATAGAGACAGTTATATGCGGGGAATTGGATATACATTATTAATCTCTTTAACGGGGACGATTATTGGTCTGGGTATTGGGGTGCTTGTTGGTGTGATTCGTACGATTCCTACGTCGAAAAACAAGGGCCAACAAGTGTTCATAAAGGTTGTTAACTGGTTATTGAATGCCTATATTTCAATTTTCCGTGGGACGCCGATGATTGTTCAGGCAATGGTTTTCTACTATGGGACGGCGATTCTATGGGGGTGGAATATTTCATCTTTACAAGCAGCTTTTCTAATTGTCTCGATTAACACGGGTGCCTACATGGCCGAGGTTGTACGTGGTGGGATTATTTCAATTGATAAAGGTCAATTCGAAGCAGCGCGTGCGATTGGGATGACACATTGGCAGACAATGAAAGAGGTCGTTATGCCGCAAGTGTTCAAAAACGTTTTACCATCAGTCGGAAACGAGTTTGTGATTAATATTAAAGATACGTCAGTGTTAAACGTTATTTCGGTAAATGAATTATACTTCACGTCAAATACGATTGCGTCGAATAACTTTAATTTCTTTGGTACATTCTTAGTGACGGCTGTTATTTATTTCATTCTCACTTATACTGTGACTTGGATCCTTGGGCGTATTGAACGTCGTATGGATGGGAATGCTAACTTCCAATTAGTGGGTGGCAATCAAAACCAAGTAGCCCAAATTAAAGATAAGGCAGGTGTTTAACATGAGTGAAATTATTCAAGTCAAACATTTAAGCAAAACTTTTGGTACGAATGAAGTCTTAAAGGACATCAACTTTTCTGTTAAAGAAGGGGAAGTTATTTCAATCATCGGTTCATCTGGTTCAGGTAAATCGACATTATTGAGATGTATCAATTTACTAGAAGATCCTACAGGTGGCGAAATTAACTACCGTGGTGACAATGTGTTAGAACGTCAATATAATCCAACGAAATACCGGAGTCATATTGGTATGGTCTTCCAATCCTTTAACTTGTTTAACAATTTAGATGTCTTAGGCAACTGTACGGTTGGTCCCATTAAAGTTTTAGGTAAATCTAAGGCTGAGACAGAAGTGTTAGCTTTGAAGCACTTGGAACAAGTGGGGATGAGTGCTTATATTAATGCCCGCCCTAGTCAATTATCAGGTGGTCAACAACAAAGAATCGCGATTGCGCGTGCTTTAACGATGCAACCAGATGTGATGTTGTTTGATGAACCAACGTCTGCTTTAGACCCAGAGATGGTTGGCGACGTACTAACAGTTATGCGTGATTTAGCAAAATCTGGTTTAACGATGATCATCGTGACGCATGAGATGGAATTTGCGCGAGATGTCTCCGATCGAATTGTATTTATGGATAAAGGAGTAATTGCTGAAGAAGGCAATCCTCAAGAATTTTTCAGTCATCCTAAAGAAGAGCGTACAAAAGAATTCTTAACACGTTTCTTAAAAGGCTAATAATATTATAAGCAACTCCAGTTTCTGCCTTAATAAAGGTGGGGGCTGGAGTTTTTTTATATTGCGTCAACAAGGATCTTGTTTCTCGCTAGCCGTGTTTCAATTAGGTGAAAAGTGCCTGCGAAGTGATAAATGGGGTTGATTTCTGTTTCAAACTACTTTTAACACAACAAAAGCTCCTAATAATGTCAACAGAGATTTTTAATTCTCTGTCAACTTTATCGGGAGCTCTTTGAAATTTTAGACGAAGTCACAGTTATGAGAGGATTATTATTTAAACGGACTGTCTTGAGTGAGTTTAAAATAAGTCAGTAAGTTAGACGTAGCCGAACGATTGAATAGAGCCTCTAACTCCCAAGTGTTTGTTGGTTTTTGATTAGTATCTTGCTCGACAATTGTGAAAGACCATTTCTGTTTAATCAGGTCATCTTCAAGTGTTTCGCTGATCATGTTGAGATCTACTACAGAATAATTGGCTTGATGCTCATAGGCATATACATAGATTCGCGTTAAATCGCCGTTAATCAGCAATTTTTCCAAATAGTCAGCTTCAACTAAGGATTCGAACTGCTCATTGATCAAGTTTGTCATATACTGACTTTCAAAACTAACTAGGACGACAGGCATTAGTGGTAAATTAGGCGCCTGATTTAATTCCTTAACAACAAAATCATGATAGTCCTCTTCAATGCGTTTATCAAATTCAGCAGCTTCCTCATAAGTGACCGTATAAAGCGTCTCTATAAACGTTTCTTCTACGGTACTCGCAATGACTCGATTGATTTGAAGAGTAACTAATCCGACTAGAATAATTAGTAAGGTCGCTAGGTACCTTTTTAAAAAATTCATATTTTCACCTACTTTCATCAGCTTTTGACTGGATGAACAATCTACCTTTCTTTCATTATGAAGGGCTAAGCCGTATATATCAAATTTTAAGTGACGTTTGAATAAATGATTTAAGGCGTCTAACTATTTCCAGAATAAAAAAGCGACTTGTGTATGGTGCACAAGTCGCTTAAATAGTATTTAGTTTTAATTATTTTGCAGCGTCTAAGATTGCTTGTAAGTAACCACCAGCATCAGCTAAAGTAGCACCTGAAACAACGTCAGAAACGTTTCCGTCTTCGCCTAAACCGTTTAATTCTTCAATTGTTGCTGCCACTTCGTCAGTTGTTTTGCCAACTGCTGAGGCAACGACAGCTTGCAAGTTATCAACGTATGATACTGTTGATCCGGCAATGTCAGTCATCATTGCTGAATAGCCTTCGCTATCTACTAATTTAGAAACTAAAGTAGTTCCTTCAGGATAGTTTTCACCAAAAGCAGCAGCTGAGTTAGGAACGCCTGTCCATTGATCACCTTCAACGAATTGGAATTCGTCTAGAGAGGCCGCAACGATAACGTCACCGTCCATTACAACGTTTACTAAAGCAAATGATTTGTCACCATGTGGAGCGGCTAAAACTTGTTTGATTTCTAATTCGCTAGCTTCAGTTGCTGCTGTTGGGAATTCGATTCCTGTTTTTGCAGCTTCTAAGATTGCACCAACATAACCACCCGCATCCGCTAAAGTAGCTCCTGACACAACGTCAGATACGTTTCCGTCTTCGCCTAATGCATCTAATTCAGCAATTAAAGCTTCAACTTCTTCAAAAGTTTTACCTTTAACTGACTCTTCGATTGCAGCTAGGTTTTCATCGTAAGCAACTGTTGAACCTGCTTTTTCAGCCATAGATGCTGAGTAAGCGTCTGAGTTAACTTTCTTACTTGCTAATACTTGACCTTCAGGATAGCCTTCACCAAAGGCAGCATCTGAGTTTGGCACGCCTTCATAACCTTCACCATATTGGTATTCGTCAAGGTATGCATCAACAATAACATCGCCTTTAACTAAGACTGCAACGGATGTAAATGAACGATCGCCATGAGCTGCTAAATAAGCAACTTTTAATACAGTACCTTCTTCTTGTGCTTGAACGATTGCTGGAGTGTAATCAAACCCACTTACACCTGCTAAAACTGCTGGAGCAGCTAATGACAATGAAGCAACTAAACCTAATCCGACTAATTTAATCTTTTTCACAAAATTTCCTCCTCGAAATTGTTTCTGAGCGTATTGTAACACATATAGTGAAGATGTGCACTAGTTGTGAAGCATTTATTTATAGGGTTTCTGTGGTGTTACATTTAATTTTGTGAAAAACAAATTCTGTCTAAATGAAAAGAGCTTGATGTCATGACACTTCTTTGGAAACGCGTCCACTTAAGTTGTGAAAATATTTTATTAATTTTTTTTTAGAAATAAGTATCTTGAGCATAAGTTTGGTACAATAGGATAACAAAATGAAACAGCTAGGAGCTAATTATGAAAGAAATGCGTATATTTAAAAAGAACGAGGAATTACAAGCGACTGTCGTTGACTTAACTTCCCAAGGTGCTGGTGTGGTTAAAGTGGATGATTTTCCATTTTTCGTCGAAGGAGTAATCCCGGGGGAAGAAATTATCTTCAATATTACTAAGGCGGGTAAGAAATTCGGTTATGGTCGTTTACAAAAAATTATTGTTGAAAGTCCAGATCGAGTTGAAATTACTGATCCAGTAGGCCGTCAAGTGGGAACAATGACTTTACAACATATGAATTATCCATCGCAATTAGCCTATAAACAATCTGCAGTGGCTCAAGCCTTCCAAAGAATTGGCCATTTCACAAATGCTGATGTAAGACCAACTCTAGGGATGGAACATCCATGGGAATACCGCAATAAGGCACAAATCCCGGTTCGTACGATTAGAGGACAATTGGAAACTGGTTTCTTCCGTCGTAACAGTCACGATTTAGTACCTGTAGAAAATTTCTACATTCAACAACCAGAAATTGACAAAGCGATTGTTACGATTCGTGATATTCTACGTGAAGAAGGCGTTCAACCTTACGACGAGCAAAGAAAACGTGGTGTTATGCGTCATATCGTTGTGAAGCGTGGCCACTATACTGGTCAAATGATGATCATCTTAGTGATCAACCAAAAACGTTTAGAAAAACAAGAGTTTATCGTTGAAAAGATTAAGCAACAATTACCAAACGTTGTCAGCATCGTTCAGAACATTAACAATAAGGACACGAACGTTATCTTAGGTGGCGAGAACAAAATTTTATGGGGTAGAGACTTTATAGAAGACAAAATGCTTGATATGACGTTCCGCATCTCACCTAACTCGTTTTATCAAGTGAATACACCCCAGGCAGAAGTACTTTATCAAACAGCTATTGAGGCTGCAGGTCTAACTGGTAAAGAAACTGTTCTAGATGCTTATTGTGGGATTGGTACTTTAAGTTTAGCTTTAGCCAAACATGCGAAAAATCTATATGCCATGGAAATCGTTGCAGAAGCCATTGAAATGGCTGAGCAAAACGCTGAATTAAATTCAATTGAAAACGTGATTTTTGAAGTTGGTAAAGCCGAAGAATGGTTACCACGTTGGAACGACTTAGGTGTAAACTTTGATGTCGTTGTAGTGGATCCACCACGTAAAGGTTTAGAAGAAAACTTTGTGACAGCTGTTATTGAACAAGCCCCTGAAAAAATCGTATACGTTAGCTGTAACCCAGCGACTTGTGCACGTGACTGTGAGTTATTCTCGCAAGCAGGCTACGAATTACAATTTGTTCAACCCGTTGATTTATTCGGCCAGACACCCCACGTGGAGTGTGTCGCTTTATTAAAGAAAGTTAATTAATAAAAGAATATTTCGGACAAAATAGCGAACCTAATCATTTGGTTCGCTTTTTTGCGTTCCTTTGGTTTCACTTAGCTATTTTATCCATGAAATAGGACGTAGCTAGTTCGTATGTAAGAAACTATACGGTTTTAATCACTAGATAATAACGGGTGTTTTCTGAATTGAAGTGACTGAGTTGAATATTAGCGGAATGACAGAGAACAAGTTGCTTAAGGGATGTTTTTAGAGTCTTTGAGTTTATTTAATAGAGGGTTGAAAGCATTGAAAGCCTAAATGGCGAACAATGCTTTTTTTGATGGGGTGGGGAAGGGTTTGTTGCATGGAATTGTCAGTAATAGGTGATGTAGCAGTTTGTTATATCACTTCCAGGTGATGTAGCGCTTTGATATATCACTTCCAGGTGATGTAGCGCTTTGATATATCACTTCCAGGTGATGTAGCGACTTGTTATATCACTTCCAGGTGATGTAGCGCTTTGATATATCACTTCCAGGTGATGTAGCGACTTGTTATATCACTTCTAGGTGATGTAGCAGTTTGATATATCACTTCCAGGTGATGTAGCAGTTTGTTATATCACTTCCAGGTGATGTAGCGCTTTGATATATCACTTCCAGGTGATGTAGCGCTTTGATATATCACTTCCAGGTGATGTAGCGCTTTGATATATCACTCCCAAGTGATGTAGCAGTTTGTTATATCACTCCCAAGTGATGAAGTAGTTTGTTATATCACTCCCAGGTGATGTAGCCGTTTGTTATATCACTCCCAAGTGATAAAATCAGGTTTAATATTTTATTTTCTCATTTAAAACTATGTTATTGGACAAAAAACAGCTACAAATCTAATTATGAAATAAACTTAACGAAAACTTAATAAATTCGAGGCATATTTGGACACTAATTACGTATTTATATATAAATAATAAAAGGAGAATCAGATATGTTGTATAAAACCCAAGCACATTATTGGTTGGAAGAAATGTATGTTCGTCAAGCGTTAGATGAGAAAGAACAACAAGATTTGAAGTATTGTGAATCAGGCTTTCAAGGAGAAGTTGAACTCGCAAGTATTCTTCAAAAAGAAATCCCTCAAGATTGGCTACTTCTTAAGGACTTACGATATAGAACACGCGGGGGAGAAATTCAAATTGATATATTATTGGTTAAGCCATCAGGTGTGACTATTCTTGAAGTTAAAAATTATACTGCAGAATATATTTATAGTCAGGGCTTATGGCAAGTCAATGGTCGGCCCAAGTATCATGATGATTTTCGACAATTAGAAAGAACGCATCAACTTTTGGCTCAATTGATGCGTGAACAAGGATTTAAAATCCCCATGAGTAGTTATGTTGTTTTTATCAGTGAAGAGGATACAGTTGATATTGATGATGCTAGTTTACCCTTCATTAAACGTGCAAGGTTGCGTTCCTTTATTCGTAAATTACAGGAGGAAAGTAGAAAATATCCTCAAGAAACTTGGCAAAAAGAAGTAGAATGGCTATTGAAAAATAGTGTAGAGGATGATCATTTGATGTCTTTAACAGCAGAACGTTACGCAGTCGTTCAGAAAGGAATCTATTGTCCAGAATGTAAAAGTTTTAATACCAACTTCTATCATAAGCATTTCAAATGCGAAAACTGTTATTACTCAGAAGCTTTTTCGCGTACAGTTCTTAGAATGGCTTGTGCATTTGGAATCTTGTTTCCCTATGAACCACTCCGAGTTTTGAGAATTAAAAGTTTGGTAGATGATAGAATTAAATACAATACCATTCTCAATATAGTGACGAGTAACTTTCAGAAACATTCCGCTTCGAATAGTTATGTTAATACTCATAAGTCATTTGACTATTTATTTAAAGATAAAGCATTTAAGTACAAAATTAGACAGTAAAATTCTAACAAAATATTTATTTATTTTTCTCGGTTAGAAACGTTAATAAGATGAAAAAAAACTACAGTCGTACGACATTTTATTCCGCAATGTAGTCCGCCTGTAGGTTTAGTTTTTCGACCTCTACCTCTTAAAACAAAAAGCAAGCAGAGCCCCATTAGGCACTGCTTGCTTATCAAATTACCTATTAATCTTCCAACGGAACCACCAAACGTTCAACCACATACAATATAGCATTTACCAATAAACATAAACCTGCTGTTAATATAGTACCCCAAAATAGTTTAACTAAACTTGCTGTACGCATCCCATCAAATAGAATCGTTCCCAACCCACCTGCATTAATCGTCGCAGCAATTGTTGTAATACCTATCGTTGAAATAGCCGCAATTTTAATGCCAGCCAGTAGCCCCTTCATTGCGAGTGGTAGCTGAATTTTACGAAACACTTGTTGAGGCGTCATGCCCATCCCGGTAGCTGTCTCAACCATCAAAGGATCGACCTCCAACAAGGCAGTATTAAAACTTCGCAACAGAATATACTGACAATAAATCACCAAGACTACAATCGCAGTCGTACGACCTAAGCCAGTTAAAGGAATCAACAGAGCGAACAGCGCCATACTAGGGATGGAATAAACTACCGAAAACAAGTAAATAGAACGATTCAACCATCGTGGAAAACGAGCCAATAGCACAATCAGACTGGCCGCAATGATAATTGAGATCAACATCACCAGTCCAACAATCTGCACATGTTGCCAAGTTGCTTCAATTAAGCGGTCGTTGTAGCGAAGCCAGTAGTCAATCATTTGAACTCACCCCACAATGCTTCTTGTTCATTGACTGTATCAATCAATTTCTGAACAAAACCCGGTTGAGGAGAGCGAATAATTTCCCGAGGCGTAGCAAACTGACAAATACGACCGTGATCCATAATCATCACGCGATCGCCCAATTTAAAAGCTTCATTGATATCATGTGTCACAAAAATAAAGGTTTTATTATCTAATTGCTGATGAATTTTCTGGATTTCAGCTTGTAGATCTAAACGCGTTATGGCGTCCACCGCACCGAATGGCTCGTCCAACAACATAATGGCCGGATCAGCAGCTAAAGCACGGGCTACACCGACTCTTTGTTGTTGCCCACCAGACAATTCACGCGGACGACGGTTCAAATAATCCTCAGGAGGAAGTTTCACTAAATGAAGTAACTCTTCTGTACGAGCCAATATTTTCCTTTTGTCCCATTTTAATAGACTAGGCACAGTCGCTATATTTTCAGCCACCGTCAAATGAGGAAATAGGCCGATTTGTTGTACAACATAGCCCATTTGTCGACGAAGTTGAATCGCATCAATCCCTCGTATATCATGACTATAAAACTCAATATGGCCGTTGTCAGGTTCAATTAATCGATTCATCATGCGAAGGGTAGTGGTTTTACCAGAGCCAGATGAACCTAAAACGGTGATGAACTCGCCTTCTTTAATTTGAAAAGAAACATCAGACAGAGCGGGCTCTGCGTTTAGATGAAATGTTTTACTGACCGATTTAAATTCAATAGCTATTGGCATCATCATACTCTCCCTTCAAAAGCTACTTAAGTGAATCGAAAAATTCCTTAGCAACTTCTAGATATTCTTCGCCATCAACATCGACTTTAGCATTCAATTCAATCATTTTTTCTGTGTCCAACTGATCATTAACTTCCCCTAGAATCTCTTCAATTTCCGGATGAGCCTCCAAGACATTATTACGCACAATCGGCGCTAAATTATAAGGCGGCCAGAATTGCTTGTCATCTTCTAGAACTGTATACAAATCATTATTCACAAGCTGACCTTCGGTCGTATAGGCAGGCGTCACATCGGCTTCATCATTTTTTAACACTTGGTATTTTAAGCTATTATCATAAATCGTGGAAGAGGCCCAAGTAAAACTGCCATAGACGCCTTCTAAACCAGGAAGCCCATCTTCACGCATATCAAATTCACCTTGAGAAGCGAAACGCAACTCATCGGCGTGAGCTTGAAGATCAGAAATCGTCTCAATCTCTAATTCCTCGGCTTTGGCCGTCGTAATGACCAAACCTTGACTATCATTGGCCTGGGAATAGTCTAACCAGGTTAAGTCGAACTGCTCATTATATTCAGTCTTTACAATTTCAAACACTTTCTCCGGATCCGTTTCCATTGGCAACTGTAAAACCGTCAATAAGCCCGTACCAGTATATTCAGGATACAAATCAATTTCATCATTAGTAATCGCTGTATGTACAATCGCACTCGAGATAGCTGGCACGCGTTCCACGTCAAACCCCTCAGCCTCTAATGCTAAGGCATAAATTTCAGCCACCAGTAAATTCTCCGTAAAATCTTTTGAACCAATACGAATGGCTTCTCCTTCGTGATTAGCTGAGACGCTGACACTGCTGGTCACAATCGCAGAGGCGAACAACACTGCGACAAGACTGATTAAATATTTTTTTATCATTAAATATCACTCCTTCTAATAAAGTAATCGAACAAGACGGTTGAAAACAGAGACAGAATCGCGACCGATAACCCACCAATTAATAATAAATCTAGCCGATAAAGCCCTAGACCAGTGAAAATCAAAGTCCCTAAACCACCTGCACCAATATAAGTCGCTAAAGTCGCACTCGCGATGATTTCAACAAGCGCCAATTTAATGCCATTCAGTAAATAAGGCAAAGACAATGGAATCTGTATTTTACGAAATAATTGACGACTATTCATTCCCAAACCGGTTGCTGTTTCAATTGTGACTGCAGGCACTTCACTAAAACCAACTTGAGTATTAATCGCAATCGGAGGCACCGCCAGAAACACTAGCGCAATCGTCGCGGGCAACTTACCCGTTCCCACAATTGGAATTAGAATAAACAACACAGCTAAACTCGGAATAACGCGCAAAGCTTGCGAACCCGTCAAAAACAGATTACCTACACGCTTAAATCGGTAGCCAAAATACCCCAAGGGCAGGCCAATCAACATCGCAATCACTAAAGCACTCAAGCTCAAAGAAACATGTTCACTGACATATTGAACATACTTTGACGCATTCGTCCCAAAGTAATTAGCTAAATCCATGAACATCGTGGCACCCCCTCCTAGTGTAAGTGTAATAAACCAAGAAATAGTGCAACTAATTTGCACCCCCACCTCCGGATACAATAAGAACCACAGCCAGTCAACGAAACCAACAGCTGCAACAATTCCCAAATTAGACACTTCCATGATAAACACTCAATCAGCAATGATTATCCCAACCAACCTGTTGCTAATAGTTATAGTAGACATGCTTTCTTATCTTGTATATCCTATAGATATCGACTAACCATGAAAGTTTAGAAAGTCCTAGGAGCGAGCATACCAAAGATGAAAAGGTGACTAAAATGAAAAAGATACTTGTATTAGGTGGAACTAATTTTTTCGGCAAGAAAGCAGTGCAACTATTATTAGATAAAGGTTACGATGTAACGTTAGCGACAAGAGGCAATAAAGCGAATCCATTTGAAGGAAAAGCAGCACATATCCTACTAGATGCTAGCGAACCAGAACATGCTGGTTGGCAAAGAGTAAAAGCTGAAAACTGGGACGCGGTGTTCGATAACATCTGTTATGATGCAAGCGATGCCCATATTCGGATTGATAAATTTGGAAAGCAACTGGAACATTATTATTTTACATCCTCTTTAGCTGTCTACGATGGTGCCAAAGATGGTTTTGTTGAAGCAGATTTTGATCCAACCGCATACCATATTGACCCCGAAAAACAGGTGGATTATGGCGAAGGCAAGCGTCAAGCCGAACAAGTCTTGTTCACAAAAGCACCATTCAAGGTAACTGCCTTTCGTTTTCCAATTGTTTTAGATGAGGATGATTATACGAAACGTTTGCACCTGTACGTTGAAAAAGCACTCAACAATGACACGATTCAATTTAATAACCCAGAAGCAAAAATTAATTTTGTTAAAGGTAGTAGTGCGGCTAATGCGATTGTATGGGTAATTGAAAACCAACAAACCGGTAGTCTAAATATAAGTTCTCGCGATTCGATTAGTCGTCAAACTTTTATCGAGTGGTTACAAGAAATGACTGGGCAAACAGTGAAAGTCGACTATACGCAAGAAACCATTACTGGTTCACCGTTTAATACACGAGAGAACTGGTATCTGATTTCAGATAAGATTGAAGCAGCAGGCTTTGGACTGGATGAACTTGAAAGTTGGTTAAAACCATTAATCAGAACATTAGCGACAGAAATGAAAGCCAGCCAATAATCACAAAACAAGAGCAGCCCCTGGGCTGCTCTTTAGTTTAACTAAGTTGGATCCAAAACCACAACAGAAGGAGTGAAACGACCAAGCGTACAATAAGATGGCTCCAGTGAAATGTGTTCATTACCAAGCCACTTATGGCAGCGGCGAGTAATAAACCGACTAATCCGATATAAAGTAAATTCAACGGCTCAGTTTTAATGGCAAAATACATTAAACACAGAGAAAATAGCGGATAGAGGGCATGCACCCATTGTAGACCATAAATTTTTGCATCTTCGCCAATTGCCAGGACCGTCAATAAACCATATAAAAAGGTCAAGATTCTTAACATTAACATTTACTCACTCCTCAAGATTATTTGATATACTTATTCTAAAAGATGGAGTGCGCTCCATGTCAAGAGAGGGGATTCAAATTGCGAACGAATGAAGTGGTGGCCAGAACAGGTCTGTCGAAAGATACGCTCAGATATTATGAAAAGCTTGGTTTAATCAGTCCCAACCGTGATCACTATGCACGCCTTTATAATGAAAAGGATCTTGAGCGTCTGCAGCATATTCAGCAACTCAAACACCTGGCTTATTCATTAAATGAGATTCAGCAATTAGTAGCTTTTGATGAAAGTTTTGAAACAATTGAAGATATCCAGACGATGCCTCTCAAGGACCGTCAAGAAATAGAAAGTCTGCTAGCGATTAAAATTGCCGAAACCCAGGACAAAATAGGACGCTTAAACGCTAGCTTGGAGCAACTCATTCGGATGCACCAAAAAATAAAAAACTTGCCGGAGTAATTGGAAATCATTTTTTTCCAATGATTTATTTAGAGATAGGAGTTTTTTTAAAGGATTATGAAATTGAAAGACTTGGTCAGCAAAATCAACGTTATTTAGAAGTGTTTGAAGCAGAATTAAAAGCGGCCAATTTGAAAGCAAAGACGATTGAAAAGCATTTAGACAATACTGAATTTTATATAAATACTTATCTTATGAATCGATTGGTCCAAGAGATGAAAGACGGGTGTGGTTATGAACTCGATGCATATTTCGGAGATTATTTCGTTCGTAAAACCGACTGGGCCACACCAGCGACCATTAAAGCCAATGCCGCTAGTATTAAGAAGTTTTACAAAGCCATGCTGACACATGGGCATGTTGATAAAGAAAGTTACGATGAATTATGTGATGTCATTAAGGAAAGTATGTCAGACTGGCAAGGCGAGTGTGAAAGTTATAATGATGATGACGGCTTCTTTTTCTGATCCAATTGAAGGATATCCAAGTGTGATAGTGCTTTTGGCCGTTTTTTAGTATACTAAGGTGTATCGAGAACTTTTAAAGGTTAAGGTGAAGAAATGACTAAAAAAAGATATCCAACAGAAACACTTGAAGTAACGATTGAATTTATCAACCCAAACGGTTACGGTTATGCCCGTTATATTCATCCACCAGATCGAGGATCGAATGGAAAACATCTAAATATTAATGTAACGAATGTTGTTCCAGGTGATGTGGTCAGAGTAACGGTTGAAAATGCGAAAGGTCGCAGTAAAGCAGTGGTTGAGTATGATGAGTTACTTAAAGCAGGCCCAACCCGTAATTTAGACGTCCCAATCCATGAAGCAATTTCTGGAGGAACCCCACTACAATATATGTTGTATGATGCGCAATTAGAATATAAATCGAATATGGTCAAAGATTACTTAAAAGAGTCCGGCTTTGATCCGGCTTTAGTTCAGCCGATTATTGGGATGGAAAATCCAGAGCGCTACCGTAATAAAATGGAATTGACTTTTGGTGCGACAGGCGAACTTGGCATGCATCAACAAGGGAATTTTCGCAATGTGATTGATTTAGAAGATTCGATTCTTGCGCCAAAAGTGATGGTTGAGATTAAACATGTACTTGGTCAATGGCAAAAGGATTATAACTTTCCAGGTTATGACAAAGATGAAAAATCAGGTTTATTACGTAATTTATTACTTAGAACTTCTTTTGTGACAAAGGAGATTATGGTTGTTGTTTATGCAACGAAAGCACCAAGCGAATTGCAAGCAGCCGTCGATGATTTAGTTGAAAGACTGACATCAAAATTTGAGAATCTTGTCAGTTTACAGTGGGTGGAACACGCAGAAGCAGTTGAAAGAATTCAAGCTGATGAGACGTATATCCTGCATGGCCGTGATTATATCAATGATGAATTAAATGGCTTTAAGTATCGTATTTGGCCGGATACATTCTTTCAGGCGAATCCCGTACAAGCAGAAAAATTAGTTGAGTTGGCTCTTGAGATGGCTAATGTTAATTCAGACATGAAAGTATTAGACTTATTCTGTGGTGTGGGGACTTTTAGTTTACCACTTGCCAGAAACAGTAAAGAATTAGCTGGAATTGAAATTGTCGAAAATTCGATTATCTCAGCGCGTCGTAATGCGAAAGATAACGGTTTGGACAATACCTTCTTCATGACTTCTGACGCACGTACCGGGCTTAAAGAGTTAAGAGACGTTTGGGGCCAACCAGATATGTTGCTCCTGGATCCACCTAGAAGTGGAGCAGGCGGTAAAGTGATGCGTAGCATCGGCCGCTACGGAACGGACAAAATAGTCTATGTATCTTGTGCGCCGAAAAGTTTAGCAGAAGATTTAGTCTGGCTACGTGAATTCGGTTATGAATTGGTCACGGTTCAACCAGTCGACCAATTCCCGCATACGACACATGTTGAGACTGTTTGTCTCTTAGTCAAAATAGATAAATAATAACGATCTAGCAGTAAATTATAGATGTAGGTAGCCCATGACTCTTAAATAAAGTTGTGGGCTTTCTATCATTTGAGATTGATTTAATGAAAGGATATGAACATGAAAATTACTAAGCATAAAGATAAGTATCTGATAGAAAACTCTGGAGAACAACTAGCTAAAGTCGAAACGTATCGAAATACTTATCATAAGAATCATTGTTATATCAAATTTGATTTGGAGGATACAGCAGTAATAAGTGAGGCGAACTTGTTTCAGAAAATTGCTGATGAAGAGAAGTCTCCACTACAAGTGATGATATCTTCTCTTGAAACTCAGAAAACAACTTTCTTAGCATCTCAAGGCTTTAAGAAGGCTAGAATTAGTCATGAAATGGAAGTAAAGAAACAAGATTTGCTAAAGGGTTTATCCTCTGGTGAAAGTAAAATATTCAATGCAATCCGAGGTCAAAATGACTATAGAGAGTGTTGCGAGTTGCTTTTTAATCACTATAAAGAGACTCACCAAGCGATAAATCCTCTATCAGCTAATTTTGAGGACTTTACAAAGATTTTACCAGCAGAAGTTTACTATGTTAAAAATAATAGCATCCAACATGTTGCTTTCGTTTCGGATAATTTAATTGCTTATGTTTGCTCAAAAGATGAAAGTACGTTTGAGAATTTTGTATTAGCTGTTGTTAATAAACTTTTTGAAGAGAATCAGTCAATTGAGTTTGAGGCAGACGATGTAGATTGGGCCTCGATGACGTTGAAAAATCTATTTTTGACAGACTCAACGGAATCGTTTGATACCTGGATATATTAGAACTATGTCGTTTTAAGTTATCAAATAATTGAAAAAGTGATGCTTTACAAAATAGGCAAAGTTCCATTATATACTTTTGAATATAAACGTTTCTGAATTTGTTAGATACAATTGATAGATTCCGCAGAACATCAATAGGAAATTAAAACGGGTGACAGGAAGTTTAGATGAGATAAAAGTTATTGGAGATGCATTTGGTATGAAGTTTCAGCAGGGATTTGTTTGACCTGTTGGTGATGAAATAAAAGTTCCTATCGAATAAAGGAGACAGTCTATTATGATGATCAGTCCGGAAAGTTACTATGAAGAGCATCTTAAAGGAAAAACGAAAGAGGAAATAATGACCACTATCCGAGGGCTTAAGCAAGAAATAGGTCGCCTCAAAAATTCTCTGGAAAACCCATATGCTGACAAGAAAACTGTTATTAAGCCCAGTAAAGATAACCGAATTTATTGGAACCGTGAGTATTTAGATATAGCCAAACAAGCCTATGTTGAGGCTGGCGGAATTTATAATTTATCAAAGGCTGAAAAAAAGATAGCTGATTTTGATGCAAACGTTAATGCTATCTGTAAGATTACTTTTAACATTGGAGGTTATTTGGGTGGTTATCGTACCTATATTGTACTGCTATCCGATGAATTGAAAGCCTATACAAAGTTATGGGAAGTAAAGGAACCACTCTTATTATTGGATGATAATGATGAACCATATACAAAAAATATATTCGTAGCTGCGCTTAAAGAGCTACACATCAGTGAGTGGAGACGACATTATACAACTGGACGCTTTGGATACACGGTACTTGATGGAACACAGTGGGAGTTGGAATTTAAATATAGTGATGGGCATAAGGCGGTAGTATTTGAAGGAGATAACTCTTACCCTTATAACTTTAATACGCTTCTGAGACTATTTGGCATTGATGTCATTGAGCGGGATTAGGATGAGGATACTCGATATTTTGATAAAATATCTATCTATGATTTAGACATACAGTCTTGGAGAATGGGTTATTGATAAATAATACGATCTAGCGGTAACTTGTAGATGTAAAAAGCCCATGACTCTAAACAAAGTTGTGGGTTTTCCGTTTATCCCCTAATCGTGATAAGATAATTGAAGAAAGATACCGCTTTATTTCAATTATGAAAATACACTACAAAATAGCACCATTAATATTAGGAAGGTGAAAATATGAACTTCAATAGTAACTATTTAGAAACTTATAAAAATCTTTTAGAAACCACTGAACTTCAACTTGGTTATCAGGAATTCATTAAATTATTTAGGTTTCTACGTGTTGGGCTTGAAAAAGAATTACCGGACTATTCTTTTTCTGGTAATATCGCTGAGAATAATATGGATTTTGCCTATTTTCAATTAACTGATCCAGAATTAAAGGCAAAGGGGATTAAAATTCAACTTGTCTTTGTACATAAGACATTTAGATTTGAAGTTTGGGCTTCCGGTCATAACAGAAAAATTCAAACTCACTATTACAATCGGTTAAAAGATCAACCTCTGAAATACGTCCTAAACGATAATCCTCAAAGAGTGGATTACATTATTAAACAGGAAATCGATAATATTGAGTTGCAGAGCGGGGAATATGTTATTTCTAAAATAAAACCTGTCATTTTGGAAATGGTAGAATTTGTGAAGAAGCAGATGGATAATTTATGATGCGGATGTATTTAAAAAACGAGCTACAAATTTATCTTTGAGCAAATTATGACAGATAAAATTGAGTCGATGATTCCTTAGAATGAGAAGCGTGAAAGGAGAATTGCTATGACCTTAACTTTATTTATTCAAGCAATCGCAAAATTCACATTGGGACTTTTGCTAGTAGGGCTATTGATATTCTTACCAGCTGGAACGACCGCATATGCTAATGCATGGCTATTCATGGGCATCCTGTTTATTCAGATGTTTTGCGCGGGGCTTGTCATGATGTATAAAAATCCAGAGTTATTAAGAAAACGACTGAATGCAAAAGAAAAACAAAAAGATCAAAGCCTGGTTGTAAAACTAAGTGGATTAATGTTTTGTGCAGGCTTTATTGTGGCTGGACTAGGCGTTCGGTTTAATTGGTATATTTTGCCAAAGGGAGTAGTGATTTCAGCGACCCTAGTTTTTCTTGTGGCCTACCTTTTATATGCTGAGGTGCTGCGTGAGAACACCTATCTTAGTCGGACAATAGTGAAGCAGGAAAACCAAAAGTTGATAGATACAGGGCTTTATGGAATTGTCAGACATCCAATGTATAGTGCGACGGTTTTGCTGTTTTTATCGATGCCTTTGATACTAGGATCAATTTACGCCTTTGCTATTTTCCTGTTGTATCCATTAATTATTGCTAAACGAATCAAATCAGAAGAGGTATTTCTTGAACAAGAATTGTCAGGCTATGCCGAGTATAAGCAAAAGGTACCTTATCGATTGATACCATTTATTTGGTAATAGCCAAAATAGGCTAAAAATCACCTGACTCGATATGGTTTAAAGGAGAAATTTAATGAAAGTAATATTGATTCATGGCCTGGGGCAAGAACCTTCGAGCTGGGAGGCAGTCAAGGAAAAATTATCCGTGAAGGATACATCAGAGATTAATTTGGTTGTTGTACAAGATAAAGGTCCGATTGGCTATAAAAATTTATATGATGAAGTAAAACGTATTTGTGGTAACTCAGGAGACAAATTTTCTCTGGTAGGTATATCACTTGGAGGTACTTTAGCCCTTAATTATGCAGTTGATTTCCCAGAAGCTGTCGATTCATTGACTTTGATAAATACCCAATTTAAAATGCCGAAAGTATTACTGTCACTTCAAAATATATTTTTTAAATTTATTCCGAGATGAGTTGCAAAAGAATACGGTTGGTTGTTAAGGATTCTGCTGATGAGTCATCCTACGTTCCAGTGTTGGAAGCGGCCGGATATGTGCTACAGATTCGAGAACCTGACTGGTTTGAGCATCGTTTGTTTAAAGGACCGGATACCGATATTAATCTGCATGTGTTCAGTTTGGGCACATCAGAGATTGATAGAATGTTACGCTTCCGTGATTGGTTGCGGACTAATGATACTGATCGGGACAAATATGCACAAGTCAAACGAAGCTTGGCAAAGAATAAATGGAGGCATGTCCAGCACTATGCGAATGCTAAAACATCAATAGTACAGGAAATCATGAAAAGAGCGAATAGTAATAATGCTTAAGGAGAGTGTCATGTTTTCTTGGTTTGTTATAGGAGGTTATATCAATGAAAAATACAGTAGATAATTTGTCGAAAAGTAAAGTTATTTTAATGTGCGGCCCTGCGGGAGCAGGTAAATCAACACTAGCAAAAAAAATTGAAAGTACCGGGATGACAATACTATCTTATGATGAAGAATCATTCAAACGAGGTTTGAATGAACATCCTTTACCTCAGGAGGTTTTAGAAGATATTAAAACCTATCTTGATGAAAAACTAATTTCACTTATCATGCAAAACATTGATATTGTTCTCGATTATTCATTTTGGTCTAGAGAAATGAGAAATGAATATATTTCATTATTAAAGAAATACGACATAGAACCCAAAATCTATTATATAAAGACACCTAAGGAAGTTGTTATGGAACGTATTCGAAAAAGAAACGGAAATCATCAAAATGATATCATATTGACGGAGCAAACAGCTTCCACTTATTATGATCATTTTCAACCCCCAACTGATGAAGAAGGTGAAGTTATAGTAGTCGAGGGATATTAATATTGTGGTTTTAGGCATGGAAATTGTACTAGATGATAAGTTTTGTCAAATTTTTTGAAAGATATACTTCCAACAAGGGGATACCAGCTTCAGGTGATATCATTATTGTCATCTCAGAGCAGGGGGTAGTATTGATTTAGCCGGAAGAATAAGTGGCGATGCAATGAAGACGATGAATGCATTATTGAAATTACAGGAAAAAAACTTACTGAAATACGTTATGTTTATTCTTTTGACAACTCTACTCAATCATGATTATGCAATTAGACACGTTATTTTTTATCATGAATGGATATGTTCCCGTCTACCGATAGTGCTAAAAACGCAGTGGATATGTTTCCGAGAACGAACATACTCAAATGACATTCATTCTGTCCTCTCAAGCCATGTTGAGACGATTGTGTTGATGGAGAAGAAGTATGAAGAATAAGTAATAGAGTGACGAACCTAGGCTTTGTGATAATGTTTGAACTCTCATTTTTAGATGGATTGTAATATTAAATACGACAACAAAAACAATGAGAGTGCTCCACACTCTATGCCATGTGTACAGACCTTATAATATTTGTTTGATTTAGTGTTGACAATCCAATTTGGCAAGACCTATAAATTTTGTACGAATACTGTAGGGTAGTAAAAGATATTCTCCACTATACTAAAGTAAACCAAAAGAGAGGAGGGAAACCAAAATGAATATTATCAAGTCGTTCAATAATACGATTGATTATCTTGAAACAGTTCTTGATGATGAGATAGAGGAAAGGAAAGTAACGCAGCTATCAGGATACTCTTATTCAATGTTTAGTCGATTATTTTCTATTCTAACTGAAATAACGCTTTCGGAATATTTAAGAAGTAGAAGATTAACAGAAGCAGCCATAATATTAAGAGATACCGATGAAAAGATTATTGACATTGCCCTCAAATTTGGATATGAGTCATCAGATTCATTTGGTTCTGCTTTTAAGAATTTTCATGGATTTACCCCTTCAGAGGTACGAAATGGGAAGCCATTCAAATTATTTTCACGAGTGCAATTATCACTTAGTGTAAGAGGAGGAAGAAGTATGAATATTACAATTCAAAAGAAAAAAGCCTTTACAGTTGCAGGGATTAATGAACAAAACATCAACTCATCAGTATGCCCAAGTGTTTGGGATAAGCTATATAAAAAATATAGCCACGATGAACTTTTAGGTTTAGGAAGCGATCAAAGTGTAGGTATTTGTCATGACATAGTAAACCTTGATAATCACGATGTTTTAGAAAATAATACCATAAACTATATGGCAGGCTATATAGTTACTGATATAGACAAAGCCATAAGCATGGGCTTAGATGTTTTGGAAGTGGAAGAAGCAGAGTATGCAGTTGTAGAGTTAATAGGAAGTGTTCCGGAATGCATTCATAACGGGTGGAAATATGCGATGGAAGTATTTTTTCCCGAGCATGGCTATGCACATTCAGGAAAACCCGACTTTGAATATTACTATGAAGGTGATATGCACAGCAAAGACTACAAAATGGAACTTTGGATTCCGATAACTAAAGCTTAATAAATCCCAGTCAATCTTTCTGAAACCTTTTAACTATAGATAGTAGATATCGTTAAAAGGTTTTATGATAAGTTTTCACGAACGGACACGCTGACTAGTTATTCATATTGTCCTAGCGTGCCATGTGGAGTGTGTATCGTTGCTACAAAGAGAAACTATATAGAAATCCTTAGTTTTAAACACTTTCACAAGCATTTCGTGTTTGTGGGAGAAGGTGAAAAAACGAGAAATAAAGTACTGAAAAACCACATTACCGTTTCAGTGGTAATTGATCAGGGTATGGGAACACAATAGAATAAAAATATTGTAAGGCGTTCAAATAAAATGAACGTCTTTTTTTTGCGCCTAAAAAAGGAGAATAGAAGGTGGAATATGACACAAATTAACTTTAGGAAGTTTATTTGATGGGATTGGTGTATTTCCATTAGCTGCTTCTCGTTATGGGATTCAACCGATTTGGGCAAGTGAAATTGAAAAAGCTCCCATATCTATTACGAAGCGGCATTTTCCTAACATCCATCATTTAGGAAATATTACAAAAGTAAATGGTGGGGAAATTCCACCTGTTCATATCATTACATTTGGTTCACCTTGTCAGAACCTATCTAATATTGGTAAACGAGAAGGTCTTACTGGAAGTCAATCCAGTTTATTTTATCATGCAATCCGAATCATAGAAGAAATGAGGTGTGCAACGAATGGAACATATCCAGTTATTGCTGTTTGGGAAAACGTCATGGGAGCTTTTTCATCAAATAACAGGCTGGATTTTAAGGCCATACTTGAATCGTTCACAAATGACGAAATGTACCCATGAGGACCTTGAAATATAACAAGAATATTTTCCTTCTCTACTTCAAACGCTTTCCATTGAGGATTCGCATAAGCCATATGCCCAGTAATGTAGTCACCATCGCTGGTTCGGATTAATTGTAACGGTGCATGAGTGGCAATTGGCTTCCCCTGAACTATTGTAACAACCGTACCAAAAGAGTTTTTTTGAATAAATTCCCACACTTCATCAACATTTGTCACCTTAATATGTTTTGGAATATACATAGAAATCCACCTTTCCAATAGGGTTATACGAGTGTTTTGCTCATGATCAAATCTGTTTGCTCTTCATCACCCATAAAAAAGGAGTGGGTTCCGATTTTAATAAATCCCATTTTCTTATAAAAGGAAATAGCATTTTCATTCTTTTCCCATACACCTAACCAGATTTTCTTTCTATTATGTTCCTTCGCAACTTCCAATGCTTTATTAAACAGAACTTTACCAAGCCCATGTCTTTGAAATTTGTTCTTAATATAAATCCTTTCGATTTCAAGTGAATCATGGCCCATTTCTTCAGACTGAGCATCATTGATATTGATTTTTAAATATCCAGCGACTTCATTTTTAAAATAAACAAAATAAAACTCTGAAGAAATAGTGGATAATTCATTTTCTAATTGTTCAAGGTTAAATGCCCTTTCCAAATAGGACGTCATATTTTCAGGTGAATTCTGATCTTTAAATGTTGCATTGAATGTTTCTATACTTATTTCTTGAAGTGCTTGTAAATCCTCAACCGTGCACTTTTTCGTTCTTATCGTCATGTTACTTTTTCGCTCCTTAATATAATCAATAACTTCTCTTGTTTCCCTTTTTTACATGTTCCCAGTCAACCTCTATATTCTTTCTAACTCTTTGAAGAAGGTGAGAAATGATTTCTACTTCTCTTTCGGAAAATCCTGCTAATGCGACACTATTCGAATAATCATTCTCTCTTTTAATCTTAGGATAAACATTTTCCCCCTTCATAGTTGGAAAGATTTTTTTTATTTTCTTGTTATACTTATCTTCCCTTCTTTCAATAAAGCCATTCTTTTCAAGTTTCTTTATAGCTCGAGAGGCTGTTGTTCGATCTACTTTTATCATCTCAGCCAACTTTTCTTGAATGATTCCGGGGTGCTCACATATTCGTAAAAGATACAAATACTGTCCTTTTGTAAGGTCATATTCTTTAAATTCTATATTACTTATAGAATCTAACGCTCTTGCTATCATTCCAATCTCACGAAGAATCTCCTTCATAGCTTAACTCCTTAGTAAATATTTTATTGCAAATGCAACAAGATTAATCGACATTAAACTTAACCTATTTTTGTTGTATTTGCAACAAAAATAAAATAATGTGGTGTCGAAAAGTGAAATATATTTTTTATGTATTAAGAATTTTATTATTAACCCTTGGTATTTCATTTACAATACAATCAGACTTTGGAACTTCACCCTTTGATGCAGTTTTGGTGGGACTATCTATAAGGGTAGGGCTTACCGTGGGAAGTTGGGTAATAATAGCTTTAACATTGAGTTGCTGTAATTCGTTTTTGATTAGACAAAAACCTGACGTTTTGGAGCTGGTAACAGCAACCATAACAGGTATCGGTATCGATAGTGTACTGACCCCCAAAAGTTAGAGTTAAAAAATCTAACTTTTGGGGGTCACTACATTTCGCTGACTTACTGAGTCTTTTGCTTTATTTAAAAATAGAGACTAAAGCTTGAATAGCTTGATCAATTTCATCAAGCTCTAGCCCACCATAACCTAATATATAACTTTGGTCGAACCGGTTCTTTAATTTAGCGTAGTGGTTGACCGGTTGTAAGCGGATCTTATTTTCAGCCAGCCTAGCTTGAATCACGTCAGTCGGTGGAATCTCACCCTCAAAGTTAATAATTAAGAAAAGTCCAGCCCCTGCTTCCTTAATGGTTAGGGGTAGTTGGGTTTGGTTAAGCGCTGCTAGAACCGCTTTTTCCTTACGACGGTAATTAGTCCGCAGGCTATTAATATATTTAGGAAAATGGGGAGAATTGAGAAAATCAGTCATTAAATATTGCTCAAAGCTGGAAATATCACTGATTTTTAATTTAGCTTGATGGAATTTATTCATTAATTGATCGGGTAAAACTAAATAAGACATCTTAAAAATTGACCCCATACTTTGACGAAAGGCCCCTAATAAAATGACTCGCTCTTGGTCGTCCAGACTTGTCAAAGCAGGAACAGGACGGCCCTTAAGGCGGAACTCATTATAGTAGTCATTTTCAATAATATAACGGTTTTCTGCCTGATAGGCCCATTTTAATAAACGCTGACGTCGACGCATCCCCATGATAATGCCAGTGGGAAACTGATGGCTGGGAGTAGTTATCACGATGTTAGCTGAGGTAGTCTCCAAATCTTTAACTGAGAAACCATATTTATCAATCGGAATTCGAATCGTCTTTTGATGATAGTCTGTAAAGAAATCTAAATTTTTATAATAGCCAGGATCTTCTAAGGCATAAATCGCATCGTCTAATAAGGCAAATAGTGTCTGTAAGCTAGCCGTATGACCACCTGTAATGATGATATTGTCAGCTGAAGTCTTCACTCCCCGATATTTACGTAAATAATTAGCAATAGCCAAGCGTAAAGAGAGAGAACCCAAGTCATCTTTTAAATTACAATTAACCACGCTTCTTGCTAGCGCTTCGGGTGCATACTGCAATAATTGTTTGGGATTTAAAGTTGACATATCACGGTTGGCAAAGTGAAAATCATAAGTATATTGGCTGACTTCACTTATTTTAGAATGCTCATGTTTTAGCGGCTTTGTCTCCATTTCCTCAGAGGGCAACATATCAATTTCTAGTAAATCCACATAATAACCAGATCTTTCCCTCGGCACTATATAGCCTTCATCGGTCAGTTGGTCATAAGCGTTAATGACTGTATTAAGACTGACTTTTAAATGATCTGCCAAGGCCCTGCGTGAGGGGAGTTGGTCTCCACTTTTTAAATGTCCTTGGGCAATTTGCCGAATGACTTCATCGACTATTTGTAAGTAGAGGTGTTGGTCTTCGTTAAAGTTTACCGTAATCATGCTATTCCTCCTCTCGTATTATCCATTATACAATAAAAAACTATTTGGACCCATAAAAGTATCTGTTTTTGCATCTTAAGAAACATCCAAAAGATTGTTAAAGTGGAGATAATATATATAAAGGAGCAATCAAAATGAAACGATCAATTGAAGAAGTACATAAACAATTAGCTGGTGGCGTCATTATGGACGTGGTAAATGTGGAACAAGCTAAAATTGCTGAAGCAGCTGGTGCCGTAGCGGTCATGGCTTTAGAAAGAGTTCCTGCAGACATTCGAGCTGCTGGTGGTATTAGTCGGATGAGTGACCCTCAAATGATAAAAGAAATTCAAGCAGCAGTTTCTATACCAGTCATGGCGAAAGTAAGAATTGGTCACTTTGTCGAAGCTCAAATCTTAGAAAGTTTACAAATTGACTATATTGATGAGTCAGAAGTCTTATCAGTCGCTGATCAAGTTTATCATATTGATAAACAACCCTTTGAAACACCTTTCGTTTGTGGAGCTAGAGATTTAGGTGAAGCTTTACGCCGTATTCAAGAAGGGGCTAAAATGATTCGTACTAAAGGTGAAGCAGGAACGGGGGATGTCAGTCAAGCGGTTAGTCACTTAAGAAAAATCCATGAACAAATCCGCTATGTGGCTTCGTTACAAGATGATGAGCTCTTTAACCAAGCTAAGGAATTAGGCGTCTCTTATGATTTATTAAAGCGAGTCCATGATACTGGTAAATTACCTGTGTTGAACTTTTCGGCTGGCGGGGTGGCAACACCTGCTGATGCGGCTTTAATGATGCAATTAGGTGCTGAAGGAGTTTTCGTTGGTTCAGGTATTTTCAAATCAGGTAATCCAGAAAAACGTGCCAAAGCCATAGTTGAAGCAGTAGCCCATTACAAAGATGCTGCCAAATTAGTCGAAATCTCAACTGATTTAGGCGAAGCGATGGTAGGTATTAATGAAGACGAAATTAAAGTCATCATGTCTAAGCGTTAATCATTAAAAACAAGGGCTTCAAAAGTCAGTGGGCTTGGTCTACTGACTTTATTTATTTTGTCCTAGACCGTCTGGGAGCTCCTCTTGTGTGGAGGGTTATCGAGGAGTTACTTAACACCACGTCAAGGGAGGAAATTGTAAACGACGAAGAGTATTGGTTTATAAAAGAAGAATACTTAAAAGCATTAGGTGGCATGTATGCTCGTTTAAGATTAGTGGCTCAAGTTGATTCAGAAGAGTTAACATTAGTAAACAAGTATCAGTGAAGTTCTATAGCACGTCAAAAGTGTATTCAATATTATGGATGTAAGTGTTTTGTCTGTGGCTTCGAATTCGAAAAGGTATATGGCGAACACGATAAAAACTTTATTCGTGTTCACCATCTAATACCAATGAACTAAATTGGAAAAGTCCATGTCAATGATACGATGGATTTAAGGAGGCAATAAGCCCTGAAACTTACGATCAATTAATCAATTTGATTACTAATTCTTCATATACAGATTTGGACTATAAAGCAATACGGTAGTAAAAAAAGAAAAATTACGCTTTTAGTAGTTGATTAAATGATGACGTAGATTAACCATACGGCAATACATATGATAGACGGGTGCTTAATAAAAGGCTGCCCCTATTGGTGGTTGGATCTTTGACTTGATGTCAAATTTTAGGTAGCCAGAAACGATTTTTCGATTTGAAGGTATTCATATTCAAAAAGAGCCCCTACTAGTTGTCATTAAGGCTAGCTAGTAGGGGCTCTTGATCTTTTTATGAAGAATGGTTTATTGAACGATATGAAATTATTGAAGTAATTCTTTAAAGGCATCCACAAGCGGTGTTAATGGCTTGCCTAATACCGTTTCAAAGTCATCTGATTGTACATCTAATACACCATTTTTGATGTCACCTTGGATCGCTAGGAAGAAGCCTGCTACTGGATCTGGTAATTGATTGTCAGTTAGATTTTTAACGAATGCTTCGTCGTTAGTATCTAGAGGGGTAATTTCTTTACCTATTGCTTCTGCTAGTGCTTTAGTTAAAGTAATGTAGTCTACTGGTTTCCCAGATAATTCTAGAATTTCAGGGAAAGTTTTTTCACCAGCTAAAACGATCGCAGCTGCTTCAGTGTATTCGCGACGTAATGCCCAACCTGCTTTACCATTTTCAGCGGTGTATAATAGTTTACCACTATTTAAAGCTGCACCTACAAGCGGTAGTTCATTTTCCAAGTACCAGTTGTTTCTTAAAATTGTAAATGGAATGCCGGATGCTTTGATGGCTTTTTCGGTATAACGGTGGTCAGTTGCTAGGTCGGCAGAAGATTGGTCTGCATGGGCAAAGCTTGTATAGGTGATAAAGCTAACACCTGCTTCTTTGGCTGCATTAATCGCATTTTGATGTTCTTCTTGACGAGTGCCGGGTGCTGATGAAACTAGTAATAAGCGGTCAATACCTGTGAAGGCAGCTTTTAAAGATGCTTTATCTAAGTAATTACCGATGTGTACTGTATAGCCAGCTTCAGCAAGTGGCGTAGCTTTTTCTTTACTACGCGCTAAGATGTGGATATCTGATACGGGAACTAATGTTTTTAATTTGTCTAATGCGAGGCCACCAAAGGCACCTGTTGCGCCAGTTACTAAATATTTCATGAATAAACACTCCTTTTTCATTAACTTGTAACAATTAAAGTTACAGGTTAATGATAGTGAATGTGCTATAATAAGTCAAGAGAAAAGAGGTGGGATATTCAGATGAAATATTCAGTAAAATTTAGTAATGCTATTCATATTCTAGTTTATATCGAGATGCTTCAAGGCACAGACTTATCTAGTGAGGTCATTGCCAAAAGTGTGAATGCTAATCCCGTTTCTGTTAGACGCATTATGAGTAGCCTTAAAAAGGCTGGCCTGATCACCAGTCAATCAGGAAAAGCCAATCCGAAATTAAGTAGAGAACCCGAAAATATTTCGTTTTACGATATCTATCAAGCAATTGATGAAGCGCAACAACTATTTCGTGTGGATGAGAAGACAGCACCTGCCTGTATCGTAGGAGGTAATATCCAAGGTGTATTAGCCGAAAAATATGATCGATTGCAACGTAGCGTTGAATTGGAGATGCAGCAAATCAACTTAGCGGATATTATCCATACCGTCTCTCAAAGTGCCAATCAATCTGAATCAAACGACGAAGAAACTAAGCAAATACTTCAACGATTTTTATAAAAATAAGCTAAGTCGATAATACTTGGGGGTGCGCTATGTCATCCAGTAAAGAATATTTAGATTATATTTTAGAACAACTAGGGAACTTATAAGATATTACTCATCGAGCCATGATGGGAGAGTATATTATGTATTATGCAGGAAAAATTGTAGGTGGTACTTATTAAAAAGGGAATTTTTTTGTTTATGGGGCTACGGCAATTCACCTGGTGATACTTTATTTGTAAATATTTGATTGGATTGGCAAGGTGTGCTGATAGTAGGTAGGAGTGCTTTAGGGAGTGTGGGAATTGAAAAATCATTAGTGGTTTATCCGGTTTGAGTGACACTTAGCTAACTAACGAAAGAAGAACCAGTTGAAGGTGGCATTAAACCTGAAACAATCCGTTTATCTTTAGACTCGAAGGTGTCAGTAATATCATGACAGATCTAGACAAAGTATCAGCAGTAATTTAATGCGTAAGTAAAAGTTGCGGAGAGATTACCTGTAAGCAAAAATTCAGTTGATGAAGCTATAAAACTAATTTTAAAAAGTTATAGGCTACATATTTATTAATATAATGAATAAAGCTTAACAAAAGGTTTAAAATGAAAAGAAAATTAAAATTAAAGGTTGACTTATCATCAAAATGCCATTATCATATATCTAAATTGATATATGCAATACGCGATGATGGGATAAGTATTTTATGACCCTTGTTGAGAGAGCCTATGTGTGGTGGAAGTAGGTCAAGGAGATTAGAAGAAAATGGTCTTGGAGCATAATAGTTTAAGCCTAAGATAGGTGAGGATTATTCGGGAGCCCCCGTTACAGGGAAAGAGTATAATGATTTTTTAACGTACTCTGTGAGTTTATATTAGCGATAATATAATAAATTAAGGTGGTACCATGAAGTAGCTTTCATCCTTTGCATAAGCAAGGGATGGAAGCTTTTTTTATAAAAAAAATTATAAAATCGGGGGAATTTATTATGACAAAAGACTATAGAATTGAGACACAAGCCATTCACGCTGCCCAAACGATTGATGAAACAGGGTCACGTGCTGTTCCTCTACACCAAACAACAGCTTATGTTTTTGATGATGTAGCGCAAGGAGCTAATCGTTTTGCCTTAACAGAAGGTGGCAATATCTATACACGAATCACAAATCCTACTCAGGGCGTCTTTGAAGGTAGAGTGGCTGCTTTAGAAGGTGGTTCAGCTGGTTTGGCTGTCGCTTCGGGTATGGCCGCTATTTCTTATGCTATTCAAGTTTTAGCTAAAGCAGGAGATCACATTGTAGCGACAGCTAACCTATATGGCGGAAGCCACAACTTATTTGAACATACTTTCAAGGACTTCGGTATCGATGTGACGATAGTAGATACGAGTGATTTAGCGAATGTAGACCAAGCTATTCAAGACAATACTAAGGCTGTATTTGTAGAAACAATTGGCAATCCGGCTGGAAATATTGAAGATATTAGTGGCTTAGCTGAAGTAGCGCATAAACATGGTATTCCACTAATCGTTGATAATACTTTTGCAACACCTTATCTATCACGACCTATTGAACATGGTGCAGATATTGTTGTCCATTCAGCGACTAAATTTATTGGTGGTCATGGTACTTCAATCGGTGGGGTAATTGTAGAAAGTGGACAGTTTGACTGGAAACAAAATGATAAGTTCCCAGGCTTAAGTCAAGCAGATCCAACTTATAATGATCTTGTTTTCGCAGATGCCTTTGGCCCAGCAGCATATACTACAAAAATTCGTGCGACGCTATTACGAGATACTGGGGCTTCAATTTCACCTTTCAATGCGTGGTTATTAGTTCAAGGCTTAGAATCATTACACGTACGTATGGATCGTCATGTTGAAAATGCAGAGAAAGTGGCTACATTCTTAGCGCAACACGACAAAGTAGAATGGGTTGATTATGCGGGGTTAGAAAGTAGCCCATATTATAGCTTAAAAGAAAAATACTTACCTCTAGGGGCGGGTTCAATCTTTACCTTTGGTGTTAAAGGTGGCTATGAAGGTGGGGTTAATTTCATTGAAAATTTAGAATTATTCTCTCTATTAGCGAATGTTGGAGATGCTAAATCATTAGTGGTTCACCCCGCTTCAATGACCCATAGTCAGTTAACTGAAGAAGAACTAGCTGAAGGTGGTATTAAGCCTGAAACAATCCGTTTATCTATCGGAATTGAAAATGTGGATGATATCATAGCTGACTTAGATAAAGCATTAGCTGCGATTTAACGACTTAGTGAAAGATAGATTGATGTAGGAACAATTTTATTGGTTATGCAGGCTATAATTGAATAGATTATAGCCTTTTTTATCCCAAAAATAATAGTCGTGATTGTATATATTACAATATAAAATATACAATCATACTTTCAATAATTTGAGAAAAACGAACGTTAAAAAGTTAGATAAGTTTAGGTTGTTAGAGGACTGATAGGGAGATTTTATTTTGGAAATAGAACCCGAATAATTATGCTACGGTATTTTATGTTGGTTTGTTGTTGGGATTATTACTGGTGATATTGGTAAAGGTACAGCGACTGGCTTTACATTTTTTTCATATTAGCCTTTTTCGATGATCTTCTGATAAAATAGGTTAAACAAATGGTTGCGACTATAAAAAAATCGAGACCTTTAAAAGGAGCCCATCATGAACGAAGGTAATAAAAGAAGTAATATTCAAATTGGTAACCAGGTAAAAATTGTTCAAAAACAGGACCAACAATCTGGAAAATTAACAGAGGGTATTGTGGGTAAAATCCTGACAAACTCTCAAAACCATCCACATGGTATTAAAGTCATGCTAGAGATGGCACCGTTGGCCGAGTAAAGGAAATATTATAATTGAAATAATACTTTCAAATAATTAGGAAGCTAGGTATCTACAACCTTAGTGGATACCTAGCTTTTTTATTGTTGCTTCAATTAATTTATAATTTGTTGCTTGATTTGGAAGAAATGGTATATATTACATTTAAGTTAAGTGGTAGCTGAAATCTAAATTCGCGCTGTAGTATTATTTGGCTAAATTTATGACGATTGATTTTGTTGATGTATGCAGCGAGAAAAGTTTCGTGAAGTTATAATAAGGAGAAAAGTTATGGTCAAAAGTTTAAATAATGAAAAAGAACTGAATAGGATGCTCAATATAGATAGTTTTAGAAACCTTTCCAAGGATAAAATTATGAATTTTGTTTCTGAGATACCTAAAATGGGTAAAGAAATTGCAATGAACATTTGATATGAATAATTAAGATATAATGATTGAAACATCCATATTTTTAATGTTCTGTTAATAAAACCCTTGACTTCTTTTTGCCTGTCCCGTTATAATCTAGTTAATCGAATAACAACTTTAAACCAATGAAGTGGAGATAACGGTGTAACGTGCAGTTACAGGGAGTGGGGGTTACTGAGAGCCTCGCACAACGCAGTGCATCAAATGGACCACGGAGGGCGCAGTTAAAGGAAGTGTATTTTTGGAGATAAACTTCTGATTATTCTGCGACGTGACGCATACGTCAGTTGCGAGGGATATGTTAGTATCCTGCAGAGCGTACAGGCGTAGTGTCTGTAAATTCAAGGTGGTACCGCGGATGTTTTTAGAGCACCCGTCCTTGACTTGTATAAGTCATGGATGGATGCTTTTTTTGTTGTTTTCGCCCCAATCGTCATGACTAGCCGTAATTTTATGATTTTAATAATGAATTAAAAGGAGCGTACGACAATGATTAGACCAAGTTTAGAAGAGGCGAGACAGTTAGCCAAAGACCATACGATTATTCCAATTGCTTTAGAAATTTTTTCCGATGTAGCAACCTCAATCGAAGTGCTGAGAACGATCAGCAAACAATCCGACCACTTCTACCTACTGGAGAGTGTGGTGAATAAGGATAACTGGAGCCGTTATTCTTTTATTGGCTATAAACCGAACTTGTCGATCTACTCAACAGACGGTCAAGTAACCGTGCAAGAGGGCAAGCAAGAAGAAAGCTTCCAAGCAGATGATCCACTAGCATCCTTGAACGATATCCTTGACCGTTATAAGAGCCCAAGTATTGATTATTTACCGCCTTTTACAGGTGGTTTGGTTGGTTACTTGTCTTATGACTGCATCAAATATACGGAACCATCTCTACAGTTAACGAAAAATAACCCAGAAAATTTCCGGGACTACCATTTCATGTTGATGGATAAGGTCATTGCCTTTGATCACTTCCGCCAAAAGATTGTCTTAATCGTCAATATTGAAACCGATAAATTAGAAGAAAACTACATCCAAGGGGCTACAGACTTGAAGGATATGGAGCAGCTGATTATGCGTCCAGACCATGTTCGCGATGAGGACTTGACCCAAGCGGTGGGCGATTTTGAAGCTTTGTTTAGCCAAGAAGATTACGAGCGTATCGTAGAGAAAATCCAACACCATATTGTGGAGGGTGACATCTTCCAAGCGGTGGTATCCAACCGGTTTAAGGCCCCTTTTTCCGGGTCATTACTACAAACTTATCGCCTGCTTCGGACGATTAACCCGTCACCTTACATGGTCTACATGCATTTCGATGACTTAGAAATCGCGTGTGCATCACCGGAAACCCTGGTCTCTGTTCGTAACGGTGTCGCTTCATCCTTCCCATTAGCCGGTACTGTACCGCGCGGGGCAACGGATGCGGAAGATAGAGCATTGGTTGAAGGCCTTTTGGAAAATGAAAAAGAGTTGGCCGAACATGACATGCTTGTTGACTTAGCCCGCAACGATATCGGAAAGGTCGCTGAATTCGGTACCCTAGAAGTCAGTGAATACAGAGCCATCAAGCAGTTTTCACACGTCAGCCACATTTCATCCAAGGTAACAGCCAAAGTCAGACCAGACGCGACTTGTTTAGATGTCTTAAAATCAGCACTACCAGCGGGTACTTTATCCGGTGCCCCTAAGATTCGGGCCTGCCAATTGATTGATGAAATTGAAAATACCAAACGAGGCCCATATGGCGGTGCTTTAGGGTATATCGACTTTGCCGGCAACATGGATATGTGTATCGGGATCCGGATGGCTGTCTTGAAGAATGACCAAGTCTTTGTCCAATCTGGCGCAGGGATTGTGGCAGATTCAGATCCTGAAAAAGAATACTTAGAAACGAAGAACAAGGCCAAAGCCATGATGATAGCATTAGGACACGAGGAGGCGTAACCATGATTTTACTGATTGATAACTACGACAGCTTTACCTACAATCTCTACCAATTGATCGGCAAGAATACGGGTGAAGCCATCCAAGTTGTGCGAAATGACCAAGTCACCATCGAAGAAATTATTGATTTAAGTCCCTCACATATTGTCATCTCTCCTGGTCCAGGACGACCGGAGGATGCAGGCGTCACAGTAGCTGTCACCAAAGAATTGGCTGACCACTTTCCAATTTTAGGGGTTTGTCTAGGTCTTCAAGCGATGTGTCTAGCTTACGGGGCGGATATTATTCATGCCCAACCGGCTGTCCACGGGAAACAGTCGACCATTCATGTGGCGAGTGGGAGTGAGATTTTTAGAGGGTTACCGCCAGTTGTGCCAGTAGCCCGCTACCATTCGCTGATTGCGGACCGACAAAGTATGCCGGATGAGCTATTGGTGATTGCCGAATCGGACAAGGGTGAGGTGATGGCTGTGCGTCACCGTAAATATCCAATGTTTGGCGTCCAGTTCCATCCCGAGTCGATACTGACACCTTCAGGCGAAACGATGATTCAGAATTTTCTTAAAGTAGGAGGAAATACTCATGATTAACAAGGCGATTAATGAATTATTCTTAGGCAATGATTTATCTAAAGAAACGGCAGGCCAGGTTATGAACCAAATGATGGAAGGGGAAGCTACTGACAGTCAAATGGGTGCTTACCTTGCGGCTTTGCGGATGAAGGGTGAAACAATTGACGAAATTACTGCTTCAGCTGAAGTCATGCGAGATAAGGGCCTTAAATTATCCGCGAAAAAGGACGTCCTTGATATTGTTGGGACGGGTGGGGATGAGCTAAACTCCTTCAACATTTCAACCATTTCTTCCTTTGTCGTTGCGGCGGCTGGTGTTGCGGTAGCCAAACATGGTAACCGGTCAGTATCGAGTAAATGTGGGTCAGCGGATGTACTGGAAGCCTTGGGCGCAAACATTTTCCTAACGGCGGACCAAAGTGCACAAATCTTAGAGGAAACAGACTTCTGCTTTATGATCGCCCAAACTTACCATTCAGCCATGAAACATGTGGCGCCTGTCCGTAAACAATTAGGGGCCCGTACCATGTTCAATATTCTAGGTCCCTTAGCCAATCCAGCGGGTGCAACCAAACAGTTATTAGGTGTATACGACGAGAAATTAGTGGAACCGCTTGCTCAAGTATTAAACCAATTGAATGTGAAACGGGCTATGGTGGTTCACGGTCATGACGGCTTGGACGAAATTACAATTACGGATACCACAACTATTTGTGAAGTCAATGATGGTAAGGTAACTAGCTACTTTATTACCCCAGAACAATTCGGCCTTGAACGTGGTCAATTGAGCGAGCTAATCGGTGGAGACCCAGAAGAGAATGCTCAAATCGCTTTAGATATTTTAAACGGTGAACAAGGTGCCCGCCGCAATATCGTTGTCATGAACGCGGCTTGCTGCCTGTACATGGGTAAAGATGAATTGTCTTTACGCGACTGTGTTCGACTGGCTGAAGAAATGCTTGATTCAGGTAAGGCTAAAGCCAAATTAGATGAATTTATTGCCGCAACAAACCTTATTGGTCAGGAGGTCATTGCATGAGTATCTTAGATGAAATTGTTATTACCCGGGGAAAAAGGGTAGCCGAGGATAAGCTGAAAACACCTTTGGAAGAATTGTTGGTGACTTTTCCAGACCGTCATTTGCCACCATTTGCTTTTGAACAAGCCTTGAAAGAAGGGGACATGTCTTTTATATGCGAAGTGAAAAAAGCCTCGCCATCAAAGGGTTTAATTGCTAAAGAGTTCCCTTATGTGGACATTGCCAAAGATTACCAAGCGGCTGGAGCGACGGCCTTATCGGTTTTAACAGAAGAAGATTATTTCCAAGGGCGCAACCAATACTTACAGGAAATTAGCCAAGCAGTGGATATTCCCATTTTGCGGAAAGATTTTGTGATCGACCCTTACCAAATCTACCAAGCTCGGGCAATCGGGGCGGACGCTATACTATTGATTTGTGCAATCTTAAGTCCAGACCAGTTGGCCGAATACATTTCCTTAGCGGACGAATTGGGCTTGTCGGTTTTAGTGGAAGCCCATGATGCGGATGAAATCGCCATGGCCATTGAAGCTGGTAGCCGAATTATTGGGGTCAACAACCGAAATTTACATAACTTTGAAGTGGACTTCCAAAATTCGATTCGCTTGAGAAATCTGACGCCGGATGACACGGTATTTGTTGCTGAGAGTGGGGTTAAGACAGCAGCGGATATCAAATTATTGCATGACAACCGGGTGGACGCGGTTTTAATCGGTGAATCTATGATGTTGGCTGAGGATAAGCAAGTGAAATTAAGTGAACTTAAAGGGGCTTTGTAATGATTAAAGTGAAAATTTGTGGCTTGAGAAGGCCGGAAGATATTGAGGCAGCGAATGCGGCTAAACCAGATTATGTGGGTTTTATCTTTGTGCCAGAAACCAAGCGGTATGTGAAGCCTGACTTAGCGGCAAGCTTTAGACGTGATTTAGCGGCGGATATTCAAACGGTGGGCGTTTTTGTAAATGCCCCAATTGAAGAGATTGTGGCGATTTGTCAGGCGGGGACTATTGATTTAGTCCAGTTACACGGCGAAGAAGACCAGGCTTATATTGCACATTTGAAGGGTCAAGTTGACCAACACATTATCAAATCGGTTGCGGTTGGGGATGAATTGGTGGTAGATCCAAATCAAGCTGACTATTTATTATTCGACAGCTTGAGTCCTAGCCGCGGTGGTTCAGGGAAGATATTTGATTGGCAAATGGTGTCAGCATACCAAGAGAAGCCCTTTTTTCTGGCTGGAGGTCTAGGGATTGGAAATATTGAAGAGGCCTTAAAAGTGGTCCGACCATATGCGGTAGACGCGTCGTCGTCACTTGAAACAGACGGGGTAAAGGATCCAGTGAAAATGCAGAAATTCGTAGCGAAAATACGGGAGGTAACACATGACTAATGGTAGATTTGGCGACTTTGGTGGCCAGTATATTCCAGAAACCTTGATGGCTGAAGTGCAACGGGTGGAGAAAGACTACAATTTTTATAAGAATGATGAGGCATTTCAGGCGGAGTTGACGACTTTATTAAATGATTATGCTGGTCGTCCGTCGCGTTTATATTATGCAGAGAATATGACGGCTGATTTAGGCGGGGCCAAGGTCTATTTAAAAAGAGAAGACTTGAACCATACCGGGTCGCACAAAATTAATAATGTCCTAGGGCAAGCCTTGTTGGCGAAAAAAATGGGGAAAACCCGTTTAATTGCAGAAACTGGGGCTGGTCAGCACGGGGTGGCGACAGCAACAGCGGCGGCCTTGTTGAAGATGGAATGTGAAATTTTTATGGGGCAAGAAGATACAGACCGCCAAGCTTTGAATGTCTTTCGGATGGAATTGTTAGGGGCTAAGGTTAACAGTGTGGCTAAGGGGACCAAAACCTTGAAGGATGCGGTGAATGAAACCATGCGTGAATGGAGTAACCGGGTGGAGGATACCCATTATGCTCTAGGTTCTGTCATGGGGCCTCATCCATATCCAACTATGGTGCGTGACTTCCAAAGTGTGATTTCTCGTGAAATTAAAGATGAATTCCAGAAAAATCACGGGCAATTACCGGATGCGGTCATTGCTTGTGTGGGTGGTGGGTCCAATGCTATTGGGACTTTCTACCACTTTATTGAAGATGAAGGAGTTCGGTTAATTGGGTGTGAGGCGGCTGGAAAAGGCATTCATACCACTCAACATGCAGCGACTATTGCTAAGGGGACGAGAGGTATTTTCCACGGTATGAAGAGCTTGTTTTGCCAAGATGAATATGGTCAAATTGCACCAGTTTATTCTATTTCAGCGGGGCTTGACTACCCAGGCATCGGCCCAGAACACGCCCGTTTAAATGAAGTTGGGCGCGCTGAATATGTACCGGTAACAGACGATGAAGCGGTAGCTGCCTTCGAATATTTATCTAGAATAGAAGGGATTATTCCAGCGATTGAATCAGCACATGCTGTGGCTTACGCTAAGAAGCTGGCCCCAACCATGTCACCAGACCAAAGCATTGTGATTTGTTTATCAGGACGCGGGGACAAGGATGTGGCAGCCATTGCCCGTTATAAAGGAGAAGAGATTTATGAGTAAAATAGCTGAAGCATTCCAAGATAAAAAAGCCTTTATCACCTATTTGATGGCAGGCGATCCCAACCTGGACCAATCAGCTGAAAATATCCTAGCTGCCCAAGAAGTAGGGGCTGACCTGATTGAAATCGGGATTCCATTTTCAGATCCAATCGCTGAAGGACCAGTCGTAGAAAATGCGAGCGTTCGGGCCTTATCAGCAGGGGTGCGCTTGAATAATGTCTTTGATATGGTGGCTGATTTAAAAGATAAAATACATGTACCATTAGTTTTTATGACTTATTTAAACCCAGTTTTTGTTTACGGTTATGACAATTTCTTCGCCAAGTGTCAGGAAATTGGTATTTCGGGTATTATTATCCCTGATTTACCTTTTGAAGAACAAGAAGAAGTTAAACTAGTTGCTAGCCAATATGGGATTGAAGTGATCACTTTGATAGCCCCAACGTCAAAAAATCGAATTCGAGCGATTGCTAAAGAGGCGGAAGGGTTTATTTATTTAGTATCTTCAATGGGGGTAACTGGGGTCCGTTCAAATATCACAACGGATATTTCAGCTATGGTTGCTGAAATTCGGGCAGTTTCAGATATTCCAGTAGCAGTTGGCTTTGGTATCAACCGACCTAGTCAGGTTAAAGATATTGCAGCTAAAGCAGATGGCGTGATCGTAGGGAGTGGGATTGTGCGTCTAGTGGAAACCCACGGTGAAAAAGCAAAGCCTTACATTTACGACTACATCCATGAAATGCAAGCCGCTTTAAGATAGGATGTGAGACAGGGCGTTCAGACAGGAGACTTCTAACGCATTTAAGCGAGTATGTACTAAAGCATCAACTCGCTTATAAGATGGAAGAATAGTGGGGGATGTAACAAACTGTGTTAATGGGCGAATATTTAGGATTAAACATTTTTTACAGGAGTGGTGAACTATAAGTGGGGCCCCCCC